>SVPF01000047.1 GCA_015066005.1 Oscillospiraceae bacterium
CGAAGCCTGACGGATGAGGTGTAAAAAACAGTTTGTACTTACAAAGCTCCTCATCCACCGCTAAAGCGGTCCCCCTTCTCCCGCAGGAGAAGGCATAGATAACCCCCAATTTTCAGATAAAAAATATTTAAAATCAGATAAATAAAATTATTTGCTCATACATAACCCGTATGTTATAATTTAACTAAAGGACGGTGGGAAAATGGGGCATATTACAATAGGTCAAAAACATAACAAGGGCAAGATTGCTTTGGTTGAATGTGTTAAAAACGACAGGCTTGATAATATCAACATTAAGGATAACTGCTTTTTGCTTATAATACTTACAAAAGGAAAATTAGAGTTTAAAGTTGGCAGTGAGAAAATCACTGCAAACGCACCTGCATTTTTATGCTTTGACGAAACCGAAAATCCGGTGCTTATGTCAAAAACAAAAGCGCAATACACCTGCATATATTTTCATCCAACCTTTTTAAATGTTAATATGACCTTTTCGCTGCTTCGCTCCAACAGCTATAGCGATATTGCCTCAACCCACGATATGTTTTTGCTAAAGCCCTTCCTTAATAAAGCGTATGTTATTCCCATTGCCGATACACAGGTGGAAAAAATCGAGCAATCCGCTGACTATATGTTAGAGGAACTAACCGAGCAAAGAGATTGGTACTGGTCTTGCCGCGGCCGTTCATATTTTATGGAAATTATAATTGCTTTAGAGCGTATGTACGGTCTAATAGGTTATGGTTTAACCCATCAAAAATCGGATAACACGCCGATTATCAAAAACCCGAAGCTTCGGGATGCCGTGCTTTATATAGAGGGGCATTATAGCGATAGTATAACCCTGTCCGATATATCAGCCAATGTCGGAATAAACCACACAACCCTTACCGCACTTATGAAAGAAGAGCTTGGCTGCACGGCAATCGAATATTTAATGCAATACCGAATTGCTATTGCCAAAAAACAGCTTGCCTTTACCGACGTGCCAATTAAAGATATTGCGAATATGGTTGGATTTAAAACCGTACAGCATTTTAACCGAATTTTTAAGGAAATAACGGGTACAACCCCTGCGGAGTTTCGTAAATCGGCTGTACAGAAACGAAAGGATGAGATAAAATGAAGAAATACAAAATATATAGTTCTATTGCCTTAATTTCAGGATTACTTCTCGTCTTAGCATCTGTTTTGGTGCCGATTATAATATTAAGTAGTTATACTGCTCAAAACGGAAGTATAGGAATAATAGGCGGTGCGGATGGACCAACTGCGATATATATAACCTCTCATTTATTAGGCGGACGTTTGATATTAACGTTAATTTTAGGACTAACTTTGTTTTTGTGTGGTGGCTTTTGCCTTATTTTCAAAAGAACTGTTACCAATAATTGCAGATTAAAGACAACTGCACTCTCTTTGATAATATCGTTCTTTGGTGCATCGGGACTGGCCTGCTTTTTTATATGGTATAGTATTGTTGTATTTCACGAAATGTCAATGAGCCCTATTTCTTATCCGTTGAGTATCATAGGTGGCATATTTTCACTTGTTGCATTTATAATAACGATTATTCTCTACATTAAAGCAAGAAAAGAAAATTTTAAAATCAAAGGAATAGTTATAGATATAATGACAAGCATAATAACCCTTCCCGCTTTCTTTTTGGTGTGTACCGAAATTTGCAATTTACTACAACAAATAATTTAACGAGGAATAAAAAATGCGTGAACCATATCAAATATTATCAATTCCTTATCGTATAGTTGACGGTACGCCTTTGTACTGTATTTTTCGCAGAGCAGATAGCAAGTATTGGCAATTTATTGCCGGAGGCGGAGAAAACGGAGAAACACCAATTATCAAAAACCCGAAGGTGCGGGATGCCGTGCTTTATATAGAGGGGCATTATAGCGATAGTATAACCTTGTCTGATATATCAGCCAAGTCGGAATAAACCACACAACCCTTACCGCACTTATGAAGGAAGAGCTTGGCTGCACGGCAATCGAATATTTAATGAAGTTCCGAATTACTATTGCCAAAAAACAGCTTGGCTTTACCGACGTGCCAATTAAAGATATTGCGAATATGGTTGGATTTAAAACCGTACAGCATTTTAACCGAATTTTTAAAGAAATAACAGGCACAACCCCTGCGGAGTTTCGTAAATCGGCTGTACAGAAACGAAAGGATGAGATAAAGTGAAGAGGATAATATCATTAATTGTTTTTGCTGTTTTTTATGTTTTAAGTTTTTGTACTTGTAATTTTCCATATCCAGAGTATGCAAAGTATCCTATTATAAGTTTTATTTTTTCTTTAATGACCATAATATCATTCTTGTTCGTAACTGTTATTTATGCTAATAGCAAAAAGTTTTTAATAATAACTTCTATATATTTGGCTTGTGTTTTTGTTATTACTACAGTAGCAATTATCCTTGGCGGCTTTAATTTTTCTGCTCTTACATTGCTTTTTTCCTTGATTACCCTATCATTTGGGATAGCTGTTCAACATTGCAACTTTGCAATAATGGACTTACTTGAAATTTTGGGAATAAATGTGCCAAACGACTATGAATTCTATATTATATTTGTTATCATAGTCGCATTGTTCTTTACTACTTATTTTATTTCTAGAAAACTTATAAAAGGAGAAAAACAATGAACGGCGAGATACTGCAAGCGAGCAATATTGTTATAAGTGCCCGAAAAGCGCTTTTTGAAAATAAAAAAATTGAATTTACCTTAGGGAATTATGAACTGTCAATTTGTTTCTTGTTTATACCCAATTCTTTATTTGAAACAAGTCAGGTAGATTCGGTTGGCGAATGGTTTGAAAGCTGTTTGCAACGAGGTTTAAAAGATATAAAATTTTTAATTCCATCTAATAAAGACAATAAAGACTTGCTTGGATTTGCGAACACCTCACGAAGTACAATAGTATGCTATTGGGAAAACGGAAAAATTACTTGTTTTTGTCCTTTTTGGGAGTTTGACCGACAAAATAATGGTTGGAAAATTAAATATACCGAACGCCAAATAAATGCAGCCCCCGTTATTAAAAACCCTCATTTTAACGACCAAACAGATGAGTTTAAGCAAACGCTTTTGGATATAGAAAAATTCGCCACCGAAATAGAACAACCCTATTTTTCAGAAATTTTCCATAATGCGTATGAGGCCTTGTGTAATTCTTCAAACATTTTAGAAGACAATATTCCAAAACAACTCCCCGACGAATTTAAGGCAATATATTACGCGGTATATACAGCCGATAGGTTTGGTGCTATGGGCTCATGGAATGATTCTCCACCCTATTATGCACATAAAAAAGGTTTAGAAAAGGAATATAACGAGATATCGAACAGATTACTTGTTTCATTACGATACAATTTAATGTATGTTACTAACGAGTGTTGGAAAAGAGGATGCAAAATGTTATATTACGAAAAGAAATGCCACAACTGTGGCGCAACAGTTATTAACGGTGACACCTATTGCCGCACCTGCAACACACCCCTTAATTACGAGCCCACTCCTCAAGAAGCATTGCTTTACGGCATAAAAAAATCCGACCTGCATTTGTTTATAGATAAAAATTCATCACGCTATGTTGATATTTTTGCTAAAAACGAGGGTAAAAAGATATTCTTCCACATAAATTGGGCGGCAATGTTTTTTAACGTTTATTGGATGTTCTACCGCAAAATGTATAAATATGCTGTTATATTTTTAATTGTTAGTATGATATACTCTATCGCTGTTACAGCAATAGCCGCCACGGCAATTAAGCCCGCTATGCTTGAAGCTGAAAAAATTATTGCGCCTTACGCACAGTATTTAAATAATTCTAATGATTATAATATGGCATTTACCGACGGCACCGTGGATATGACCGAGGTGCTTAACGCCGCCAACAAATACGACCGCGAAATTGACAGAATAATCGGCAAAATGTCATTTTGGGTAATTACAGCCTCGATTATATTCAGCACGCTTTTCGGCTTGCTTGCCGACTGCATTTACCGTAGCCACGTTTTACGCAACATTAACCGTACCCGCGGCGGAACGTCAGGTTGGTCATTGGCATGCGGCGTTTTAGTATATATGTTAGTAAGCAATATTATAGTAAGCCCTATAATTACGTATATTGTTACAATGATTTTGAAATAAAACATTAGGTGAAAAAATGAAAAAACTTATATCAATAATTTTAATTTTAACCCTTTTTACATATCTTTGCGGCTGCCAAAAGCCGCAGACCGATAACAAAAACAGTCAACCGTCGGATACTGCAACCCAACCCAAAAGCACTTTGCCCAATGTTGTATATTCAGTCGGTGATGACGTTGTATATAAGGATATTCTCCCCTTAAATAACGGTGACTTTGCGGCGGTAGGTGTTAAATATACCTACGACCAAAGCTTATCAGTTTTGCGTATATGCGACAGTAACGGAAAAATTAAAAAAGAGCATTTATTCAGCGACGGCAACGGTTATGATAAAATTGCCGCCTGCACCGACGGCGGTTATATTGCCGCTTCGTATAATCCACCATACCTTACCAAAATAAGCAGTGATTTTCGTGTTGAATGGGTTAAAGAATATTATAACGTCGCTTGCGAAGGTATAGTACAGGATGTTGCGCAAATCGGTGTTGAATATGCCGTTTTATTTGCGGGAACACCCTACCCGACAACCCAGCTTAAAATTGCATTTTTAAATAGAAATGGCGAGCTTACAAAAACAATTGACCTTATGAAAAATACCGACATTTCGGACGGTGATATAATTCCTGACGATAAAGACGGCTTTTATTTGGTTTTAACCTGTAACGAAAATTTGGCCGATAAATTTGATTTGGTGCAAAGCGAATATAACCCCCTTAAAGCCACCGAAGCTATAATAATGCATTTTGATAAAGATAAAAAGCTAACCTTTGCTAAAACAATCGGCGGTGGCGGTAACGACTGGGTTGAGGAAAGCACCGTTGATGAAGATGGCAATTTTTATATTGCGATGGGTACCGACTGGCTTCAGGCTGATGACTTTTGGGATATGAGCGTTGACACTTTCGCACCATTCAGGCGTATGCTTGTAAAGCTGGATAAAAACGGAAACTTAATTTATAAGCTTCCCCTTTCAAACAAGGGTATGGCGGTTGATCAGGTTTTCGGAATACATATAAAAGATGGTAAGACTTATGTTGTCGGTATGGCAGACTATTTTGACGGTTATCAGTCAAAATATCCTTGCGAGCAAATTTCCAAGGATGAAAAGGGTGACCGCGTATTTTCGGTGTACACCGCATGTGTTGATAAAAACGGCACCGAGCTTAACCGCAATATCTTCCGTTGTGATATTAACAACACCCCTTGTGATTCGGCAATGCTTCCAAACGGCAATTTAGTGATAGCGGGACAGGTATCCTCGTTTGAAAATCCCTTTAATCTAGGCTTACCTGATGATTTTGATCGCGCCGCCGTATTTTACGTTTATAACAAATAAAATTTAAAGCCCTTCCTCAAAGGAAGGGCTTTAAATTTTGTTGCTGGTCGGCGAATTAAAAAATAACATTGTAAATTATAGTTTATGGCTCGGTTAAATTGTTATATCTTTGGCTCCCTCTGACGAGGGAGCTGTCACGAGGTATGAGTGACTGAGGGAGAGAGAGACCTTTTAAATAACGATTTTTTTATTCTCTCCCTCCGTCTTTTTGCTTCGCAAAAATCCACCTCCCTCATCAGATGGAGGCACAGATTTTACCATAATTAAGAATTACGCATTTTGCCTAAGCGATAACCCCCAATTTATTTTTACGGTTTATTATCCCTTAACTGCGCCTGCGGCGACACCCTGTATAATATATTTTTGACTTGTTAAATAAAAAATTATAACGGGTATAATTGAAAGCACAAGCATTGCCATTAAGGCGCCCATATCAACCGAGCCGTAGCCGCCCTTTAAATACTGTACGGCAACGGGAATGGTTTTATAATCGTTACCGATTACCAAATAGGGCAGTAAATAGTCGTTCCAAATCCACATAGTATTTAAAATTGCAACCGTAACGGTGGTGGGCTTTAAAATGGGGAACACCACCAAAAAATAGGTTTGCAGCGTGTTGCAGCCATCAATTGTGGCGGCCTCCTCAACGGTTTTCGGTACCGATTTTACAAAGCCCGAAAACATAAAAACCGAAAGCCCTGCCCCAAAGCCAAGGTAAATTATAATTATGCCCACGGGGTTGTCAAGCCGCAGTATATTTGCCACCTTTGACATCGTAAACATAACCATTTGGAAGGGCACAATCATAGAAAAAACAAGCGCATAGTATAAAATGCCTGTCAGTACCGATTTTGCCCTTACAATGTACCACGCTGTCATCGAGGTAAAAATTATAATTGCCGCTACCGAAAAAACCGTTATAAATAGCGACCAAAAAAACGCCAAGGGAAAATCGGTTTGGCTAATACCGTTTGTATAGTTTTCAATACCTGCAAAGGAATCGGCATTTGGCAGGGTGAAGGGGGCATCGGTTATAGAAAATTTATATTTAAAGGAATTAATAATTACAATAAATATTGGAAGTAAAAATGTTATTGCCGCGGCTAAAAGTATTAAAAACACCACGCCGTGCGAAATTTTTCGGCTGTTCATTGTTCAACCTCTTTTCTGCGGGTTAAAACAAGCTGTGTTAAGGCAATTGAAGCAACGATTATGAAGAAAATTACCGCCTTGGCCTGTCCCACACCTTCAAATCCAACCTTTCCGTAAAAGGTTTCGTAAATGTCAAGCGCAAGCATTTTTGTGCGCCCGCCCGGTGCGCCTGCGGTTAAAGCAAGGTTTTGGTCAAACATTTTAAAGGAATTTGTAATGGTTAAAAACAAACAAATTGTAATTGACGGCATAACCGAAGGAATTGTAATTTTAAAAAGGGTTGTAAGCGCGCCGGCACCGTCAACCTTCGCAGCCTCTAAAATGTCGGTGGGTACGCTTGTAAGCCCTGCAATATAAATTATCATAGTGTAGCCAATCATTTGCCAGTTCATAAGCACAACAAGTCCCCAAAAGCCAAAGCCTTCATCACTTGTAATTGCATAGCCATAGGGCAAAAGCACGCCGTTTATAATAAGCTGCCAAATGTAACCCAGCACGATGCCGCCAATTAAATTCGGCATAAAAAACACCGTTCGAAAAAGGTTTGTACCCCAAATTTTTCGGGTTAGCATAAGGGCTAAAATAAAGGCAAAAAGGTTAATGGTTATAACCGACGTTACTGCAAATTTTACCGTAAACCATAATGCGTTTAAAAAGTCGTCGTTTTCGGTAAAGGCGGTAATATAATTTTTAAAGCCTACAAAGGTGGCGTTTTCAACGGTGGTAAATTCGGTAAAGGAAAGGTAAAGCCCCATTATAAAGGGGATAAGGAATGCAACCGAAAAGGCAATAAGGGTTGGTAGCACAAAGATTGGAAAATAGCGTTTTAAGGGTTTCATTTAGTCGCGTTCACTCTTCCAGGATTTCACAATTTCGTCTTTAATTTTATTCCATTCCTTTTTGCCTTGCGCGTAATCAAGCAATCCATCACCTACAGTCTTTTTAAATGCTTCACCGGGGAATGCGTTGAATACCCAGGGTATAGTTTTTAAATTTTCATCCTTCATATAACGGGTAATTTCGCGGGCCAGAGGGTCAGCAGGAATTTCACTTTCCTTAAAGGTGTTAAAGGGCGTAATAAAGCCAAGCTTTTCGGTTACATACTTTTTGCCAATCTCGCTTGAAAAAAGCCATTCCAAAAAGTCAAGGGAAGCCTTTTGCTGTTCGGCTGTGGCGTTTTTGTTTATGGCAAGGTAATTTTCGGTGCCAACGCAAATGCCCTGCTTTTCTTCACCCTCAACACCTATATAAATAGGAAGCATTTTAATGTCCTCGGCCTTTACGGTGTTGCCCTTTACACCTGAAATTTGTGACCAGCTCCAGTTGCCGTTTTGTACCATTGCAACCTTGCCCAAAGCAAATTCGGCCATAGAATCCGCAACCGATTTTGACCCCAAAAGGTTTTTGGGTGTAATAGAATTGTTTATATATAAATCAAAAATATTTTTATAGTTTGCGGCATATTTTAAAATAATTTCATCGCTTCCCAAAAGTGAAAGGGTGGGGTCGGCGTCCTTGTGCTTTTGGGTAATTTCATAATAAAGGGGAAGGTTTAAAAGGTGGGTTTGCCAGCGCCAGTCCTCGCCTGCTGAAAGCGATGTGGAAGCAAAAACCCCTTCAATAGAAAGCTTTTTCTTGTTGGCGGTCATATCCTCAACAACGGCCTTAAGGTCGGCAAAGCTTTTAATTTCGCGCATATCCTTAAAGCTTGTTTTTTTGTCGGGCAGCGCAAAATAACGCTTCATAATGGCGTTGTTATAAATAATGCCATAGCCTTCAACAACATAGGGAATAGCGTAAACACCACCGTCATCGTGAATGGCAAGGTCCTTGTCGGATAAATAGGAATATAGCTTGCTGTCCTTAATATTAAGGCAGTAATCTTCCCAAGCGTCGTACCCGATGGGGCCGTTCACCTGAAAAATTGTTGGTGGGTTAGATTTTGCAATTTCTGATTTCAGGGTTTGCTCGTAGGTGTTTGCCGCTGCTGTAACAACCTTCACCTTAACACCTGTTTCGGCTTCATACTTGTCGGCCAATTCTTCATAAACCGCAGCCGATTCAGGCTTAAAGTTTAAAAAATATACCAAAGCGGTGTTTTTACGGCTTGTGCAGCCTGCAAGTGACAGGCAGGAAAATGTAAGCGCTAATGCAATAAAAAATGCAGTGAATTTCGTTTTCATTTAAACGACCTCCAAATTAAAGTTCTTTTAATACTTTTCCGCAAAAAACCAAAATTATGAAAAAATAAAAAACTTTAAAAAATTTCTTGACAACAGCCGTTAATTATGGTATATTATTTAGGCGCTTGAAAATGCTGGTGTAGCTCAGTTGGTAGAGCAGCTGATTTGTAATCAGCAGGTCGGGGGTTCGAGTCCGTCCACCAGCTCCAGCGTTTATGAGTTCTTAGTCGGACTCGAAGCCTGAGAGGTTTTTCAAGTAAAACTAAATATGGGAGTGTTCCCGAGTGGCCAAAGGGGGCAGACTGTAAATCTGTTGTCTTCGACTTCGGTGGTTCGAATCCACCCGCTCCCACCAAAAAATCGACTTGTGAAAGCAAGTCGATTTTTTTATCCATTGCGAAAGCAATGGCATATCATCAACACGGCTCTGCCGTGTTGTATCTCATCAGTCCGTAAGGACTGTATATCATCACACCTTTAGGTGTGTATAAAAACTCTTTCGCAATGATGATATACAAGACTTCGTCTTGATGATATGCAATTCCTTACGGAATTGATGATATACAACGCTTCGCGTTGATTTATTAATAACTTTATGCTATAATTATTATAAAGGAAGTGAGATTATGCCGAAGAATTATTTGCTTGTATATTCAGAACAACTTGCAACAGATTCAAAGGCGGTGGATGCATGATTAGAAAGATATTAGCTTTAACTATAATTATTTTAATGCTTGTTTCTTGCATAGGTATAACTGCTTATGCCGAGAGCATTGATGATTATTACAGTGCTTCTGTAATCACATTACGCGCCGGTGGCGGCTCCGGTGGCGGTGGCGGCTCAGGCGGCGGTTCTTCACATCATTCTGGTACGGGACGTCAGCCCACACTATTTGAATCAATTATTCAATTTATTATGATGCCTTTTGTATTGTTTTTGTCCTCGATTGTTTTTTATGTTAAACTTACGAAGCGTTCAAGAAAAGCAAAAAAATTGATGAAACAAATGATGCAAAGTGATAATGCTTGGAAATACAAAGACATTTCTTCCACAGTAAAAGACAGTTTTATCGCAATTCAAACCGCTTGGGCAAATATGGATATGACTCCTGCTGCTCAATATATGTCGGATGAATTATATGACAGCTTTCAGACAAAGTTAAACTGGATGTCTTATAGAAATGAAAAAAACATTTTGGAAAACATTCAATTGATTCAAGCGCTTCCTGTCGCTGTTCACGATGACAGCGATAATTCTCGCGATTACATATGGTTTTACATAAAGGGCAAAATGATAGATTATATTATCAACACAAATAC
>SVPF01000009.1 GCA_015066005.1 Oscillospiraceae bacterium
CACCTCCCTCATCAGATGGAGGCTGACTGCCGTATATACGGCAGTAGGGCATCTTTGCAAAAGGTAGATTATTCGATGGACTTTCAGTCCCGCCAGTAACAGCGGCTTATAGCCGTAGAGCAAACTATCAGCTAAGCCAGTAGTCATGATTGTATATTAAAAAAATTTTTAAAAAATCACAAGAACACTATTGACAATCACTTGACCGTGTGGTATTATAATAACACACACCACAGAATTGGGGGAATAAGATGACCAAGAAATATCCCGGAACGACGATAGAGGTTCTTGCAATGCAAAAAGGCAGTTCAAGGGTGCTGTTTGACGGCATATTTGCCGCAGGGGGCATTACACTTTCTCAGGTTTCGAATATGACCGGGCTTGAGCCGTACCTTATTCAAAACTGGGTTAAGCGAAAATTCGTCAGTTCCCCGGTTAAAAAATTATATTCAAGGCAGCAATTTGCCCGAATTATTATCATAAATATGTTAAGGGAATCCTTGCAGATCGAATCCATCTGTAATCTTATACAGATAATAGGTGGCGAGGTTGACAATGATTTTGACGACCTTATAAAAGATAACGAGCTTTACCATAGGTATTGTGATATGATTTGTGACGGCGAAATTGATGCGTCTGATAAATCGGCTGTGTTGGAAGCGGCGCTTAATGCCGCGGACGGCTTTAAAGAAAAAAATCCCGCTGAAAAGCAAAAGCTTGTAAGAATATTGCAAATTATGTTTTATGCGCATACAGCGGCGAAGCTTCGTGACTCGGCTAAAGAGTTGTTATCTACTTTGCAATAATATTTAAGAAGGGGGTAAAGGTAAATGTTTTTAGTTGAATGGTGGAATTCTTTAGGCTTGGTAACGCAAATTTTTTATTGCATCGCTGTTCCTGCGACATTGGTGTTGCTTATACAAACAATACTGATGTTTTTTGGTATAGACGATGGTGTGGACGGCGACGTTGAATTTGATGCGCCCGATGCAGATTTCGACGGCGACGGAATAGGCGACGACTTCGATATGGATATTGACGACGTGGCGGGACTTGAAAGCTTACATATTTTCACCGTCAGAGGAATTATTGCATTCTTTGTCATATTCGGTTGGGTTGGCGTCGTAATGCAGTCGGCGGATATAAACCTGGCTATCACTTTGATTGTTGCCACAATTTGCGGCTTTGCTATTATGGTGCTTATAGCATACTTATTTAAACTTGTTATGCGCCTTAAGAGCAATGGAACTGCCGATAACCGCAATGCTTTGGGAAAAGCAGGAAAAGTATATCTCACAATACCGCCCTCACGCTCGGGCGAGGGCAAGGTCAACATAATGCTGCAGGGCGCTTATGTTGAACGAAACGCAGTTACCGACGAAACTGAAGCTATCCCTACCGGTTGCGAAATAATCGTTATCGGCACCAGTGGACAGACAAGTTTGGTCGTTAAACGAAAATAAATAAAAACGGAGGAAAAATTTATGAACCCTGGAATCATCTTTTTAGTATCTGCAATTGTACTCGTTATTGTATCCTTTATAGTATGGATATGCTCACGATACAAAAAATGTCCTTCTGACAAAATTATGGTAGTTTATGGTTCTATTGGTAAAAACGGCGACGGTTCTAACCGCAGTGCAAAGTGTATTCACGGTGGTGCAGAATTTATTATTCCTGTTTTCCAGTCCTATGCTTATTTGGACCTTACTCCTATTTCTATTCAGGTTGACCTTAAAAACGCACTTTCAAAGCAAAACATCCGTATTGACGTTCCTTCAAGATTTACGGTTGGTATTTCTACCGAACCCGGTGTTATGCAAAATGCTGCAGAACGTCTTTTAGGACTCAAGCTTGCTGAAATACAAGAGCTTTCTAAGGATATTATCTTCGGTCAGTTGCGTCTTATCATTGCAACAATGGATATTGAAGAAATTAACACCAACCGTGATAAATTCCTAGCAGCAGTAAGCGAAAACGTTGAAAGTGAACTTAAAAAAATCGGTCTTCGCCTTATTAACGTAAACGTTACCGACATCAGCGATGAATCGGGCTATATTGCCGCTTTAGGTAAAGAAGCCGCTGCAAAGGCAATTAACGACGCTAAGAAGAGCGTTGCCGAGCAGGATAGAGAAGGTTCTATCGGTGAAGCAAATGCTAAGAAGGAACAAAGAATTGAAGTTTCTAAGGCCGATTCACTTGCAATTGAAGGTGAAAACGAAGCCAAGATGAAGATTGCAATGTCTGATGCGGCACTCAGAGAAAAGGAAGCCGAAGCGCTTAAAATTGCAACAACCGCTGAAAAAACTCAGGCGGCTAAAGCATTGGAAGAATCTTATGCGGCTGAACAGGCGGCAGAAAGAGCAAGACGCGATAAGGAACAGGCAACCTTGGAAGCCGATATTATCGTACGTGCCGAAGCCAGAAAGCGTGAATTAGAGCTTGCTGCTGAAGCTGAAGCTGAACAAATCCGCAGAAAAGCACAGGGTGAAGCTGATGCTATCTACGCTAAAATGGAAGCTGAAGCACGCGGTGCTGAAGAAATTCTTAAAAAGCAGGCAGCAGGTTTTGCAGAGGTTGTTAAATCCGCAGGCGGCGATGCAGATGCCGCACTTAAGCTTCTTATTGCCGATAAGCTTGAAGACCTTATGCGTGTTCAGGTTGACGCTATCAAGAATATTAAGATTGACAAGGTTACTGTTTGGGACGGCGGTCAAGGTGGCGACGGTAAAACCTCAACAGCAAACTTTATTTCGGGTATGATGAAGTCTGTGCCCCCTCTTGATGAGGTATTTGCAATGGCAGGTATGCAGTTGCCCACACTTTTAGGTCAAAAGCTTTCCGAAACGGAAGTAGTTTCAAATGAACCTGTTGTAATAGAAAATGAAGTTGTTGCTGATGTAGAAGCAGCTGCAGAATAATTTATTAGCTTAATTAAAAAACCTCGGAAGAAATTCCGAGGTTTTTTGCAAATTGGGGTTTAGCGCACAGACTATATTGATATTTTGTAGGGACAGGCCTCCCGGACTGTCCGCAAATAAAGTCGGGTTTTAACGGGCAGTCGAGGACGCCTGCCCCTACGAATTCTTAATGTGGTTTGTGCTTCATTAGCCCTACAAACTATAATTTAAAAATCTATTTACATACGCACTTTTATTGTGTGGTTGCGAAAGATATTGTATTATGTTATAATCTTTTCGGTGATAAGTATGACCAATTCTAAATATATAAGTAAAATATTGTTTGATAATAAGCTAAACAAAGCTTCTTATTTAAACAATTTGCCCATTATAAAATATTTAGCCAAGGAAAAGGAGCTTTCCTTTAATGCCGACGTTACGTTTTTTGTTGGTGAAAACGGAACGGGTAAATCCACCTTGCTTGAAGCTATTGCGGTGGCTTACGGCTTTAATGCCGAGGGCGGCTCGAAAAATTTTAACTTTTCAACTAACGCAACCCATTCCGAGCTTTGTGAGCATATAGAAATTGCAAAACGCGGCTATGCAAGGGACGGCTTTTTTCTTCGCGCCGAAAGTCTTTATAACGTTGCAACCAATATTGATGATATGGACAAGCTTCCCTCCTTCGATGCGCCGATAATCGGAGGGTACGGCGGTGTGTCGTTACATAACCAATCCCACGGGGAAAGCTTTTTATCAATTGTTCAAAACCGCTTTTTCGGTAACGGACTTTATATTTTAGACGAACCTGAAGCGGCATTGTCACCTATGCGTCTTTTGACCTTAATGGCTGAAATAAATGAATTGGTAAAAAAAGATTCACAGTTTATAATTGCAACCCATTCACCTATTCTTATGACCTTTCCCAACGCCGAAATTTTAGAATTTTCGGCTGGCGGAATTAAAAGGGTGGAATATCAGGATACCGAACATTTTCAAATTACCAAAAGCTTTTTGGAAAATCCCGAAAAAATGCTCGGCTATTTATTAAATGATAATGAAAAATAAAACCGATTGCATAAAAGGCGATCGGTTTCATTTTTATATTTCTTTGTGCTTTTTCAGTATTCGTTCAATTTGAGTTTTAACCAAAATAAAGGCTTGTTCATTTTTGCCGCCGTTCAAAATAATATCGGCAAATACACGCGTGGGTTTAACGTAGGTGTTGTGCATGGGCTTTACAGTAGTTAAATATTGGTCAATAACACTGTCAAGGTCGCGGCCACGTTCCTGCATATCGCGTTTCGCACGGCGTAAAATACGTTCATCAGCATCGGTTTCAACATAAATTTTAAGGTCCATACAATCGCGTAAGGCAGGGTCGTGAAAAATTAAAATACCGTCAATTAAAATAATCGGACGGGGCTTAATTTCGGTAACCCTGCTGCTGCGGGTGTGCTGTGAAAAATCATACACGGGGCACAGCGCTGTCTTGCCGTTTTTTAGCTCTTCCAAATGGTGTACCATAAGGTCAAATTCCAGTGCTTCGGGTGCATCATAATTAAGGTGTGCGCGCTCTTCTAAAGGTAATTCATCATGCGGTAGGTAGTAATTGTCACAGCTTATAAGTGAAATATGGTCGGGAAAGGCTTCCTTCAAACGCTGTGCAAAGGTTGATTTACCCGAACCGCTGCCGCCTGCAATGCCTATAATATATGGTTTCATATTATGCGCTCCTAATAAATTTTTAACTGTCCTATACGCAATTATTATATATTAGAATACGCAGGGGTGTCAAGCGGCTGTGCGTTTTTCTTTACAGTTTTCCTATTTGCCTGTAAAATACACTATGCTTGCAAAAATCACTTCGCCAATATAAGCGCTGCTTAATGCAATATATACACCGTAGATTTTCAAATCTTGAGGCAAAACGGCAAACAAAATGTAAGCGAAGTAATTAAGGGATACGGAATTTAATTTTTAAACACCCATTTGGTTATTGCCGAATAGGTGTTTTGTATTGCTTTTTCATAATTCTTATGTTAGAATTTGAAGGTAGGCTTAAATAACCAATTTTTAAGTATATTTTGGGGGTATAAAAATGGAAAAATCAGGCGGAAAAATATTTTTAAACATAGTAAAAATACTGTTGAGCATATTTTTAAGCGGGCTTTTTGTTATAGTAGCCTTTGTGTTTCCCGTTTATTATGCGACGGTGGGTATGGTTAAGCCTGACAGCGTTGTAAAGGTTGTTCAAAATATTGACTTTGTTGAAATTTTGAAGGAATCGAAAGAATTTAATGCCACGATGAATGAGCTTGGCTTGGATATTCAAACCGTTGATGAAATTATAAAAAGTGATGCGGTTGGCAATTTTCTTGAAGGCTTTGCAGGTATTGTGACCGATGTTGTGATAAGCGGCAATCCTGAGGATTTCAGCATAGATGCTTTAAAGGATATGGCTGAAAACCATATTGATGATATTGCCGCAGTTTTAGATGAAAACCTCGATACGCCAATTAAAAAAGAGGATGTTCAAGGCGTTTTGAATGAAATTATTGATAATAATTCCGATGCAATTAAAGAAACCGTAGCCGAATTTACTGCTGATAATCCCGCAGCAAATGTTTATAGAACGGTGCAAAAAACTTTAACACTTCCCGTTATTATAATTGTTACTTTAACTTTAATTGTAATTTTAGGGTTAATTTACCTCTTGCGTGCTAAAAAATATGGCGGCTTTATTTGGCTTGCGGTTGATTCGGGTATAGTTATGCTTATGCTTGCCGTTGCCGCCATTATAATAAACAGCGGCCTTTTCAGCTTTGTAATTGCCGAAATGCCAAGCGCGCTTTCAAATGTTGCGGCTTCGGCCTTGGGCATAATTACAACTAAGCTTATAATTGCAATTGCGGTTTTATTTGTTATTGTTGCAGCTTCAATTACAGCGTTTATTTTGTTAAGAAAAAATGCAAAGCGTAAATTGGCTGCAGCAGTAGAGGAAGCCCCTGCGGTTGAGGAGACCCCCGCAGCAGAGGAAGCCGAAATTACCGATGAAGCTATAACCGAATAGGGCTTATAATATGAAAACCGACTGTATTAAATACGGTCGGTTTTATATTGCAAAAAAATTAATGTTGTGCTATACTTTGTGGGCAATAAATGTATTAGAGGTGTTATTGTGTCACCAAAAATTAAAATGCTTAAGTATGCCTGCTATACCGCAAACCTTACAATGTCGGTAGTGGGTAATTTATCGCCCGTTTTGTTTTTGACCTTCAGGTCACTTTACGGTATATCCTATTCTCTTTTGGGTTTGCTGGTTTTAGTCAATTTTGTAACCCAGCTTACAATTGACCTTATTTTTTCCTTCTTTTCACACAGGTTTAATATTCCTAAAACGGTTAAAGCAATACCAGTTATTGCCGCGTGCGGCTTTTTAGTTTATGCTTTGTGGCCATTTGTTTTCCCCAATAGCGTATATGTGGGTCTTGTAACAGGTACAATAATTTTTTCCTTTGCAAGCGGACTAAATGAGGTGCTTATAAGCCCTGTAATTGCTACAATTCCTGCCGACGACCCCGACCGTGAAATGAGCAAGCTTCATTCGGTCTATGCCTGGGGTGTTGTAGCGGTTGTGGCAATAAGCACATTGTTTTTACTTGCCTTCGGTAACCAAAATTGGCAATGGCTTGTATTTATTTTTACACTTGTGCCAATTGTTTCGGCTGTTATGTTTTTTAAAACCGAAATTCCCCAAATGGAAACACCCGAACGTGCTTCGGGGGCGGTAAAAATGCTTAAAAACAGTGGCGTTTGGCTTTGTGTGTCAGCTATATTTTTAGGTGGCGCCGCAGAATGCACTATGGCGCAATGGTGCTCGGGCTATATTGAAAAGGCGCTTGGCATATCTAAAGTGTGGGGCGACCTTTTGGGTGTGGCAATGTTTGCATTAACGCTGGGGCTTGGGCGCACACTTTATGCAAAACGCGGAAAAAATATTGAAAGGGTTTTAACTTTAGGCGCAGTTGGCGCTACTGTATGCTATATTATAGCGGCGGTTTCAAGCATTTCGTGGGTTGGTCTTGCGGCCTGTGCCTTTACGGGCTTTTGCGTTTCAATGCTGTGGCCGGGCAATTTGGTTGTGGCGTCAAGCCGCTTCACGCAGGGCGGGGGTATTTATCTACGCCTTAATGGCGGCAGGCGGTGACCTTGGGGCTTCGGTTGCACCACAGCTTGTTGGCATAATAACCGATTTTGTAATTGCTTTTCCAAAAGCAGAAGGGCTTGCACAAGCCTTAAGCCTTACGCCAGAACAGCTTGGTATGAAGGCGGGTATGCTTTTTGGCGCAATTTTCCCGCTTTTAGCAATTTTTGTTTATTTAAGATTTTTAAAAACTAAAAAGATAAAATAAAAATTATTCCCTGTTGGTGTTCCAACGGGGAATTTTTTGTTTTAAACCGACATATTCATAAAGAGTAGAAGCAGAATTATCGATAAACGATAAAATAATTATTGACAAACGATAATTATTGTGCTAATATGTGAATGTAAAATAATGTAAAGCGAGGAAAAAATATGTGGAACAGAAGACGGTCGGTCACACTTTCAATTGTGGTTTGCTTTGTTTTGGCGGCGGTGCTGCTAATACTTGCAATATTTGGTCCGTTCATTTTTAAGCTTTATATGACAGCCTATCGTGGCTTCAGGCCCGACGGTCAGGCTATGCACGATTTAAGCCGTACCTTTGCGCTCTGCTTTTATCCCTGTTCGGTTTTTGCGGGCATAATTCTTTACTCGCTTTTAAGGCTGCTTTTCAACATAAAGCGTGATGATGTGTTTATAGCTCAAAACGTCACTATGCTTAGAATCGTTTCTTGGTGCTGTGTTGCTATTGCAGTTATAACCTTCGTGGGCGCCTTCTTTTATATGCCCTTTGGTTTTGTGGCCTTGGCGGGCGGCTTTGTCGGTATGCTGCTTCGCGTGCTTAAAAATGTTATGCAGTCAGCCGTGACGCTTCGTGAAGAAAACGATTTAACTATATAAGGGGGTCTTTATGTGATTGAAATAAACTTGGATATTATTCTGGCCACCCGAAGAATGACCTCGCTTGAGCTGGCCGAAAAAATCGGAATAACGCAGGCAAACCTTTCGGTTTTAAAAACGGGCAAGGCGCGCGCCGTGCGGTTTTCTACCCTTGAAAGCATTTGTGAGGCGCTTGACTGTCAACCGGGCGATATTATTAAATATATTCCGAATAAGGAGTGATTTTTTATGACTGAAAATATTGTTAATGAAATTAAAGAAAACGAAAACGCTAATGCTGAAGTAAAGAGCGAAAAGTATTTCCCTATTACTAAGCGCGACACGGCATTTGCGGTGCTTTTTGCAATTGCATCGGTTTTGTTTGCGGGGCTTGGTCTTTTCGGCGGCTTCCGTGTGGGTTATACAGTATCGGCCGTTTTAAGCCTTATTGTCGGCACGGTGTATTTGTGGAACAAAAACACAAAAATTAAATTTTTCCCATTGCTTTGCGGCATATTATCGTTGGTTTTACCCGCGGTGTTTGCTATAACCTCAAACGGCTCGGTCAGGTTTTGGTCGCTTGTGGCAAACGCGCTAACCTCAATGGCTTGGTTTGGTTCACTGGTTGATTTGGGCGACTTCGGCGGTGATTTGGAGCTTGTTCGTAACTTTTTTCACCAAATAATTTTTGGAATGTTTGGTAAGCTTCCCAAAAGCATAGCCTCTCTCTTTGCTGCTAAAAGTCAGCGTAAAAGCGGCTTTGGTAAAGCACTTTTAGGCATACTTTTGGCCATTCCCGTTTTAATGGTTGTAATACCTCTTTTAATTTCGTCCGATGTGGCCTTTGCGGGCTTTATTACAAGCTTTTTTGAAAATATTTCGCTTACAATTTTTAAGGTTATTGTTGGTTTAATAATTACCCCATTTGTAATTGCATACTGCTTTGCCCTTAAAAACAGTGAGAAAAAAGAATATACACCAAGCAAGTTTGCAGGCATTGATAATACTATTGTTATATCGTTTTTATCGGTAATTTCAATTTGTTATTTAGCTTATTTGTTTTCACAGCTTGCATATTTCTTTAGTGCCTTTAAAGGCTTTTTGCCCGAAGGGTACGAATTCAATGTTTCAACCTATGCCCGCCGCGGCTTTTTTGAAATGTCGGCAATTGCGGCAATAAACTTTTTAATAATTTTCGGCACATTACTGCTTTCAAGAAAGAAAAACAAAAAAATGTGCATGCCGTCACGCCTTATTTGCCTATTTATAAGTGTGTTTACCCTTATTATAATTGTAACTGCAATTTCAAAAATGGTGCTTTATATTCAGGGCTTTGGTATGACCCGTCTTCGCATAACTACAAGCGCCTTTATGGTTTTTCTGGGTATTGTATTTTTAAGTGTAATTTTAAGGCTGTTTATTGCGCGGGTTAAGGTTTTGCGGGTTGCACTTGTTACGGCAAGCACTGTGCTTTTAATACTTGGTGTTGTCAACGTTGACCACGTGGTAGCGGCTTATAATTATCACGCCTACCGAAACGATGTTTTAGAAACCATTGATGTTGAAACCATTTACAACCTTGGGGACGAGGGTGTGCCTTACCTTGTAAAGCTTTTGGAAGAGGATGACAATGTTGACCTGCTTGTAACCAGCCGTGAATATATAACAAGGGCAATACGCAACACCTATTATGAAACCGAATACGATTATGAAACCGGCACTTATAAAATATTGGGTAAGCGGTATGATAAGCCCGAAAATTTCGGAATTTACCGTATGAAAGCGTATAATGTGTTGGATGATTTCATAGCAGAAAATTATTCAACCTACGAAATAGAAGAATAAGCAAAACCGACCGCTTTTACAGGCGGTCGGTTTACTTTTTTAACAAGCTAAAATAATCTTTTCAAGAGAAAATGCCGGTGGCTATTGCTTTTTATGAAATAATGTAGTATTATATAATAGAATATGACTGATGACCGTCCGAATGCAAATCCCCACGGCCGAGGCATCAGTTTTTTGCGTTTATTGGAGGGAAGGCCTTTGGGTGCATTTATGCGCGGTTATAGGATTTTTGTAAGCATTGTTGCCGCAATTGCTTTGGTTATGGTACTGCTTATAGCAGGCGTGCGGCTTATCGGTCTTACACCCTATACCGTTATTTCGGGCTCTATGGAGCCTGTCTACCACGTGGGGTCGGTAATCTATGTTAAAAAGGCACAGCCTGAAAAGCTAAAGGTGAAGGACCCTATAACCTTTTACCTTGACGGTGCTACGGTTACCCACCGCATAATCGAAATTGAAAACACTGAAAACGGCCTGCGCTTTTACACTAAGGGCGACGCTAATAACACCGCCGACGGTGGCTTTGTTACACCCGATGAAATAATCGGTGTTCCTGTTTTACACATTCCGGTTTTGGGGTACATATTTAACTTTGTTCAGCATCCACCCGGGCTTTATATTGTTGTTGGTGTAGTGCTGCTGTTGGTTATTCTTTCCTTCCTTCAGCCCGATGATGAGCCCGAGCAAAAGCAAGAACAACAAGAAGAAAAAACAACGTCTGTTTAACACCTTGGTGTTTTACATAAAAAAGTAAATAATTTTTTGGAGGTACAAAAAATGAATAAAAAACTAATCAGAAACATAATTGTCCTTACCCTTGCGGCTGTAGTGCTTGTAACCACCACAGTTTTCACAACTATGGCTTACTTGCTTTCTACTGCAAAGGTATCAAACGTATTTACCGTTGGTAATGTTGCTATCGAAATGTTTGAAACCGCAGTAGGCCCCGATGGTAAACAACCTGTAGGCTATAATCCTAATGCCAAGAAAACAGCTGATACTAACTCTTACCATATTTTGCCCGGTGAAACCTACTGGAAGGACCCTACCGTTTACATAAAGGCCGGTAGTGCTGACACCTTGCTTTTTGTTAAGGCAAGAAACCAAATTGCTAATATTGAAACTACCGAAGCAGGCAAAACCATGAAGGACCAAATGGAAGAAAACGGTTGGAGACGTGTTGCTCAAACCTCTATCGGTGACTGGATTTATGTATATGCAGGCGAGAATTTTGATTATAATAATTCAGACAATTTTGCTCAGATTATTATCCCCAAAGCTACAGAAGATACGCCAATAGACCTTTTCCAAACCTTTACAATTGATAAGGCATGCAACGAGGAAGCATACAAGCTTGCACAGGGTGCTGCTGTTACAATTACCGCTTATGCAATTCAGGGTGGTACCTTCCACGATGATAATAACAATGTTTCTAAGCAAAATGTGGTTGATGCTTGGAATGCTATTGTAGATAAGGTTGCATACGAAGCTGGTAATAAAATCAGTTCGTCGGATATTTACGTTCCTCAACAGTCAAATTAAAGTAAATTAAATTTAAATAAACAAAAGGTGGTGAGGCAATGAAAAAAAGGACAAGCCTTTCAATACTTATTGTTTTTTTATGTGTGTTATTTATTGGGGTTGGTACAACCTTTGCTTATATCATTGCCACCACCCACGAATTAGTAAACACATTTACTATTGGCGAAATTGAGCTAACCTTAACCGAAACCACGGGTAACAGCTTTAAGCTTATACCCGGGGTTACCCACAAAAAAGACCCTACGGTTACGGTTAAAAAGGGCAGTGAGGACTGCTGGCTTTTCATTAAAGCCGACCCTTCGGCCGACCTTTATATGTATGCCGATTATGCAATTGATGACGGCTGGATAGATTTAGAGGGCGAGGCAGGGGTTTATTACCGCAAGGTTTACGAAGCCAAAACCGACACGGCTTTTCCTGTTATTAAGGATAATACCGTAACCATTCTTGAGGACTTAACCGAAGAGGAACTAAGCTTTATAAGAATTAAGCCAACCTTAAAATTCAAGGCTTATGCCGTTCAGATGGACGGCTTTAACACACCCGATGACGCTTGGGATGCCGTTATTGTGGAGAAAGGGGAGTAGCGTGTGAAAAAACTAAAAATAAATTTAGCTGTAAGCATTGTACTCCTCGGGGTATTGACGGTGCTTTTTGTGGCAACAACCTTTGCCTATTTTACTGATAATAAGCGCTTGAATACATCCACAATTACAGCAGGTAATGTTGAAATTGTTCTTTCCGAAGCGGCAGTTAAGCGGGATGAGGTTGGTAATCTTGTTAAGGATGCCGCCGTTCCGAGAATATTTGGCGGTAGCGGTAACGAGATACATAACTACGGCGAAATTTATCCTTCGCAAAGCATTTATAAGGACCCTACCATTAAAAATATCGGTACCGATGCCGCGTGGGTGGCTTTCAAGGTTACCGTTAAGGATGGCGGCGGTGATATAAGAAAAATAATGGGCTACACACACAGTAACCACATTGATTTTCATGTTCTGTTTAGCGGCGGTTTGCTTGCCGAAACGGCACGTATTGGTGTGTGGAACGGCTTTGAAAGGGTAATCTATAACGATAATTACGCTATGGTACAGGTTGGAAGCCCCGCGAAAGATAAGTATGAATTTTACTTTTTCCTTCTCAACCCGCTTCCCAAGGGTGAAAGCGTAACGGTTTTTGACACTATGAAAATTCCTGCCGAATGGAATAACGGTGAAATGCAGGAGCTTTCCGAGCTTGTTTTAGATGTAGAAGCCTTTGGTGTTCAAAAGTTTAATTTTGAAACCTGCTTTGACGCTATGACAACCGCTTTACCCGAATATTTTACTTTTAACTAAACTTTAAAAAATTATAGAAAGGTGGTGTGACACAATGAATATTAAAGAACTGTTTTTAAAAATTAAGGTTAGAAAAACGGTAGCCGTTATTATGGCTGCTGTAATTTTGGTTACCACAATTTCGGCAGTGTCACACCTCACTTCTTTTGCAAACGAGGTTGCAGCGCCCTATATTATGCTTGACGGCGAACGGGTAGAGGAGGTTGTGCTCCGCGAGGATGCAAAGCTTAGACTTTACGCAATTTCGCCCGGTGGCGAGGGCAGCTTTAACTGGCAAATTGCCCACCCGAATAACAATGATATTTGGGTGAATATTGACGGTGCAGGCACCGAAGGTCTTTGGCTTACTGCGGCGCTTGTTTCAAGCATGAGTAACGATTACGGTGAATCAAGGCTTCGTTGCAGGGTGGTAACAGGCGGTAATGAAAGCTTTACCGCACCCCTTAAGGTTACCCTTTCTTACAACACCGAAACCGATAAAACCGAATCTACCATTTCGGGCAAGCCACGCAAATTTAAAATGGCGGCCCGCACTGCAGCAGGTGAGCATATCACCTATTCGGTAGTAATTAACTATATTTTCCCCGATAATACAATTGCGTTTGAACCATACGGCGCTACAATCGCAAAGGGTGATGATTTTACCGACCCTGTTGAATCACCCGAAATTGTTGGCTACGAGCCATTTTATTGGGTTGGAAGTGAATATGTTTCGGCTAAATTTGTTTACCCCGAAATTTACGACATTCAACAAAACGTAACAATTGATGTTATTTACGAGCCTGCAATGGTTGATTTCTTTATTCACCATCACAAGCAGGATATTTATGACGATAATTATTCGGTTACACCTGACGAGGTTACAAACGGCAAAGCGCCCACAGGTACATTGGTGGGTGACGGTCTTGCCTTTACCGAGGAACAATGGCCGGGCTTTAAGCCCTTGGCTTATGAAAGGCTTGAGGTGGCGGCCGACTCAAGTACCGCGATTGAAATCAGGTACGACCGCAAATATTATTTGATAGATTTTGATATGAACGGCGGTTACGGCGCTGAGCCTGTTTACACCAGGTTTGAAGCCACGGTTGGCACTAATACACCAACCCGCCACGGTTATATTTTCGACGGCTGGGAGCTTGTGTCCTACGGCGGAAACACCCCCACTGCCGAACAAAAGTCCATTTACGACATAAATGGAAAAACCATTTCCGTTCCTGCGGCCAACCTTACCTATAAGGCAAGGTGGATTGTTGGCGAAACCAAGTATACTATGGTATTCTGGTGCGAAAACGCCGACGATGACGGCTATAGCTATTGGGGCCATTTGGATAATATTTCAGCCATGTCGGGCGATGTGGTAAACGCGCGCGATTTGATTGATCAGGTTGACGGAATTGAAAATGAGGCTTACTTTGAATTCAACACTCAAAAGAGTGATAAAGGTATAGTTGTTGAAGGCGACGGCTCTACCGTTGTTAACGCATATTACACCCGCAAAATGTACACCATAACCTTTAAGGCTGCGGGTAAGTGTGCCATTGAAGAAAATCACCAGCATAATGACGCTTGCTACGAGGCTATTTGCGGTCGCGCTCACATTCACGATGAAGGCTGTGTATCAACCCTTGTTTGTACAATACCGCAGCATACCGCACATACAAATGAATGTATTATTTGCGGTAAGTCTACACACATTCACGGTGGCGAGGGCTGTCAGTGTAATAAGACCGAGCATACACATACAGCGAGCTGTTGGAATAATGTGGGAAGCGCTACAAGCAGACCGAGCAGTGCACCTAATAACCCCGAAAACGGTTATATTTATTATCGCTACAGCTTTTTCTACAGCAATTATTATATTTATCTATACGGTACATGGTATTACTACAACGGCGAGGATGTTTATTCGGGCTTAGTGGTAGACCCCGACTGTAGCAAGGAAGAGCACACCCACGGTGTTGACTGTGACTGTGACACCGAGGAGCATACCCACGGTGATTCCTGCTATAAGGATGTCATTCATACCCATAACGAAGAATGCTACACCTATTCCTGCGGTGAGGATAATCATGTCCATGTGGATGATTGCTACAGACTTATTTGCAGTCAGCCTGTAAATCATACACATTCAAGCAACTGCAACAGCGCAAGGCAAACCAATACCGTAAAGCTTGTAAAGGAAAAATACGGTCATTCACTTGGTGAAATTTGGCCTATAACCGATGCTAACGGCGTGGTTTATAACAGCGGTCAGCGTTGGACACCTTCATCATCCTCCTTCTACAGTGAGGTTTTGGTGTATATATCTCAAATGCCACCTGATGATTTTACCCTTACGCTTTCAACCTCCTCGGCCGATACCTACACAATGAAATATTATATGCAGGTTTTGGACGGCGAGCCGTATCAAACAAGCTATAACGGATATAATTATATACTTGGTCACGAAATTGTTGCAAAATATAACTTTGTTACCGAGGATGAAGACTTTTTTGACATAAAGGGCTTTTATCAGTACGCTTCAAACCCAGGCTTTAGCTCGGGTAAAATTGATACTAACGGCGGTGAGGTTAAGTTTTACTATAACCGCATTACCGACCATAAGCTTGAATTTAACAACAACGGTCAGGTTTTAAATGATAAAATGGTTTACGGTATTCCTTACGGAAGTCTGTTAACCAAATATAATTTCACACCCGATTACCCCACAAATCTTGAACCGGGTGCATATCAGTTCAGTGGGTGGTACACCTCTCCCGGTTGCTTTGACGGTACCGAGGTTGACTGGAATACCATCACCATGAGCGAGGGCGATATGATGCTTTACGCTAAGTGGAGTCCTACGGTTCATAATGTAAGGGTGTTCTTAACCGCTGATAAGAATGTTCAAATTGGCGAAACCATAACGGTACCTCACGGCAATTTTGCCACCGAACCCGTTGGCTCGGTTACAAACGGAAGCTTTATTTTCCAAGGCTGGTTTTATATGGATGGCGGCACCGAAAAGGCCTTCGTTTTCAGGGGAATTCCCATAACTAAGGATATGGATGTATATGCCAAGTGGGGCTCACACGTTGAGGTGGATTATAAGGTTTATTACAAGCTTAAGGGTACAGATACCGATGTTGCTGACCCAACTATCAGCACATCAATTGCGGGTAATAACAAAACCTTTGAGGCAAAAGCGGGCGACCAGCTTTACGAAGCATATCGCACGGGCTATTATCCCAATGTAAGCAGCCACACCGTTACAATGAGCGTAACGGGCGACCACACCTTTACCTTCTGGTATGATTATGTTGAATCGGTACCGTATAAGGTAATGTATGTTGATGAATTGGGCAATAATGTTGCTGACCCTGTAATTGTGTGGGAAAATCGTTTATCGGTTGTTACCGAAACATTTGTAAGGGTTGAAAAGAAAATGCCTGATGCTTATCAAAAGCGTTTGGTGCTTACCTCTACGGGTGTTGACACCGACAATGACGGTGTTTTTGATAACAATGTTATTGTGTTTTACTACAGCAGTGATGAAGAGCACGCCTATTATCGTGTTGTGCATCACATTCAAAATCTGGACGGCATAACCTACCGTGAATACCGTTCGGAAGAAAAGGTGGGCGAAATCGGCACCGCCTACACCATAAAGGCAATTACACTTACCGGCTTTAAGTATGTGGCCTCTAAAACCGAGGTTGTGGGTGCACAGCCCATACTTACTGAGGACACGGTATCCGCAACCTTAAGCGCGGAAGGCTTGCTTATTAACCTTTACTATGACCGCGATACTGTTAAATATCTTGTTCAGTATGTGGATAGTGATTATAATCCGCTTCAGGATGATAAAATCGGTGAGGGGGTTTTCGGTGCACAGATATTGGAATATGCACCCGACCTTACTGATAGCGGTTATAGCTTGGTAAGCGAAAATCTTAAAATGCTCACACTTTCGGCAGTTGCTGAAAGAAATGTTATCATATTTATGTATGAGGAAATTACCGCCAATATTAAATATGAAATAATCGGTCCCGCAAACTGCGGCACCTTGGTTCCTCAAGCCGAAAATATCAAGGCGGTTTCGGGCGTTGCAAAGGGCACGCTTCCAACCGCAAGTGAAGGCTTTGCCTTTGCAGGCTGGTATCTGGATGCGGCGTGCACGGAGCCTGTAGAAGCAGCGCTTGTTGGGGCAAACGGTAAATTCGTTCCCGAAAAGCAGGGCAGTATTTGGAAGGACAGTACATATTACGCCAAATTTAACGCCCTTAAAACCGACCTTACAATTAAAATGAATTCGGTACCCATTTCCGATATTGACCAAGCCTTCCTGTTTACTGTAAAGGGTAAGGCAGGAAGTGATACCGAAAAAATAAACCTCACCGTTTCGGTAACGGGCAACGGTTCGGTCACAATTACCGACCTTCCCGTAGGTGAATACACCGTTACCTACCATAATGCATGGGCTTGGCGCTTTAAAAGGCAGGACTTCGTAACCACAGTTGAGCTTGAATATAACGACGGTTCGAACCAGCTTTTATATTCCGCTTCAAAAACCAATGATAAGTGGCTTGACGGTCAGCACAGCGTTAACAACATTTTTTAAGAAAGGGTGATTTGCTGTGAACAACAAAAAATTGAATAAAGCTACGGCCTTGCTTGTTGTCGCAGCAGCCTTTTTAATCATTTCGGTTGGCGCAACCCTTGCTTATGTGGCCTATAAAACACCCGAGGTTACTAACGAATTTGAACCCGTTGCGGTTTCCTGCGCTGTTGAGGAGGAATTCGCAAACGGCGTAAAATCACAGGTTAAGGTTCGTAACACGGGGGATACCACAGCGTTTATAAGGGTGGCTATTGTTGTTAATTGGGTGAACGATGCCAACGGTACGGTTTTGGCTACCGCCCCAATTGAAGCGCAGGATTATACCCTAACCCTTAATGCTAATGGCTGGAAAAAGGGTAATGACGGGTACTATTATTATGAAAATCCTGTTAAAATTGACCAAACGACCGATACTCTAATTTCCAGCGCAACGGCCATAAACCAGCCCGAAGGCTATTCTCTCAGCATTCAGGTGTTAGCTTCTGCTTTGCAGTCTGACCCTAAAAAAGCGGTTGAGCAAAGCTGGGGCGCAACTATAATGGACGGCGTTTTGGTTCCAAATTAAAAAACACAAGCAGTCGCATCAAGCGGCTGCTTGTTTTATGTGTGGTTGAAAATAAAAAGATAGTGTGTTATACTGTGTTTACTTTAAAAACTTTTTAGGTGGTTAATATGCAGGAAATTATAAATGACGGCGCTTTAAATGGCATTAAGGCTGAAAAGGCGACAAAAAACCGAAAAAATGTGGTTTTCGCAATAGTTTATGCGGGGATTATGCTGGTATTATTTGTATGTGCGGGTATGACGATTTCGCTTTTGTCGGAAAATGAAACACTCACGGAAATGCTGCGCTACTCGTTGGTGACGGCAGGAATTGTGGTGTCAATAAATTTGCCGCTTTTAACAGGCGGTGTGCTTGCAATTCTAACAAAGGGCAAAACCTCGCGTCTTTATAAGGTTTACACCGTAATAATTGCCATATTCAACATAATCAGTGCCGCAGCTATGTTTTTCGGTATGGGTATTTTATTGAATTCCTTTGTAAATCCCATATGGTTTATTTTGGGCGGGCTGGTTTATTGTTTTATGGTTCTTGCGGCCGCTATTGTTCCGCTTTTTAAAAGAAAGCAGCCCGAGGATGATTCCGTTTCACCCAAAAAACACAACCGAAAAATGCTACTTCTTTTTTGGGTAACGCTGCTTTCTTTTGTGTCGGTCGAGGTTGTGGCTATATTGTTCATAACAGGTGATAATGTATTCAATAACACCACACCCGATTTGCTTATATGGCTATTCCTTTTGTACTTACCGGGTGCTCTTTTTGGCACCTTGGCATTTGTTTTAAAAAACGGCTTTGCAACTTTCTTTGCAGTTATAAATCAAATTTTATCAATAGTCTGCATTTTGGCAACCTCACCTATTGTGTTTGCATCATTTTTAGCTTTTTTCTTTTTACCGCCGGCAGCGGTTATTATGCTTGGTATATGGTTTAATTTTGTGGAAGTGAATCTGTTTTTGTTTTTGTTTGTTTTCCGTCGCAAAAAATTCCCCAAGAAAGAAAAAGTTACGGCCTTGCCAATGGCTGAAAATCAAGAGGCTGAACAAATTTTGTGAAAAATAAAATATAAAAAATTAAAGGCAAGCGGTTTTACCGCTTGCCTGTTTTGTTTTAAATATGTATTTATTTATCGCATAAATGCTTTGAAACAAGTATACTGCAAATTATAAGTGCGGCGGCAAATGCGCCTTCCGACAAAAAGCCGAATACGCTGCCGTTACTTACGCTGGTAATGGCGGCAATTATTGAAAGCACGGCAAAAATTATTATCCAGGGCTGTGCCTTATTAACGCCTACAAAATTTTCTTCACCTGCTTCGGCGCTTTTATAAATTGATTTAATAAGTGCGTGAAGCTTTTTACGGCCTGCAATATTTACTATAAGCATTATTACACCCAGTGCAATTAAAATTACGCCAAGGAACATTGCCACGGCCGAAATTAAGGCAAGCACCACGCCTGACAGCATAATCATAGGTCCAAGCTTGTCGGTAATAAATTCTTCAATGTTTAAACCGCTTAAAAAGGGAAGTCCAAGCATCATTAACGAATATGCAATACCGCTTAATATTACAAAAACCGCAAGAATGTTTTCAATTACATAAATAGCATAAACCGAACCGCTTATAACCTTAATGTGCTTATGTTCAACAACATTTTTTCTGCCGCCCGCATAGGTAAGCCAAGCAAAAATTGTTATTAGAAGTGTTAGGGCGTTAAAGCCGCCCGAAAGCATGGTGCAGCCTACACCTGCGGTTAAAAGAATGCACACTATAAAAAACAAATCATCCTTAATAAAGCTTAGAATTCGTGGGGTGGGGCATATAACCACAGGTTCACTTTCACGGGTGGAGGGCTTACCGCATTTTGGGCAATAAGCAAAGGCCTCCGGTCTTTCATAATCACAATGTGGGCATTTCATATTTATAATTCCTCCTTTATTTAAGGTAAATAATATTCAAAAATCGAAAGCCAGCCTTCCTTTTCAGCTTCCTTTTGACTTTCCTTTGTTCTAAGTGTCCAGCCCACCATTTGCATTTTCCAAAGCTTTTTGCAAAGTGTGGTGGATAAATTTTTGCGGTGGCCAAAGTTATACGCTACAAAATCGGGCTTTGTTAAAAAGTTTAAAAGGCTGTTTGTAAGCAAAAGCTTTATAAAAAAGTTCAGCTTATCCTTAGTTTTAAAAAAGTTCTGGCAAAGCTGACCGCGAATAATTTCGGGGCGGTTTTTCTTAAGCCATAAAATACAGCGCGGGTCAAAGCTTTCAATGCAGTAAGCGCCCTTATAATCTTTAAGCATATCGGCCGCGGCCTTTGCCAAGGCGGCTTGGTTTTTAAGGGGCTTTAATTCCACAATAATCGGTGCGGCACCGCCATATAAATCAAGCACCTCTTTAAAGGTGGGGATTGTGTCCTCCCCGTTTTCAAGCCTATAGTTTTTAAGCTCGGCTGTTGTTAAATCCTCAATATTACCCTCGGATCCTGTGGTGCGCTTTAATGCGCAGTCGTGAATAACGGCTAAATTACCGTCTTTCAAAAGGTGAATATCAAGCTCAATACCGTAGCCCTTTTCCAGTGCTTTACGAAAGGCGGTCATCGAATTTTCGGCAACACCGTTACCGTGAAGCCCACGGTGTGCATAGTTAAAGCCCTGAAGCTCACTAAGCTTTTTATAACCAACCCTGCCGCGAATGGCAAGTAAGTATAAAATAATAAGTAAAACAACTGCAATAGCGGCGTAAAGCAAAAAAATCACCCTTTTGTTATTTATATAATTATTATAACATTATTTTTAGTTAAATGCAATTACATTAAAAGGTGGAGTGTTTTTTTAAATGTCGGCACATAATAATTACAGGAGTTGATCTTTTATGTGTACGGCAGTAAGTTATAATAACTGTTTTGGCAGAAATCTTGATTTGGAGCGCGGATATAACGAAAGGGTAATTATAACCCCAAAAAATTACGAATTTAAAATGCGTTGTACTGAGGATTTCGCACCCCGCTTTGCAATAATAGGTATGGCGGCCGAGGTTAAAGGTTATCCCTTATATTTTGACGGTATGAACGAAAAAGGGCTTTGTATGGCGGGGCTTAATTTTCCGAATAATGCTATTTACCATTCACTTGATAACAGTAAAATTAATGTTACTCCGTTTGAGTTTATCCCTTATATTTTAGGTAAATGTCAAACCGTGACTGAAGCATTGGAGCGGCTTTTTAATATAAACCTTGTAAATATAAGCTTCAGTAGTGAATTGCCGCTGTCGCCGCTGCATTGGATAATAAGCGACAGCAAGCAGTCGGTTACTGTGGAAAGCGTAAAGCAGGGGATAAGGTTTTATAAAAACGCGGTGGGTGTGCTTACCAATAATCCGCCATTTTTAAAGCAGCTTGAAGGGCTTGAGGGTTATGAAAAGCTTTTTAAACCTCAAATACCTAAAAATAACTCAAGCGACGAATATAGTCTGGGTCTTGATGGGGTGGGTATACCGGGTGATTTTTCCTCAGCGTCCCGTTTTGTAAGGGCGGCATTTATAAAGCACAGGTCCCCTAAAAATTTAGTCCCAAGCGAAGCTGTAAATCAGCTTTTTCACATTTTATCAAGTGTTGCAATGCCCAAAGGGTGTGTTTTAACCCCGAATGGCGAATGCGAATACACCCGTTATACTTCTTGCTGTGACTGTAAAAATGGGAATTATTATTTTACCACCTACGATAGCGGCGAAAAGACAAGGGTGTCTTTAAAGGATTATAATTTGCAAGGGGATAAAATTTATTTGTGCGCGGGTGTTTGAATAGAGGTTTATATTCCAATCAAACTTTACAATAAAAACTGATGAAAAATGAATTTGTTGCTTAAAATTAAGGCGTTTTTTGTATTTTGCAACTGTTGGTTGCAAAATATTCAATGTAAAGTTGGTTGTTATATGTGAGATAATTTGGTAATATAAGGCGTGATTTTGGCGTATAAAAGATATGAGGTAATTTATTATGACTATTGGACAGAAAATAGCACAAATGAGAATGGCAAATGCCGTTTCGCAGGAGCAATTGGCCGAAATTATATCGGTTTCACGGCAATCGGTTTCCAAATGGGAAATGGACCAGGCAGTTCCGCAAATTGATAAAATACTTTTAATGTGTGATTACTTTAAAATATCGGCCGATGAGCTTTTGCGTGATACTATCGAAATCAAAACGGCCGTAAAAAATGATTACAAAAATAAGTACTTCGGTACAGACGGCTTTCGTGGTGAAGCAAATGTGGGACTTACCTCAATGCAGGCCTATAAGGTTGGTCGATTTTTGGGTTGGTACTATTCTTCATCACTTTCGGGCTGTCAAAAAAAGGGCTATCGCCCTAAGATTGTTATCGGTAAAGATACCCGCCGTTCAAGCTATATGCTGGAATATTCAATTGTTGCAGGTATTACTGCATCGGGTGCAGATGCATACATGCTTCATGTTACCACCACCCCAAGTGTGTCCTATGTAACAAGGCTTGACGGGTTTGACTGCGGCATAATGATAACCGCCTCACATAACCCGTTTTACGATAACGGAATTAAGGTTATAAACCGTTTCGGTGAAAAGCTTGACGACAGCACTACCGCTTATATAGAAGCATATTTAGATGGTGATATGTCGGCATTTGGTGTAAATGATACTGATTTGCCTCTTGCGACTAAAGAAAGAATCGGCTGTATTGTGGACTATGTTTCGGGTAGAAACCGTTATGTAGGTTATTTAATTTCTTTGGCATCCAATTCCTATAAAAACTTAAAAATCGGGCTTGACTGTGCAAACGGTGCCTCGTGGAATATTGCTCCGTCGGTCTTTGGCACTCTCGGTGCACAGCTTCAGGTAATTGGTGACGAGCCTAACGGTCTTAACGTTAACGAAGGCTGTGGCTCTACCAAAATTGAACGGCTGTGTAAGTTGGTTAAAGAAAACCATTTGGATGTAGGCTTTGCCTTTGACGGTGACTCTGACCGCTGTCTTGCGGTGGATGAAAACGGCAATATCGTTGACGGCGATGCTATTATGTATATTCTCGGCAAGCGTTTAAAGTCGCGCGGAATGCTTAATAACGACACGGTGGTAGCTACCGTTATGTCTAACAGTGGATTTTTTAATTCTCTTAAAGCTGCAGGAATAAAGTGTGAACAAACTGCCGTTGGTGACCGTTTTGTATACGAATGTATGCAAAATAAGGATTATTCACTCGGTGGTGAACAGTCGGGACATATAATTATTAAGAAATATGCCACTACAGGTGACGGTATTTTGACTGCAATTATGCTGCTTGAAGAAATTTGCGACAGCAAGCAGCCACTTTCGAAGCTGTGTGATGCGGTATCACTTTACCCGCAGTATATTAAGAATTTGCGCGTTAAGGATAAGAACTTGACCGTAAAGGATAGCGCAGTGCTTGAAAGTGTTGCTCAGGTTGAAAAGCTTATAAACGGCAACGGTAGGGTACTGCTTCGCCAAAGCGGAACCGAACCTGTTATTAGAATTATGATTGAAGCCGAAACCGAAGAAAAATGCGTAAGCTTTGCCGATATTATAGCAAATGTAATTATTGAAAGAGGTTTGACCGTTGAATAAATATATTAAAACAAAGGATTTGTTTTCAACACAAAACGAAATTATTAAACCGTTTTTGGAAAAATACGAGTATCCGTGGGAAGCTTTATCCGATATAAAAAAATATATTAAAGAATTACTTGAAGCCGGAATTGAGGGCTATCATTTCATAGAAAAAGATGTGCTTGTGGGTGAAAATGTTAAAATTTATCCCACTGCGGTTATTGAAGGGCCTGTAATTATAGGGTCAAATACCGTTATTCGTCCGGGTGCTTTTTTAAGAGGTAATATTATTATTGGTGAAAATTGTGTTATAGGCAATTCGACCGAGCTTAAAAATTGCATTTTGTGCAATGGTGTTCAGGTGCCCCATTATAACTATGTTGGTGATTCGGTTTTAGGTGATAAGGCCCATATGGGTGCGGGTTCAATATGCTCTAACTTTAAGGGCGACGGTTCGAATATCGTTATTCACAGCGATAGCGATTATGCTACAAACCTGCGAAAAGTAGGTGCAATGCTGGGTGACGGTGCCGATATTGGCTGCGGAAGCGTTTTAAACCCCGGCACGATAATCGGTAAGGGCACAAGGGTTTACCCAATGAACTGCCTCAGGGGAGTTTATCCCGAAAAATGTATTGTAAAGTCAAACGATAATATTGTTGAAATGAAATAAAAGCGGTTATTAAAGCACCTTCCATTTGGAAGGTGCTTTTGTTATATTATTTTAAATTATAGTTTATCGCTGCGCGATTAAATAATAAATAAGAAAGAATAAAGAATAAAATCGGTGTCGGCTTTGCCGACGGATTTATATATTGTGCCGTAGGCATACATTTTTTATTATTTATTATTTTTTCTTTATTCTTTTTTCTTTTGGGCGTTAGCCCCATAAACCCCAATTTATTTTTCCTTCTTATTGCCTTTTGGATAAAAATGTTATATAATATATACTGTATAATTATGCGAAAGAGGTGCGGTAATGGATATACAAATCGGTGATAAGCTTTTAATGAAGAAAAAGCACCCCTGCGGAAATGATATTTTTACCGTTACCCGCATTGGTATGGACTTTAAGCTTCGGTGTGACGGCTGTGGCAGGGAATTTATGGTACCGCGCGTCAAGGCTGAAAAAAGTGTAAAGAAAATTATTAAAGGTGAAGAATAGTGTTTGATAAATTAGAATCGGTTGTAAACCGCCACGAACAAATCGGTATTGAGCTTACCCGCCCTGATGTTGCATCAGATAACGAGCTATTTCGAAAATTAATGAAGGAATATAGCGACCTTACCCCCATTGTTGAAAAATATAAGCAATATGTTTCGGCCAAAAATGCCGAAAAGGAAGCGCTTGAAATTTTAAATGAGCCAAATTTAGATAAGGATTTTAAAGAGCTTGCTGAGGAAGAGCTTAAAGAGGCAAAGGAAAATATTATTGCTTTTGCTGACGAGCTTAAAATTTTGCTTTTACCCAAGGACCCGAATGATGATAAAAACGTTATTATTGAAATTCGCGGTGGCGCGGGCGGTGAGGAAGCGGCGCTTTTCGCAGCATCCCTTTACCGTATGTATTCAATGTATGCCGAATCAAAGCGTTGGCAAATTGAAATTAGCAACGCTAACGAAACCGAGCTTGGCGGTTATAAGGAAATCAGCTTTATGATAGAGGGCAGCGGTGCATATTCTCGCTTTAAATATGAAAGCGGTGTTCACCGTGTTCAGCGCGTGCCCGATACCGAAACTCAGGGCCGTATTCATACTTCAACCGTTACGGTTGCGGTGCTTCCCGAAGCTGACGAGGTCGAGCTTGAAATTAACCCTGCCGACCTTAAAATTGATACCTTCCGTTCAAGCGGTGCGGGTGGTCAGCACATTAACAAGACCTCTTCGGCTATTCGTGTAACCCACATTCCCACTGGTACGGTTGTTGAATGTCAGGACGAAAGAAGCCAGTTTAAAAATAAGGATAAGGCGCTTCGCATTTTGCGTGCCCGTCTTTTTGATGAAGAACAAAGAAAGCACGACGAAGCCATTGCATCTGACCGTAAAAGTCAGGTTGGTACAGGTGACAGAAGCGAACGTATCCGTACCTACAACTACCCACAAGGCCGTGTAACCGACCATAGAATCGGTTTAACCCTTTATAAATTAGACCAAATTTTAAACGGTGATATTGATGAAATTGTGGATGGACTTATCACATATTACCGTACCGAAGCCTTAAAATCAGAGGAAGAAAATTAAAATGGAAACCCTTAGACTTGCAGTAAATAAAACCGAATACCATAAAAGCATTACTACCGCTGCCGAAATTTTAAAAAACGGCGGTGTTGTCGGTGTGCCTACCGAAACGGTTTACGGTCTTGCCGCAAGCGCTTACGATAATAATGCCATTAAAAAGGTTTTTGATGCTAAGGGCAGACCGCAGGACAACCCGTTAATTGTTCATATAAGCGATATGGAAATGCTGAGTGAGGTTGCCGAGGATATACCCCCAATTGCGTACACTTTGGCTGAAAGCTTTTGGCCCGGCCCTTTAACAATGGTGCTTCACCGCACCGAAAGGGTGGCGGAAAGTGTTTCGGCGGGATTGCATACAGTTGCAGTAAGAATGCCGTCAAACCAAATTGCTCTTGACGTAATTAAAAAAAGCGGGCTACCCCTTGCTGCACCGTCGGCCAATGTTTCGGGCAGACCAAGTCCTACAACCGCCGCTCATGTTGTTAATGATTTGGACGGTAAAATTGATGCCGTTTTAATGGGTGAGAACTGCGATTTCGGTGTTGAATCGACCGTTATTACCCTTGTTGGCCAAACGCCCATACTGCTTCGACCGGGTGCGGTAACCTATGAACAGTTGCTTAAATTTTTACCCACGCTTGAAATTGCCGATGCCGTTTTAAACGAGCTTAAAAGCGGTGACAAGGCGGAAAGTCCGGGTATGAAATATAAGCATTACGCCCCTAAAACAACTGCTTTTTTGGTTGAAGGCGACAACTTTGCCGATTTTGTTAATAAGCAGGAAAATGCGGTAGCGGTTTGCTTTGAGGAAGAATCCAATAATATTAAAATACCAAAGCTTATCTACGGTAGTGTTAACGATACATTAAGCCTTGCACATTCAATTTTTGCAGTACTTCGCGAGGTTGATAAATTTGGGGCCGAGCGTGTCTTTATTCACGCCCCCGAAAAAGAGGGTGTCGGTCTTGCGGTTTATAACCGACTTATCCGCGCGGCCGCATTTAAGGTGATAAAGCTATGAGCATTATAGTAGGATTGACAGGTCCCACGGGTGCAGGCAAAAGCACCGCCTCCGCTCTTTGTGAAAAGCTGGGCGTTAAGCACATTGACTGTGATATTATTGCCCGCAAAGCCACCGAAAAGGGCGAGGAAGGTCTTTTGGCGGTTGTAAATGCTTTTGGGAACGATATTTTAAATAATGACGGTACCCTAAACCGCAAGGCTTTGGCCGGAAAAGCGTTTAAGGATACCGATAGTACCGAACTTTTAAACAAAACCCTTTTACCGATTATTAAAAAAATGGTTTTAAAGGAAATTGATTGTGACAAGGTGCTTTTGGATGCTCCCACACTTTTTGAAAGCGGTGTGGATGAAATTTGCAGTAAAACAGTAGCGGTTTTATCTGATAAAAAATTACGCTTAAAACGCATTTTGGCTCGTGACAATATTACAACCGAACAGGCACTTTTGCGAATAAACGCAGGCAAAAGTGATGATTTTTATAAAGAAAAATGCGATTTTGTAATATACAACAATGTTGACGAGAATACTTTTAACAATGACTTTTTAAATCTTTTGAAGGAGATTTTTGAATTATGAGCGATATTAAAGAATTAAAGGAACAGCTTTTTTTAACCAAGAAAAACGGCCGCCTTGTTGAAGACAGCGTTGTTTTGGCAAAGGCCGATGAATACTGCGAAGGATATAAGGTGTTTCTGGATGCCGCTAAAACCGAGCGCGAAGCCGTAAAGGAAGCTGTTAAAATGGCCGAAGCTAACGGCTTTGTTCCTTTTGAAAATGGCAAAACCTATAATGTGGGTGACAGGGTTTATTTTAATAACCGCGGCAAGACCGTGGCTTTTGCGGTTATCGGTAAAGAGCCGATTGAAAACGGTACAAATATTACCGCCGCGCATATCGATTCCCCCCGCCTTGATTTAAAGCCTAACCCCCTTTATGAAGACAGCGATTTAGCACTTTTCAAAACCCATTACTATGGCGGTATTAGAAAGTATCAATGGACAGTTATGCCCTTGGCGCTTCACGGTGTGTTTGCCCTTCGTAATGGTAGTGTTATTGAAGTAAGCCTTGGTGAAAAGGATGACGAGCCCAAGTTTGTTATTGGCGATTTGCTTCCACACCTTTCAAGAGAGCAGGACAAACGCACCCTTCACGACGGTATACGCGGTGAAGAGCTTAATGTTTTGGTTGGCAGTCATCCCTTTAAGGATGATGAGGGCAGCGAGCTTGTTAAGCTTAACATTTTAAAGCTTTTAAACGAAAAATACGGCATTACCGAAGGCGACTTTTTATCGGCCGAGCTTACAATGGTGCCCGCCTTTAAGGCCTGCGACATTGGCTTTGACCGTTCACTTATCGGCGCTTACGGTCAGGATGACCGTGTTTGCGCATACCCCGCACTTACCGCTATTATGAATGTTAATAATCCCGAAAAAACCGCAATTGCCATTTTAGCCGATAAGGAAGAAATCGGCTCCTGCGGTAATACGGGTCTACAGTCCGACTTTTTACGCTTTTTAATCGGTGACCTTGTAAAAATGCAGGGCGGTGATGCTACCGTGGCACTTCGCAATTCAAAGTGCCTGTCGGCTGATGTTAACGCCGCGCTTGACCCCACCTTCCCCGATGTTATGGAACGCAAAAACGCAAGCTTTGTAAACTACGGTGTTGTGGTTACCAAATATACGGGCGCAGGCGGCAAGTCTTCTACAAGTGATGCTTCGGCTGAATTTACTGCTTTTGTTATGGGGCTTTTAGATAAAGCGGGTATCGTTTGGCAAACGGGCGAGCTCGGCAAGGTTGATATTGGCGGCGGCGGTACCGTTGCAAAATACATTGCAAATATGGGTGTGGATGTTATCGACTTGGGTGTTCCCGTGCTTTCAATGCACGCCCCCTTTGAAACCACCGCAAAGTTTGACGTTTATATGTGCTACCGCGCAATGTATGAATTTATGAAGTAACTTAAATTTCGTTTTCGCATAAAATGTTAATGGTATTTTACCAATAATATTTTAAAGGTGAAGATGTATGTTAACTGACAGATGTAATTGTTGTGGTATGGGCTGTCGCTCGAAAGTGACTGCTTGGATAATCGGCATAAGCTTGTTTTTAGTTGCACTTGTTGTCGGCGCAATAATCGGCTCGTATTTTTCGGGCTTTGTGCTTGAAAACATTGTAGCAATTGTAATTTTTGGCATAGTTTTATTGCTTGCCGCAATATTTACGGCGCTTTTCGCACGTTGCAGATGTAATGAATAAATATAAGCCACCCTTTTGGGTGGCTTTGTTTAAAGGAAGTTTTGAAAATGAAGTTAGGGAAATACCGTCATTTCAAGGGTAATGAATATGAGGTTTTGGCAATTGCCAACCACAGCGAAACGCTTGAAAAAATGGTTGTTTATAAAGCTCTTTACGGGGACGGGGAAATTTGGGTAAGACCCCTTTCAATGTGGGAAGAGGAAATTACCCGTGACGGAAAAACCTTTAAGAGATTTGAGTATATAGGCGAATAAAATGAAAGCATTAACAAGTGAATTACAACACAAAAAAATGACCGAAACCCCAATAACGCGGCTTTTAATTTCGCTGTCATTACCGTCGGTCGCAAATATGCTGCTGTCCTCCATTTACAATATGGCCGACACATATTTTGTAACAAGCCTTGGGGAGAGTGCTATCGGCGGTGTGGGTATTGTTTTTTCCATACAGTCAATCATTCAGTCGGTAGGCTTTGGCGTTTCAATGGGAAGTAGCAGTATCGTTTCCCGTAAGCTTGGCGAAAAGGATAATAATGCCGCTAACCGCTTTGCTTCAAGCGCGGTTTTAATGGGGTTTGTTTTAGGGCTTTTAATTGCAATAATTTGCCTTTTGGTTTTAGACCCGCTGTTATTGCTTATCGGTGCAACCGAAACTATTTTGCCCTTTGCGCGCGATTATGCAACCGTAATTTTAATAGCCGCGCCGCTTATGTGCACGTCCTTTGTTTTAGGCCCTCTGCTTCGTGCCGAGGGACGAGCCACCTTTTCAATGCTTGTCGGTCTTTCGGGCGGGCTTATAAATATGGCGCTTGACCCAATTTTCATTTTTGTTTTCGGCCTTGGTGTAAAGGGCGCCGCAATTGCGACCGCTATTAGTCAGACAATAAGCTTTTCAATTGCAATGGCATTCTATGTTTTGGGCAAGGGTGTAATTAAGCTTTCACCCAAATTTATAAGCCACAGTCTGCGGGATTATTGGCTTATAATTAAAACAGGCGCACCGACGGTGTTCCGCCAAGGTCTTGGCAGTGTCGCAACCACCTTACTGAATGTTCGGGTTAAAATTTACGGCGATGCCGCCGTTGCGGCAGTAAGCCTTGCAAATAAGGTTTATATATTTATTCGTTCCATTGTTTTAGGTGTGGGACAAGGCTTTCAGCCAATTGCGGGCTATAACTATGGCGCAAAACGGCTTGACCGCGTTAAAAAGGTGTTTGTTGCCGCTACAATCTTTGGGTCGGTTGCGGCAGTGCTTGGCGCCCTGCTTTGTGCAACAGTGCCCCACGGTGTTATGAACCTTTTCGGTGCCAAAAATCCCGAGGTTGCAAAAATCGGCGCAAGACTTTTATTTATGTACGCCTTTGCGCTTCCGCTTCTCGGGTTTTCGTCTTATGTTAATATGATGTATCAGTCCCTGGGCTTTGTAAAGGGCGCAACCTTTTTGGCTTCCTGCAGGCAGGGTGTGTATTTTATACCGCTAATTTTATTTTTGCCCTTCTTCTTTAAAATGGACGGCGTTTTAATGACTCAGCCTTTAGCTGATATTTTAACCTTTTTAACTTCAATTCCGTTTTGTGTTTGGTTTATTAAAAAAATACTTAATACTAAAAAATCACCCGTTTAAGCGGGTGATTTTTACTCTGAACTTTGTTTTATATGTTTTACTTTTTGCCACATTGAAACAATTTCCAACACAAATAATGCAAAATAATAAATATTCCAAATAATACTTCCCGGATACCAACTTCCGACAAATATTATCATCGGTATACTGCCAAAGATTAAAAAGCCTAATATCAGGTTAAAAACGGTGTCTAATTTATAAAAAGCGCGAATAATGCAAAATATGCCATCTATCAGGTAGAAAAACAGGCTTATAAAAGCGGCAATATAACTGTAAACCCATAATTCAAACGGTCTGCTGACATCATCGTAGATTGGGTCAAGCGGTACCTTTTCGGGAAATATACTTGCAATTGCTAACGTCAGGCTTAAAACGGTTATTATCATACCTAAAAATACAATAGCTTTGGTCAGATATAAAGTGTCTAGCATGTCAATGCGTGTTTTCTTCACGGTATCACCAGCCTTTAAAATCAGTATAGCAGAGCTATAAAGCTTTTTCAAGTTATAGTTTATCGCTTGGTTGAATTGGTGGCATATCGTAGGGACAATTCACGAATTGTCCGTAAATTACAGCTATGTACAGGCGGGCGATTCGTGAATCGCCCCTACAGATACACAATTTAATTTGTACAGTAATTACGAATTACGCATTACGAATTACGCATTATTTATGTCGATATATAGCTACGCAATTCGATATTTTTGCTTTATAGCAAAATCGATATGATATAAATCCCTTCTTGTTCCGCAGAACATATCGAGGTTTTGATGCAGTTTGTTCTTACAAGCTGCTTCAAAAGCATATCGAGTCATTTGTGACATATTGAAAATCCCGAAAGGGATTTATATCGATGGGCCTTCGGCCCTATAAACCCCAATTTTCTTTTTATAATAAATATTAATGTTCTTATTTGACAAAACAAAATGTAAATGGTATAATATGTTGGCAATTTAGTATATACTTGCCTCTATAGTTAAATGGATATATGAACCTCACCCATTAGCAAAATCAAAGATTTTGAATGGGTACCGAGAACCCTGCGGCTTTAAGCCGAACGGCCCCCTAAGATGTAAAGCCCTTAGGAGTGGGCCGAAAATTTAATATTTGCCTCTATAGTTAAATGGATATATGAACCTCACCCATTAGCAAAATCAAAGATTTTGAATGGGTACCGAGAACCCTGCGGCTTTAAGCCGAACGGCCCCCTAAGATGTAAAGCCCTTAGGAGAGGGCCGAAAATTTAATATTTGCCTCTATAGTTAAATGGATATAACGGCCCCCTCCTAAGGGGCAGTTGCAGGTTCGATTCCTACTAGGGGTGCCAAAAAACTCTCGTTCTTTTGAACGAGAGTTTTTTATCCATTGCGAAAGCAATGGCATATCATCACGCGTCTGCGTGTATATCATCAACACGGCAATGCTGTCTTGTATCTCATCACACCTTTAGGCGTGCATCAAAAATCTTTCGCAATGATGATATACAACTTCTTGCGAAGTTGATGATATGCAATTCCTTGCGGAACTGATGATATACAATGCTTCGCATTGATTTCTCACCGCTTTTATGCTATAATACACAAAAAGGCGGTGATAATTTGCAACCCGGCAAGCCAAAGTTTTGGATACTTTTATCGGCTATTTATCTTGCTTTTCTATGTGTATTTATATTAATTTACAATCCTACTTTTACAAATATTAAAAATTGTTTTTTACTTATTCCTTTGTATATACCGCTTTTTATTTCTTCATATATAAAGCATAAATATGATGAATGTGCAAATGATGGGATTTGGCAGACAAAGTATTCTTTAATTGCTTCTACGCTTATAGTAGTTGCATTTAAATTTGTAGCTGAATATTTCAGGTGAATCCTCGGTTTTTACACAGCCCTTTTCGTATAAGATAGACAAAAACAAAAGTCTGCAGTAAATGCAGACTTTTATTTTTAAATGATATTGAAAAAATTGTCGAATTATGGTATTATTTGTCGGTAAAAAGCTCGTCCGAAATGGACCTAAAGGCAAAAATTATAAGGGCTAAAAACATAAAGGTTGCCGCAACAATGTAAAAGGGTAGGTAATATCTTCCCGCAATAAGTGTTATTACCGAAATTATAAGGCAGCTTATTGACATATATTTTAAAAGCTTTAAATTTTGTGCCTTGTTAAAATTTTTTTCCTGAATATTCTTAAGCAGCTTTCTTAAAGCAAGCAAAACAACCGCTGTAAAGGGCGCACAAGGGTAGCAGGTCACCATCATGGTGGTGGCAAGACTTTCGTGGCGCTGTGCTATTTGAACATACCAGGTAACAAGCCAAGGCAGCATTACTGCAAAGGCAACAAGTATAACTAAAAACACGGTGGTAAGAATTATTGAAAATTTAATTGTATCGAGCTTTTTCATAACAAATCCTCCTGATGAGGTTATTATACTATAAATTTTTAAATTTGTAAATGCTAAATGAGGCGATTACGGTTATTAACTTTTTAAAGAAAAGACCGATGCTGTTTTTAGCCTTGGCTTCGGCCTTGTCGGTCTTACTGATTTATTATTCATTTTTTACAGCTATAATATTTTCCGCTTTGTGTATTATTTTAATGTTTGTTTTAAATTATAAAAAGCAAAGCGGTGTTTTAATTTTGTGTGTATGTCTTTTGCTTTTAACAATGCTTTCGGCCGCACGCACAATGAACAGAATTGACCGATGTGAAAAGCTTGACGGTATGACCGTTTCGGGCGAATTTTTAGCCGTAACGGTTTCGGAGAATAAGGCTCAGGAATATTTGTGCGAGGTTGAGGTGCTTGAATGTGAATATTTAAAGCGCGGGGACAGGCTTCAAGCGTTTTATACGGGCCCTAAAATTGAAATGGGGCAGTCCTTTCGGGGTATGGCCAAGGTTAGTAAAATTACAAATGAAATAAGCGTTAAAAGCTTTTATTCCGAGGGTATATATTTATTTGCCGACGTATCAAATATTGTGCTGACCGATAATTCCGACTTTGTTTTGTCGGCGGTTAACGGTATTCGCACATATATAAAGAATGAAATCTTCAAATATTTTGACAAGAGCGAAGCCGCCACAATGCTTGCGCTTTTAACGGGTGACCGCACCTATTTAAGTGACAGCTTTTACAGCAACATAAAATCCGCAGGTGTTATGCACGTAATGGTGGTTTCGGGTATGCATCTTTCGATAATAGTTTCCTTTATGCTGCTTGTTGTAAACAAATTTATGTATAATCGCTATTTAAAGGGTGTAATTATTTTCTTAACCGTTTTAGCGGTTGCGGCGGTATGCGGCTTTACAATATCAATTCAGCGTGCGGGCATAACCTATATTTTGCTTGCCTTGGCGTTGTTTATCGGTCGGCAAGCAAGACCTGAAAACAGCTTAGGCGCGGCAGTAAGCGCGGTTATTTTGTTTAACCCGTTGTCAATTTTCAGTGTGGCGTTTCAGCTGTCGGTGCTGTCAACCTTTGGCATTCTTGCAGTAGCGCTGCCCATTACAGAATTTCTAAGCAAAAAGGAAATTATTAAGCATAAGGCGGTTTTATCGCTTGTGTCGGCGGTGTTAATAACCCTTTCTGCACTTTTGCTTACCCTGCCGGTTACAATTTCGGTTTTTGGGTATATTTCAAATATGTCGCTTGTAACCAACCTTTTAATATCTTATGTAGTAACCTTGGCACTGCACCTTTGCATTTTTGGCTTTTTACTGTTTCCCCTTCGCAGTATTATATTTTATCTTGCCGCGCTTGTTGTGAAATATATTAATGCTGTTATAAATTATTTCGGCAGTGTTCAGTTTGCGGTTACCGATTTGCCAAAATGGGCGGCTTATTTGTCGGCAGTAATAATATTTTTAATTTTATTGGGGTTACTTGCTTGTGCAAAGCGGGATAATGTGTTAAAATTGAAAAGTGTTATAAATAAAAAAATCACGGAAGGCGGTGCAAAGCTAAAATGGCCATTTTTAAAGAAGAAGCGTTGAAAAAGGCAATAAAAACAGGTGATAAAAATGTTTTTATTCTTTTTGGTGATGACGGTTATTTGAAAAAGCTTTATATTGAAAAGATTTCAAAGCCCGTTGCCGATTCGGACGATATTTTTAATTACCAGCGCTTCGAGGCGGATTCCTCCTTGCAGGAGGTTTATGACGCCGTGCAGCAGTTTCCGATGATGAAGGATAAAAAGGTGGTTATTTTAAGGGATTTTGATTATGCCGCCTGCGATGCCGAGGATTATAAAAAGCTTATTTCCTTAATTGGTGACGTTCCCGAAACAACGGTATTTATTTTGTGGTTTGATGCCCTTTTAATTGAGCTTAAGAAAAACGCAAAATTTGACAAAATCGTAAAAGCCTGCGATAGCGCAAGGGGTATGGCTGTAAACCTTACTCACCGCGCGGGACATGAGCTTGAAAAAATGCTTAATGACGGTGCACTAAAGCGGGGCTGTCAGATGGAAAAGGGCGCCGCACGCCTTTTAATTGAAAATGCGGGCGATGATATTAACACCCTTCATAACGAGCTTGAAAAGCTTTGTGCCTACGCAAACGGCGAGGTAATTACCAGGGAAATGGTGGAAAAGGTTTCGGTCAAAACGGTCGAGTCTGACATTTATGCCCTGGCAAACAAAATTATGAAATGCGAGCTTGAGGCCGCTTTTTCCATCTTAGATGACCTTTTCTTTATGAGGGTTGACCCAATTATAATATTAAGCACAATTTCTTCGGTTTATGTTGATATGTACCGCTTACTTGCGGGTAGGAGCAAAAATATAAGCGGCAATAAAATTATTGATGATTTCGAATACGGCAACCGTTCGTTTTTAATTGATAATGCCGCCCTTAATCTGCGCAGGTTTGATTTTAATAAGCTTCAGCTTAGCCTTAAGGCATTGGCCGATGCCGATGTAGCGCTGAAATCCTTCAGCGGTGAAGACCGTGTAGTGCTTGAAAAGCTTATAATTAAGCTTTCATACATTGCAGTAAAGGGTGAAAGTGTTGATTAAGCTTAATATGCCCATTATCGTTGAGGGTAAGTATGACAAAATAACCCTTGAAAATGTGGTTGACACCCTTATAATTTCAACCGACGGCTTTCGCATTTTTAAAAATAAAGAAATGTGTGACCTTATTCGCACCCTTGCCAAAACCAAGGGTGTTATAGTTATGACCGACAGTGACGGCGCAGGGCAGGTTATTCGCAATCACATTAAAAATATTGCGGCTGACGGTAAAATAATAAATGTTTATGTGCCGCAGCTAAGGGGTAAGGAAAAACGAAAAGCAGCCCCCTCAAAAGAAGGCTTTTTGGGGGTGGAAGGGCTTTCTAAGGCGGTACTGCAGGAAACCCTTTCAAAATTTGGTATAACCGAAGCGGTTGGGGCTGAAAATAACCGGAAAATCACTAAGGCTGATTTTTACACACTTGGTCTTTCGGGCGGCGAAAACAGTTATGATAACCGACAAAGGCTTATTTCGGCATTAAATTTGCCGAAAAATCTTTCGGCCACAGCGCTTTTGGATGTGGTAAATACACTATATACATTAGATGAATTTGTTGCAATTGCCGAAAAAGCTTTAAATTAAAAATTTGTGTTTTGTTATGGTAAATTTTGTGGTATAATACCGATATGTTTTTTAAAAAGTGAGGGCAGGGAAATGCAAAAAATCGGGTTTGACAATTCGGAATATATAAAACTTCAATCGCAAAAAATCCGCGACAGGATTGACAGCTTCGGTGATAAGCTTTATCTTGAATTCGGCGGTAAGCTTTTTGACGATTTTCACGCCGCGCGCGTGCTTCCCGGCTTCCATCCCGATGCAAAAATTAAAATGCTTTTAGAGCTTAAGGATGATGCCGAGGTGGTAATTGTCATCAACGCCGACGCTATTGAAAAAAATAAGCGCCGCGGGGATTTGGGCATTACCTACGACCTTGAAACCCTTCGCCTTATTGATGCTTTTCGCCAAATCGGTCTTTATGTGGGCAGTGTCGTTATTACCTGCTATGCAGGTCAGCATTCGGCTGCCGCCTTCGAAAAGCGACTTAATTCCTTGGGCATTAAAACCTACCGCCACTTTTCCATACCTGATTATCCCGCAAACATTCCCTTTATTGTAAGTGATGATGGCTTTGGTAAAAATGATTATATCGAAACCGAAAGAAAGCTCGTAATTGTTACAGCTCCGGGTCCGGGCAGCGGTAAAATGGCAACCTGCCTTTCTCAGCTTTACCACGAAAACAAGCGTGGAGTTAAGGCGGGCTATGCAAAGTTTGAAACCTTCCCTGTGTGGAATTTACCCTTAAAGCATCCCGTAAACGTTGCTTACGAGGCCGCTACGGCTGATCTTAATGATGTTAATATGATTGATCCCTTCCATTTGGATGCATATAACGAAATGGCGGTAAACTATAACCGCGATATTGAAATTTTCCCCGTTTTAAATGCCATTTTGGAAACTATAATGGGTCAGTCACCCTACAAAAGCCCTACTGATATGGGGGTTAATATGGCAGGCTTTGCCATTACTGATGATGCGGCCGTATGCGATGCCGCCAAGCAGGAAATTATCCGCCGTTACTATGCTGCAATGACAAACGTTACTCAGGGCATGAGTGATATGTCGGCCGCTGCTAAAATTGAACTTTTAATGAAGCAGGTGGGTGTTACCGTTTCCGACCGAAAGGTTGTTGCGGCTGCCTTGGAAAAGGCCGAATTAACGGGTCTGCCTGCTGTTGCACTTCAGCTTCCGAACGGCAAAATTGTTACGGGTAAGACCTCAAGCCTTTTGGGTGCATCTTCGGCGTTATTGTTAAATTCGCTTAAGGTGCTTGCAGGTATTCCCGATGATATTGACTTAATTTCATCCACGATTATTGAGCCTGTACAAAAGCTTAAAACCGAAATTATGGGCAACCATAACCCCCGCCTTCATACTGACGAGGTGCTTGAAGCTCTGTCAATTTGTGCGGTTACAAGCGATGTGGCAAAAAAAGCATTGCAGGAAGCGCACAGCTTAAAGGGCTGTGAAGCGCACTCCTCGGTAATACTTTCCCGTGTGGATGAAGATGTTTTTCGTAAGCTTGGTGTTAATATCACATTTGAACCCAAATATCAGACAAAAAAATTATACCATAACTAAAATAGTTGCCCATTCATTTGAATGGGCAATTTATTATAGTTAAAATTTTATCTGAATTTGTGCAAAATATACAAAATTCGACAAAAACATTTTATAAGAATTTTGGATTTTTAACAAAAAATACTTGAAAAAATTGTGGTTTGCTTGTATAATATATTCGGTATTTCATACCTTTGGTGAAAACCAAGGGTAAATTTCACAGAATGGAGTGTTACAATTGAAAAGTAAAAAATGCGTAGCCATGCTTCTGGCCGGCGGTCAGGGCAGCAGGTTAGGTGTACTTACCGGAAAAATTGCAAAACCCGCGGTGCCTTATGGCGGAAAGTACAGGATTATTGACTTTCCTCTTTCAAACTGCACCAACTCGGGTATTGATACGGTTGGTATTTTAACACAGTACAAACCGCTTGAGCTTAACGATTATGTTGGCTCGGGCAAAGCGTGGGATTTGGACCGTCTTGACGGCGGTGTACATATTTTGCCACCTTATCAAAGCCAGCAGGGTGGCGATTGGTACAAGGGTACCGCAAATGCCATTTATCAAAATCTTTCGTTTATTGAACGCTACAACCCTGAATATGTTTTAATCCTATCGGGCGACCATATTTATAAAATGGATTATTCCGATATGTTAAATCAGCATATTGAAAGTGGCGCGGGCTGTACAATTGCCGTTTTGGATGTTTCTTTGGAAGAGGCAAGCCGTTTCGGTATTATGAACACCAACCCCGACGGTACAATTTACGAATTTGAAGAAAAGCCAAAGGTTCCCAAAAGCACATTGGCTTCAATGGGTATTTATATCTTTGACTGGGAAAAGCTTCGCTATTATCTTACCGAAGATGAAAAAGACCCCAATTCTTCAAACGACTTCGGCAAAAACATTATTCCTGCTATGCTTGGCGCGGGTGAGCTTTTAAAGGTTTACCGCTTTAACGATTATTGGAAGGATGTTGGTACGGTTGATTCTCTTTGGGATGCTAACCTTGACCTTTTGAATCCCAATCTTAATCTTGATTTGGCCGACAAGAATTGGAAGATTTATTCCAAAACCACTGGCACATCTCCGCAGTATATTTCTGACACGGCAAAGGTTGAAAATTCACTTATTACCGACGGTTGTGAAATCTACGGCGATGTTGACTATTCAATTTTATTTAAGGATGTTACTGTTGAGGAAGGCGCAAAGGTCGACTATTCACTCGTTATGCCCGGTGCCGTAATTAAAAAGGGCGCAAAGGTTCGCTATGCAATTATTGCTGAAAATGTAGTAGTTGAAGAAGGCGCAACCGTTGGTGGTGACCCCGCTGTTGTGGGTAACGAAAATTGGGGTATTACCGTTATTGGTGACAACCTTACAGTTGGCAAAAACGCTGATGTTTCGGCCAACAAAATGATAACCGAAAATGTTGAGGAGGGTGCAAAAATATGAGAACTTCATTAGTTGCAGGTATTATCTTTGCTAATGCGGAAGATAATATGCTTAAAAAGTTAACCTCTAATCGTTCAATGGCATCTGTTCCGTTTGGCGCAAGGTACCGCATTATTGACTTTGCACTTTCTAACCTTGTAAATGCAGGTGTTTCATCGGTTGGTATTATCACTAAGGAAAATTACCGTTCGCTTATGGACCATGTAGGCAACGGTGTTGCGTGGGATTTGGACCGTAAAAACGGCGGTTTATATTTGTTGCCGCCCTACTTATCAAGGGATGTAAGAAAATATACCGACACTGTTGACGCACTTTACGGCGCGATGGATTATATTAACCGCCGCGGCAGTGAATATATTGCTTTGTGCGATTCTTACGCACTTGCAAATATTGATATTAATGCTGCGGTTAAAAGCCATATTGCAAACGGGGCTGACATTACCGTTGTTTACCATAAGGGTCAGCTTCCCGAGTCGGCAGGTAAAAAGCTTGTTTTAACCCTTGCTGATGATGGCCGCATTACCAAAATGACAAACTCGCAGGCTGAAGGCGATGCCGCCTACAGTATGGGCGTTAGCATTATTAAGCGTGATTTGTTTATTAAAATTGTAAAAGGCGCTTATGAGGAAGAAATTAAAAATTATGAAAAGGATGTTTTGCCAAAGGCATTATCCACACTGAAGGTTTACGGCTTCGAGCATAAGGGCTTTGTTGCCGTGCTTGATAATACACATACATATTATCAGGCTTCAATGGCACTTCTTGATAAGGAAGTAAGAAAGGAGCTCTTTAATAAGGAACGTCCCATTCTTACCAAAACACGTGACGATATGCCTACCCGCTACGGTATTGATGCCGAGGTTAAAAACTCACTTATTGCTGATGGCTGCATTATTGAAGGCACCGTTAAAAATAGTATTTTGTTCCGTGGCGTTAAGGTGGCTAAGGACGCAGTTATTGAAAACTGTATTCTTATGCAAGAAACCGTTGTTGAAGAGGAAGCTCAGCTTGACAATGTAATTGCCGATAAAAATTCAGTTATAAGCGAAAAAATGGTGCTTAAGGGCACACCCGAGCATCACTGCTTTGTAAGAAAGTCACAAATAGTTTAAAAGGTGAAAATTTATGAAAGTTTTATTTGCTACAAGTGAAGCTTATCCGTTTGCAATGTCCGGCGGTCTTGCCGACGTTGCGGGCGCGCTTCCTAAAGCTCTTCGAAAAAGGCTTATTGGCTGCCGCATTATTTTGCCGCTTTATAGTACAATAAGTGAAGAAATGCGCCAAAAAATGACCTTTGTTTGCAACATTACCGTGCCTGTTGCTTGGCGCAGACAGTACTGTGGTGTGTTTGAAGCACATGTAGACGGCGTGATTTATTATTTTATTGACAATCAGTATTACTTTAAGCGTGACAACCTTTACGGTTATTACGATGATGCTGAACGCTTTGCGTTTTTCTCTCGCGCTGTGCTAGAGGTTTTACCACACATCAATTTTATTCCTGATATTATTCACTGTAACGACTGGCAAACAGCTTTAGTTCCCGTTTATCATGATGCTTTCTATAAGCAGGATGAGCTTTATAAGGACATTAAAACTGTTTTCACCATTCATAACATTCAGTATCAGGGTAAATACGGCTACGACCTTTATAACGATGTTGTAGGTCTTCCTAATGAACGCTTCGGCATTTTGCAGTATGAAAACTGCATTAACTTTATGAAGGGTGCAATTCAATGCGCTGACAAAATTACAACCGTTTCGCCTACATATTCACGCGAAATTCTCGACCCGTACTATTCACACGGGCTTGACGGTATTTTAAGGGAATTCACCTATAAGCTTTGCGGTATTGTAAACGGTATTGATGTTGATGTTTATAATCCTGAAACCGACCCGCTTATTTATAAAAACTTTAGTGTTGATGATATGTCGGGCAAGGCTGTTAACAAGGCCGAGCTTCAAAAAGAGCTTGGACTTCCCGTCAGGGATGATGTTCCTGTTATCGGTATAGTAACCCGTCTTGTAAAGCATAAGGGTCTTGACCTTGTGAAGCATGTGTTTGAAGAGCTTCTACAGGCCGATTTACAGTTTGCAATTTTAGGCAGCGGCGAATGGGAATTTGAAACCTTCTTCCACGAAATGTCACAAAAATATCCCGAAAAGGTCGGCCTAAAGCTTGGTTTCAAGCCTAAGCTTGCACACTGTATTTATGCCGGCGCTGACATTTTCTTAATGCCCAGTCAAAGCGAGCCCTGCGGTCTTGCACAAATGGTTGCACTTCGCTATGGCACTATTCCGATTGTTCGTGAAACAGGTGGCCTTAATGACACTATTAAGGACAGTAATGACGGCAAGGGTAACGGCTTTACCTTCGCAAACTATAACGCACACGAAATGAAGGATACTGTCTGCCGCGCAATCGACGGCTTTAAAAACCGTGAGGGCTGGAGCATTCTTCAAAATCGCGCAATGCTGTGCGACAATAGCTGGAAAATCTCGGCTAATGCTTACATAGGTCTTTATAAGGAAATTTGTGTTAAATAATTTTAAAAAAGGGTTGTTATTTTATAACAACCCTTTTATACTATAATAGGTGATTGTATGTTAGATTATTTGTTAGCTGTGCTTTACGGTGTGGTTGAAGGCATAACCGAATGGCTACCCATAAGCAGCACGGGCCACCTTATAATTTTGGAAGAGCTTTTACCAATGCAAATTCAAAAAGAGGTTTGGAGCCTTTTTTTAGTTGTAATTCAGCTTGGCGCAATTTTGGCTACCGTTATTTTGTTTTGGAACAAAATTTGGCCCTTTCAAAAGCCTGACAGGGCGAACGGTGTAAGTATCTTTAAAAAAGAAAGCTGGATGCTTTGGTTTAAGGTTGCGGTGGCATCAATTCCGGGGGTTATATTTAAGGTTTTAGGGCTTGACGACATTTGTGATAAATATTTTTATAACGGCTTTGGTGTTGCAATTGCCCTTGCGGTTTTCGGTGTGGCATTTATTGTAATTGAACGCTTTAACAAACTGCGTGTACCAAAATATAATGACCTTGGCGATATCACCTTTACCTTGGCAACGTATATAGGTCTTTTTCAGCTTTTGGCGGCCGCCTTCCCCGGCACAAGCCGTTCGGGTGCAACAATAATCGGCGCCTTAATATTGGGCGCTTCCCGTGTTGCCGCAAGTGAATTCACCTTTGTTTTGGCAATCCCCGCAATGCTCGGTGCAAGCCTTTTTGAATTTAAGGACTTTTTGGAAGCCGACGTTGTAATGAATGGCAACGAAATTGCAATTTTAATAATCGGTGTTGCGGTTGCCTTTATTGTTTCGGTTTTGGCAATTAAGTTCCTTATGGGTTACATCAAAAAGCGTGATTTTACGGTATTCGGTTATTATCGCATAGTGTTGGGTATAATTGTGCTTTTGTATTTTATTTTAAGGTAGGTAAAAATTATGGAAGTTAATAAAATTCATTTAAAGGACCATTTTTCATTTTTGGGTGAAAACGGCTGTGATCCGACTCTTACAACCTATATTCAATATAATATGACCCAAATGAAGCAGGAAAACCGCAAACGCCCAACCCTGCTTATTTGCCCCGGTGGTGGATATTGTATGTGTTCACAAAGGGAAGCTGAACCGATTGCTTTGGCGTTTTTGCCTCTTGGTGTGAATGCGTTTATACTCAACTATTCGGTTGCACCCCAAAAATTTCCTACACAAATAAGGGAAGTTGCCGCCGCAATGGAGCTTTTGTATGAAAAGCAGGACGAATGGCACATTGATACCGAAAAAATTACAATAATCGGCTTTTCGGCGGGCGGTCACCTTGCGGCACATTATTCGACAAGCTTTGACATTCCCGAAGTACGTGAGGTTTTCCCACAGTCCAAATCGGTTAACGGTTCCATTTTGTCTTACCCTGTAATTATTGCTGATAAGGGAATTTGTCACGAAGGCTCGTTCAGAAGTCTTACAGGTCAGTATCCTTTAGATGAAGAAATATTTAACCGATTCTCGCTTGATAAATGCGTAAGCGAAAAAACGCCCCCTGCGTTTATTTGGCATACTGCGGCGGACGCTGCTGTGCCCGTTCAAAGCTCACTTTACTATGCCGCGGCGCTTTCAAAATATAAAATTCCCTATGAACTACACATTTACCCCTTTGGTGGCCACGGTGGCTCAACCTTTGACCATCAAACACAAGACAACCCAAACGAAATTTCAAAATATAACAGCCGCTGGGTAGAAGAAGCGGGCAAATGGCTAAAGCTTATGAATTTATTGTAAAAACAACACGGACTAACTTTTAAGCTAGTCCGTGTTTTAATATGCTTTCAAATTGTAGTTTATCGGGATAATGAAGCACAAACTATATTAAGAATTTGTAGGGACAGGCCTCCCGGACTGTCCGCAAAAACGTGACAAATCGCTAGTGGGCAATCGGGGACGCTTGCCCCTACGAATATACAATTAAATTAATAAAATCAACAATTTTAATCCGTCGCGAAGCGACACCGAACCTCTTCACTATTACCTCTTACTTATTACCTCGTGCAAGCGCTAAACCCCAATTTATATTATTGCTTCGTCGATTTAATGCGAAAAAGCGAATAATTATTGCAATTTTAAAAAGGTTATGTTATACTAGTATAAATATTTTGAAAATTCAAAGGATGAGATAAGAAATGGAATTGTTAGCATTTTTGCTGTACTTTGCTTTAATGCTTGGTATAGGTATGTTTTTCTTTTTCCGCTCTAAAAATGAAGGGGAAAAGGAATATTTCTTAGGCGGTCGCTCAATGGGACCCTGGGTAACAGCAATGAGTGCGCAGGCTTCTGATATGTCGGGCTGGTTGCTTATGGGCTTCCCCGGAAGTATTTTGGCTTTCGGTATGGGAAAGGTTTGGATTGGTATCGGTCTTGCACTTGGTACGGCAGCCAACTGGATTATTGTTGCAAAGCGTTTGCGCCGTTTTTCGCGTGCGGCAGGTGATGCTATCACCCTTCCACAGTATTTAACAAATCGTTTTGCATCAAAAAGCTCGGTGCTTAAAATTGTTTGCGCTATAATATTTTTGATAAGCTTTACAGTATATGTTTCCTCTGCTTTTGTTGCAGGTAAGAATGTTATGTGTGCGGTTATTCCTTGGTTTGCAGGTAAGGAAATGCTTGCAATGGGAATTTTCGCAACCTTAATTTTGGTTTATACATTCCTTGGTGGCTTCAAAGCAGTTTGCTGGACCGATTTTTTCCAAGGTATATTGATGCTGGTTGCTTTACTTACTGTGCCTATTGTTATGGCGACCGGAAGTTTTGATTCAAGCTTTTCAGGTGCCTTTGCTGACGGCATTACACCCTTTGGTACAAATCCCTTCGCTGCGGATTGGCGCGATATTGTAACAGGTCTTTCTTGGGGTCTTGGCTATTTTGGTATGCCTCATATAATTGTTAGGTTTATGTCAATTAAAAAGCCTTCAATGATAAAGAAATCTGCAACTGTTGCAATTATATGGGTTGTTTTAACCTTGGGTGCTGCAATTGCAATCGCAATTCTTGCAAGAACTTATTTGTTTGCTGACGGAAGCTCCGTGGCTGAAAGTTTACTTCCTGTTGGTGCACAGCAAAACATATTTATTGCTATTGTTCAAAAAATATTCCCCGGCTTTATTGCAGGTTTGCTTTTAGCTGCAATTGTTGCTGCGGCAATGTCCACTGCGGATTCACAGCTTTTGGTTGCTTCATCCTCTTTTACAAGCGATTTATATAAACCGCTTATACGCAAGGACAAAGCAAGCGATAAGGAAATCTTGTGGGTTGGCCGTATTGTAGTGCTTGTTGTTTCGGTTGTGGCTTTCTTTATTGCAGCCGACGGTATAAATGATGCAAGCAGTTGGTCCAATAGTATTATGGCTATGGTTGAGAATGCTTGGGGCTTGTTTGGTGCTTCCTTTGGTCCCGTTGTAATTCTTTCACTGTTTTGGCGTCGTTTTAATTATATCGGTGCTTGCACAGGTATTATTGTGGGCGCAGTTGTAGATATTGCTTGGCTCTTGCTGTTTACAAATACAATAATCCCTGCCGCAATCACACCTACCGGTATTTATGAAATTTTGCCCGGCTTTGTTGTAGGTGCAGTTGCTGCAGTAATTGCGACACTTGCTACTAAGGCACCCTCTACCGAGGTTGATGAAATTTTTGCTTCTGCCACCGCAAAGGAAATTGATGACTAAAATTTAAAGACACGGTTTTTGACCGTGTCTTTTTTAATATTTCGTATTTGGGAAAAGCTTGTCCACAAACCAGACATCATTTAGCTTAAAGCTTTTGCCCTTTAAATACTCAAGCTCGCCTGCATCGGTTTTAAAGTCGAAGGTTAATTTATACGAGCAAAGCGCCTGCTTATCAAAGCCAAGCTTTTTATCTTCCTTTAGCTTACCGTATTTGCCGTCGCCTAAAATAGCGTGGCCTATGGATGCCATATGCGCGCGTATTTGGTGGGTGCGGCCTGTAAGCAGGTCAACCTCTAAAAGTGAAAGGTTGTTTTCACTTGCTAAAACGGTGTACTTTGTAACAATTGTCAGGTTATTGTCGGTTTTACGGTTAGATAAATAAACCTTGTTTTTATCCTCGTTTTTTTCAAGGTAGCCCGTAAGGGTTGCACTTTTTTCCTTCGGTGTGCCGTGTACCACGGTTAAATATTGCTTGCTTATTTCGCGGTATTTAATTTTATCACACAAAATGCGAAGTGCCTCGGCATTTTTGGCGGCAATAACAATACCTGCTGTATTACGGTCAATGCGGTTTGCAAGGGCAGGGCGGAAGGAAGCCTCATCATCGGGTTTATATTCACCCTTGTTGTATAAATAATGCTGAATTCTTGCAATTAGTGTGTCGCCGTATTCGTTTTTATCGGGGTGCACAAGTATGCCTTGCTTTTTGTTAACTAAAATTATGTTTTCATCTTCATAAACAATATCAAGCTTTGCAGGGGCGGACAAAAAGTCGTACTTTGGGGCTATAGGGGTAAAAAATTCATCGTTGATGTAAGCTGAAACAACGTCCCCGACCTGTAGACGTGTGCTAATTTCGGCACGCTTGCCGTTTACCTTAATACGCTTGGTGCGAATGTACTTAAACATCAGCGCAGGCGGAAGGGTGGGGCAGGCTTTGGTTATGAATTTGTCAAGTCGCTGATTGGCATCGTTTTTGGAAATGGTAAATTCTTTCATTATATCTCCTTGAAAAAATATGCAGTATATTATATAATTATAATGTTAGACTGTTGAAAGGGGTGTAAAAATGGCGGATAAAAAGGAAAATCCGCATAAGGGCCACCGCAAGCGTATGCGTGAAGAGGCGCTTAAGGGTTTTGATTCGTTTAACGATGTTCGCCTTTTGGAATTTTTGCTGTTTTACATCATACCCCAAAAGGACACAAACGAGCTTGCTCACGAACTGCTAAGTGCATTCGGTTCAGTTGCGGGCGTTTTAGATGCCGATGTACACGAGCTTATAAAGTTTAAAGGCATAACCGAAAAGGGCGCCCTGCTTTTAAAATGCGTAATGCCAATGGCCACACGCTATGGAAAAAGCAAGTATAAGGATAACCATAAGTTTAAAAATATTGATGAAATTGGCGATTATCTTATGGTTAAATACCAAGGTCTTAAGCATGAAACCTTTGGCGTGCTTTGTCTTGATGCGGCAGGCAAATTAAAAAAGTTTGAGTTTTTAAACGAAGGTAATGCTGCAACAGTGGGTGTAAGCTTTCGTGAAATTGCAGCAATTGTGTTTAAGCATAACGCACCCTGCGTTCTAATTGTACATAACCATTTTGAAACAGCCCTTCCCAGCAAAGAGGATATTGAAATGACAAAGGCTGTCAAGGCTTCGCTCAACAGCTTGGGCACAACACTTTTGGATCATATCATCGTTTCGGGTGATGATTATATTTCAATGCGTCAAACGGCCGAGCTTGCATCAATTTTCAAATAAATTATAACAATACTGCTTAATTGTGTCAATAAATTTGACAAAACAGCTTAAATGCTGTAATATATATGTTACAAAATATTTTTTAATAATAGGAGTTGGTTTTTGTGGACGACAGTCCTGCGGGGAATATTATACTTTTCCTTGTACTAATTTTGCTTAGTGCCTATTTTTCGGGCACGGAAATTGCTTTAGCATCGGTTAACAAAATACATATGATAAGCAAGGCTTCCAAAGGGGAGCATGCTGCCAAGCGTGTGCTTAAAATTTTAGATAATTTTGACGAAGCGCTGTCGGTGCTGCTTATCGGTAATAATATTGTTAACATTGCCTGCGGTACCTTGGCTACCGCAATCACTCTACAATTCGGTCCCGCCTGGGTAACGGTTGCAACCGCAGTCGCAACGGTGGTTATTTTCGTTTTGGGTGAAATGATACCCAAAAGCTTTGCGCTTTCCTGCAACGAAAAATTTGCCGAATTTGCATCAGCCTTTTTAATGCCGTTAATGTTTGTTTTAAAACCCATTTCTTTGGTATTTTCGGGTCTTACTGCGCTTGTGTCGCTTCCGTTTAAAAAGCACACCGAAGCGGTTGAAACCATTACTGAAGAGGAATTGGTTGACATTGTTGAAAACATTTCGGTTGAGGACGGCTTTGATGAGGACAAGGGTGAGCTTGTTAAATCTGCATTGCATTTTGATAATCGCACTGCACAGGAAATTATGGTAAAGTGGGACGATGTTTTAAAAATTTCCACCACCCTTAAAACTCCCGATATTTTAAAGATTGTTAAGGAAACAAAGCATTCGCGAATTCCTGTTATCGATCGTTCGGGTAAGGTGAAGGGCATTTTGCAAATTCGCAAATTCTTTAAAGCCTATATGCAACGCAAAAACAATGTTATCTTGGCAAGTATTATTGACTATCCGTTTTATGTTAATGCCGATACCGCCATTGATGATGTTTTGCGTGAAATGAGCGAGCATCGCCGCAATTTAAGTCTTGTTAAGGATGAAAACGGCGAGGTTATCGGTATTCTCACTATTGAGGATATTTTAGAAGAATTAGTCGGCGAAATCTATGACGAGGACGACATAGGAGGTGCCGATGATGAATAAATGGTATTTACTTATTCCAATTACCTTGCTTTTGGCTGTCGGCGCATTTTTCTCTGCTACCGAAATTGCGTTTTCATCAGCCAATACCGTAAGGCTTAAAAACCGCAAAAAAAACAGCGGCTCGTTGGGTCATTTGACAGCAATGAAAATTTTGGAAAGCTATGACGATTATTTAAGCACGGTTTTAATTGGTAATAACATTGCCAATATGGCAATTTCTTCACTGGCAACCATTATTGTTGTGGATATGTGGAGCGAAAAATACACCTGGGTGTCCACCTTGGCGGTTACACTTTTGGTGCTTACCTTCGGTGAAATTATACCCAAGGTTTTGGCCAAGCAAATGCCTGAGGATTTTTGTGTTATGGCCGCTTTACCGATATATATATTATCGTGGATATTAAAACCGCTTAATATTGTTGTTACCGGCTTTGTAAATTTGGTTTCAAAGCTGTGGCAGTCGGGCGTGAGCGATAGTGAAGCCGTTTCAGAGGATGACTTTGAAAACATAATTGAAATTGTTGAGGACGAGGGCGTTTTGGATGAGGAGCAATGCGACCTTTTACAAAATGCGCTTGACTTTGACGAGGTGCTGGCTTATGAAATCATTACCCACCGCGTTGATTTGGAAGCGCTTGATATTCGCGACCCGTATGAAGTAAACATTAAAAAGTGCTGTGAAACAACCTTTTCGCGCCTTCCCGTATTTGAGGATAATGCCGACAATATAATCGGCGTTTTACACCTTAACCATTTTTACAAAAAGTTTGTCGAAGGCAAAAAGGTTAACATACGCGAGCTTTTAATTCCTGCAGTAACTGTTCATAAAACCATGCCCCTTCCCGATGTGCTTGATAAAATGCGTGAAAACAAGCGCCATATGGTTGTCGTGCTTGATGAATACGGCGGCACAATGGGTATTGTAACCATGGAAGATGTTATGGAGCAGCTTGTTGGTGAAATTTGGGACGAAAATGACGAGATAGAACGCGAGTTCGTTGAGGTGGATGAAAACAAATACGAAGCCGACGGCGATATGCGTGTTTATGACTTCTTTGATGAATTTGATATTGACATTGAAGAGGATGAGGATTTCGAGCTTGACAGCGCTACCATAGGCGGTTGGGCACAAACAATGCTTGACGGTGAAGCCGAAGAGGGCAGTCAGTTTAGCTTTGAAAATTTAGTTATTACCGTTTTACAGGTAGACGGTATAAGAATTGAACGCCTTGGTGTTGAAATTATTCCGCAGGATGATGAGGAAGACGATACCGAGGAAGAAGACGATTAAAAAACGCACCCGAAAGGGTGCGTTTTTAGTATTTAATAACATGCCTATATAAAAATGTTCAAATTATAGTTTATCGCTTGGTTAAATTATTATATCTTCGGCTCCCTCTGACGAGGGAGCTGTCACGAGGCATGAGTGACTGAGGGAGAGAGAAACCTTTTAAATAACGTTTTTTTATTCTCTCCCTCCGTCTTTTTGCTTCGCAAAAATCCACCTCCCTCATCAGATGGAGGCACAGATTTTACCATAATTAAGAATTACGCATTACGAAGTACGCATTGGGTGTTAGCCCGATAAACTATAATTTGAACAATGTAAAGTTAGGCAAGGTTTATTACTGTTTTATTTTTGCGTTTTGCCTTTTCTGCAAATTGTGCCGCACCACCAAAATTATTTTTAATATATGTAATAACATAATCTGATTTTTCTATCATATAGTTGTTGCGTCTGTGTATGGCAAATTTTGGCGGAACATTGGTTAAACAATCGGGGAATACTGTATCCGCAAAATCCATATGTTCATAATTTGTATTGTTAGTTGGCAAATATGCTAGTATTACATAATATTTAATTTGTGGATATGTTTTCTTTAATTCTTTAAGTGTAAGATAAACAAGTCGGTCAAAGTTGCCTTGATTTCCAACATAAAATGTTGTTACGCCGTGTTTTATAATCAATTCTATAATTGTGTTTGCAATAAGCGGTTGAATAATTTCAGAAGTGTTTTTATGACCAAAAAAGGTACAAGCTGACATATTTACCTCAGTAATAATATATTTATATATGACATTTAGTGAGTGTCATATATGACCTAATATTAACATATAATTTTCTTAATGACAAGCACTAAATGTCAAAAGGAGAATGTATATGTTTATTAACAAGGCCGCTGATGGACTTAATAATGTTTGTGGCAAGAACGTTACTGTTTTTCGCAATAAGTTGGGAATTTCTCAGCGTGAGCTTGCCGATAAAATGCAATTAGTTGGAATAGATATTGATAAAAATGCCATTCAAAGAATTGAAAGCGGTAAACGTTTTGTCACCGATATTGAAATAATTGCTTTCGCAAAGGTGTTTAAAGTGAAAATTGAGGATTTACTAAAATAATTAAAGCGACCCATTGGGGTCGCTTTAAAACTTTAACTTGACAAAGCGTATTATTTTAAAGTAAACTGATATATATAGTATAGGTATTATACTGTAATAAAAGTTTAGGGGGAAATAAAATGGCAGAATTATGTCATATACTTTGGGATGCCGAAGAGGTTGTTAAAAAGATTTCTAAGGCCGAAGGAGAAATTCAGCAACTTGAAAAGGACATTATAAAGCGCAAGGAAGTTATAGCAAACCCCGTACCTAAAGATAGTAAGAAAAAAGATGTTATTGGCAAGCACGAGCAAGAGGCAATGGATAAAGAAAATAACCGCTTTATCGCCGAAAGGTCAGCCGCACGTAAGGGCGCTTACAGGTCGGTTAAGGGCCCGGGTGTTGCTATTAGTATTATTTCATTATTAATAATGGCAGGTCTGCTTTATTTATCAATGCCTGTTTTGGCTATTACAATTGGCGGTGCTTATGCTATTTTAACAATTGTTGGTATAGTGGCGTACGCACGCCTACAGGAAAGTGCGCCAATTTGCAAAACCTACAGAACATTTGCAATTTTGTGGACTATTGCATCATTTTTAGGTGCTTATGCATCAACCCTTTTAATCCAAATGGAAAAAATGGATATATTACACGCATTGGCTTTTGGCGCAGGTCTTGGCGCAAGTGCCCTTGGCTCATTAATAAACGTTATTTTAATTTCAAAAGGCTTAAAGGTTCACGCAACTGCCTTTAATGAAAAAGACTTTTATGATAATAGCGCACTGGTTAAGGAAGCACGCAAGCTTGATGCTGAAGAAGATGCTAAAGCTGAAGCTGATTTAGCTGCTAAAATTGTTAAGCAAAACAAAGCCAAAATTAAAGAAAACGAGGCTAAAATAGTTGAGCTCAAGGCAAGTCTTCCTGCACTTAATAAGGAACTTGATTCTATCATTGTTTTGCCGCCTAAATACCGTGATTTAAATGGTTTGGGTCGTCTTACGGGGTATTATTTAAGCTATAAACAGGAATATGGTAATGACCCAACTGATTTAGACCAGTACATAAGTTATGTTGAATGGAAAGTAAAAGAACGTGAATGGGAGCGTGAACGTGAAAACGAGCGTGTCCGTAGAGAAGTTGCAAAATCAATTGCGAATACAATATATGAAGCAAACCGCCGCAATGAAGAAGATATGCGCAGAAGACAGGTTGAGCGTGATTTGAGCGCCGCCAGAAAAGAATTAGAAGAATTAAATAGAACACTTGACAAGTTTAAGTAAATTTAAAAGCACCCGAAGAGGCACACTCCGTAAGGAAGTGTGCCTCAGTTATATTTGATTTGTATTTTTGGTGGCGAATAATATTAGATAATTAACGGAAGTGATAAAATGAGTAAGAAAAGAAAAAACGACTGGAAACAAAATTTATTTACAGTTTTGCTCGGGCTATCTGCTGTAGCCTTTGGCTTTTGTTTTGCGTTTTATATTGATGAATTTTTTGTTGATAAGGCCACAGGGTCAGACAAGGTATTTATGCTTTTATCGCTACTTATAGGAATGTATGTCAGTATTTTTGTAAATACAATCATTCACGAGGCGGGACATTTGGTGTTTGGGCTTCTTACGGGATATAAATTCAGTTCCTTCCGTATTCACAATTTAATGTGGGTAATGGAAAATGATAAGATAAAATTTAAGCGTCATAGTATTGCGGGTACGGCAGGACAATGCCTTATGTCACCTCCCGATATGGTGAACGGCAAATTTCCTGTTGTGCTTTATAATCTTGGCGGTTGCATTTTTAATTTTATTGTTGCGGTTATTTCGTTTTTGGCTTTTTTTATTTTCAAAAATCAACCGTTTTTTGCAGTATTTATTTTGGGATTTGGTGTATCGGCTTTAATTCTTGCCGTTTCTAACGGAATACCCCTTAAAACCGCAACGGTTAACAATGATGGTTATAATACGTTGGATATCACCCGCAACAGCGAGGCAATGAATACGTTTTGGTTGCAATTAAAAATTGTGGAGCAAACCTCAAAGGGTGTGCGGCTTAAGGATATGCCAAGTGAATGGTTTGAATTTCCGACTGATGACGCAATGCAAAACAGCATGGTTGCCACAAGCGGTGTTTTTACGGCTAATCGGCTTTTGGATGAGCAAAAATTTGCCGAAGCGGCAGAATGTATATCGCACTTGTTGGAAATAGAAAGCGGCATAGCGGGCATATATCGCAATTTGATAATTTGCGACCGTATTTTTATTGAACTTATTGGTGAAAATCGCCGCGAAGCAGTGGGCAGGCTACTCACTAAAGAACAAAAGAAGTTTATGAAGCAAATGAGGAATTTTTTAACTGTGCTTCGCACGGAATATGCACTTGCTTTGTTATATGAAGAGGATATTGAAAAAGCAGAGAAAATTAAAGCGGAGTTTGAAAAGCGTTGTAAAACCCACCCATATAAGCCTGATATTGAATCCGAAAAAGAATTGATAAATATAGCTGATGAAAAATTTAAGGCATAAAAAACGGACGAGTGAAAGCTCGTCCGTTTAGTTTGTGAAATTAAATATCCAACTATTTTACCTCGGCGTTTTTAATGGCATAATCCAAAAGAATATTAATAAGTTCATTGCGGGAACGGTTAGTATTTTCTGCAAGCTTATCAAGATTATCAACGGTTTCTTCTTTAATTCTTATAGAAAAAGTTTTGTAACCGTCCTCACCCTTGAGGGACTTTTTGTTAATTATTAGCTTTTTCTCCATAACACTCACCTCAATTGTTATTATGGCTTGATTTATGTTATAAATATATGTTATAATTTATAACATAAAACGATTGCGCAGGTGATTATATGAATGAAATAAACGGACGAGTGAAAAGTCTACTTTTCATAAAGATGATTAAAACCTCGATGAAATTCATCGAGGTTTTTCATATGCTTATCATATAGAACCAGCATTGCATTTGTAAGTACAAATGCTGCTTTTGGGGTAATACCCAAACCCTTTTAACAACAAACAAGAAAGATAAGTGATATTCTTTGCTGTGCAAAGAGTGATATTTTCACTTTGCGAAAGTGATATTACTCCCTTTGGTCGTAGTGATATTTTATTCGCCCTAAAAACTGTCCGAAGGACAATATCACTTGGCGAAAGCCAAATATAACTGCGAAGCAATAGAACTCGCCTTTGGCGAATAAAACTGGGAGACTTCCTTATGGGAAGTCTCCCAAGCTCGTCCGTTTTACTATTAAGGGTTTCTGCCGTAAAGGGTGGTTAAATCGGCAATAATTTTTGAAAGCCAGTCGTTAATGCAGTAGGAATCAATTCGCCAGTTCCAGTTACCGCCCACAACCGATGGGGTGTTAATGCGGCCGTTACTGTCAAGTGCCAAAATGTCGGGCATCATTAAAATGCAGGTATCACTGCGGGATGCCAAGGCCGCGCGCATCATAGTCCAGTTAAAGCCGTCATTTCGTTTTGCATTAAAGAATTTTTCGGCGCGTTTAACCTCACTATCACTGGCGCTCATTGTCCAACCGATAATGGTATCATTATCGTGTGTACCTGTGTAAACCACGCTGTTTTTGGGGTGGTTGTAGGGCAGGTAGTCATTATTGCTGTCACCGTCAAAGGCAAACTGTAAAACCTTCATACCGGGGTAGCCCGTGCTTTTAAGCAGCTTTTTAACCTGAGGTGTTAAATAACCCAAATCCTCGGCAATAATGGGTAGATTATCGCCAATATCCTTTTTAAATTGGCGGAATAACGCCATATCAGGTCCCTTAACCCACTTGCCGTTTTTGGCGGTGTTATCCGTTGCGGGAATTGAAAAATACGATTCAAAGCCACGGAAGTGGTCAATGCGTACCACGTCGTAAAGCTTTAACGCGTGCTTCATTCGGCTTACCCACCATTTATAATCGTCAGCCTTCATTGTTTTCCAATCGTAAAGGGGGTTACCCCAAAGCTGACCGTCCTCAGCAAAAGCATCGGGCGGACATCCCGCAACCGATGTCGGCATAAAGCCCTCATCTAGCTGAAACTGTTCGGTGTTTGCCCAAACGTCACAAGAATCAAGCGCAACATAAATTGGAATATCGCCAATAATTTTAATGCCGTTTTGGTTAGCATATTCCTTCAGCTTAAACCATTGTTGGCTAAATTTAAACTGTAAAAATTTATAAAAGTCAATATCTTCCTTAAGGTCCTTTTCAATTTCAATCAAAGCGGCAGGGTCACGGCGGCGAAGTGTTTGCGGCCAATTGTGCCAGTCAGCCTGACTGTTAGCCGTCTTAATTGCCATAAAGCAGGCAAAATCGTTAAGCCAATATCCGTTTTCCTCTAAAAAGCGGTCATATTCGCTGTCGCTTTTAAAACGATTAAAGGCAAGGCGTAAAAGCTGAAGCCTGTTACTTCCAATTTTTTCGTAATCAACCTTATGTGGATCATTGCCGAAATCGGCGGTTGAAAATTCTTTTTTAGTTAAAAGCTTTTCATCAATTAAAACCTCAAGGTCAATAAAATAAGGGTTGCCCGCAAAGGCCGAAAACGAGCTGTAGGGTGAATCACCGTGGCCTGTGGGGGTTAAGGGTAAAATTTGCCAATAGCTTTGCTTTGCTGCCTTTAAAAAATCAACAAAGCGGTAGGCTTCTTTACCAAAGGTGCCAATACCACCCTCTGACGCGAGGGAAAATATCGGCATTAAAATTCCTGAGCTTCTCAAAATGGGTGCCTCTCTTCTTACTGTTATAGTAATAAGATTATCCCCCAAAAAATTGGGGGATATACTATTTTAAATGATAACTTTTCTTTTGCAAACCTCTTTACATTTGCCACAGCCGTCACAAAGTGAGTAATCAACCTGCGCAAGATTGTTAATAATTTTAATTGCGCCCTTTTCGCAGGTGCGTTCACACATTGTGCAGGCAATACAGCTGCTTTTACAGCCCTGAACAACGGGTGCGCCCTTTTCCTTGTTATTGCAAAGCACGGCGGTTTTATAATCCTTAGGTACAAGCTTTATAACGCCCTTAGGACAGGTGTTTACACATTTTCCGCAACCAACACAAAGGTCCTTGCAAACGGTAGGGTGGTTATTGTTTACAATAATAGCATTAAAGGGGCAGGCGGCAACACAGTCTAAAAGGCCTAAGCAGCCATACTTACATTCAAGCGGACCGCCCTGCAAAAGTGCGGCGGCGGCACAGCTTTGAAGTCCCTCATAGGCGAATGCACGCTTGGTTTTGTCACAGCTGTTATTGCAGGCCACAAGTGCTAACATTGGGGTAGCAGAAACCTCAACCTTCAAAACCTCGGCAATTTTTTGCGCTGTGGCTTCTCCGCCCGGTGCACAAAGGTTAGGCTCGGCCTCACCCTTAGCTAAAGCTGCGGCATAGCCGTCACAGCCCGAAAAGCCGCAGGCGCCGCAGTTTGCGCCCGGAAGTGCTTCACGAAGCTGAGCTTCGGTTTCATCAACGGGAACAGCCATATATTTTGATGCAAAGGAAAGGCCAAGACCGGCAATAAGACCGATAACCGCAATAATTATAACGGGAATTAAAATTTCCATATTATCAGCCTCCTATTCCTGCAAAGCCGAGGAATGAAAGGGCAACAATTGCGGCCGAAACAAGCGTAATCGGTAAGCCCTTCATAAATTCGGGAATGTCGGCGGTTTCAAGTCGTTCGCGCACGCCCGAGAATAAAAGCATAGCCAGCATAAAGCCAAGACCTGCACCAAGCGCATTAAAGAGCGACTGAACAAAATTTAAACCGTCGGTAATGTTAAGCATTGTAATACCAAGCACCGCACAGTTGGTGGTAATAAGGGGAAGATAAATACCAAGTGATTTATAAATAGGCGGTAAGAACTTCTTTAAAACAATTTCCAAAAGCTGAACGATAGCGGCAATTACCAAAATAAACACAATGGTTTCGAGGTAAACGTATTTGGGTGCTAAAATATAGGTGTAAATGGGGTGTGTCACCGCAGTTGAAAGCACCATTACCAAAATGACCGCAACGCTCATTGAAAAGGCGGTGTTGGTTTTCTTTGAAACACCTAAGAAGGGGCAAATTCCCAAGAACTTTGAAAGCACCATATTGTTGGTTAAAATAGATGCTAATAAAATAGAAGCAATGGTAACCTTATTCATTTACACATTCCTGCCTTTCACAAAAGCTTCTTGAAGGACAGCCCTTACAGCCCAAGTGTTCAACAGGCTTTTTACCTGCTTTTTTGGCAAGCGCGTTTGAAACGGCAACCAAAATACCGAATACAAAGAAGCCACCGGGTGGAAGCAGGAAAATAACCATTGGGTCAATAATTTCGGCAGTTATGGGGAAGGAAAAAATACTTCCTGCGCCCAATAGCTCACGAATGGCGCCCATAAGGGTTAAAACTGCTGTAAAGCCAATGCCCATTCCCAAACCGTCAAGTGCGGAAAGCACAGGCGCATTTTTTGAAGCAAACATTTCGGCACGGCCTAAAATAATACAGTTAACAACGATTAGGGGCAAATAAATACCAAGGGATTGGTCAATAGCGGGTAAAAATGCCTTTACAAGCATTTGCACAACCGACACAAAGCCTGCAATAATTGTAATATATGCAGGAATTCTTACCTTGTCGGGAATAATGTTACGAAGCAAAGAAATAACAATATTCGAGCATATAAGTACAAGTGTTGCCGAAACACCCATACCAATGCCGTTTATAGCGGCGGTGGTAACTGCAAGGGTAGGGCAGGTGCCAAGCACCAAGCGAAGTACGGGGTTTTCCTTTACAAGACCGTTTGTAAGGGTACTGATATATTTATTATTTTTCATCAGTTTTTACCTCCGTTTCGTCAGTGTTGTTTTCGGGTAGTGGTTTAGGTGTAATTGAAAGCTCCTTAAACTGAGCCAAAGCATCGTTTACAGCAGTCATTACCGCTTTTGAAGTAATGGTTGCGCTGGTAACTGTGTCAATATCGGTAATGGCAATTTTACCCGACATACCCTTAAATTGCAAATAAAATTCGGGCTTGCTTGCATTTTGGCCAAGACCGGGGGTTTCGTTGGAAACATCCAAAACCTTAAGGTTTAAAATTTTACCGTCGGGTCCGATAGCGGTCATAACCGTTACCGAATTTGCACCGCCGTAGCCCTTAGCGGAGGTTTTAAAGATATATGCAACATCCGCGCCGTCCTTTTGGGCAACATTAAAGGTAATACCCTTCGTGGTTTGTTCGTTAAATTTATCGGCCTTTACAAGCTCTTCCATAGCGGTCTTGGCGTTTTGTGCTTCAAGCTTTGCAATTTGTTTAACGGTAACCTTGTTGGTAACGGCAAGGGCTAAGGGTATAATTATACAAATGCAAAGTAAAACAACGGTGGGCTTTACAATAGAATCCTTTTCGTTTTTGAAAAACGCAACAACAGCGTTCCAAATTTTAATAAAAAATTCCTTCATATTACTTGCCCTCCTTTGCTTTCACAAAGCCAAAGGGCTTGCGGGTTGTAAGGCGGTTAATATAAGGCGTTAAAATGTTCATAAGCAAAATTGAATATGAAACACCTTCGGGTAACGCGCCAAAATATCTTATAATAAAGGTAATAAGGCCGCAGCAAATACCGAAAACAGCCTTGCCCAAGTTTGTTGTGGGGGAGGTGGTATAGTCGGTAGCCATAAATATTGCGCCAAGCATTAAGCCGCCGCTGAAAACACAAAGGCCAACGTTTTGCCCTGCAATAAGCGAAGCCAGCGCAACGGTACCCACAAAGCAAACGGGAATAACAGGGTTTATAACCCTGCGAAGCATAAGGTAAAGACCGCCGATAATAAGTAAAAAGGCCGAGGTTTCACCAATGCAGCCGCCCTGAATACCGAAAAAAGCATCCTTAACGGTAACTGCGCTTGTGGCATCACCGTAAAGGGAAGCTAGGGGTGTAGCGCTGGAAACGGCATCAACAGCAAAGGGTTCAACATAGCTTGTCATAGCAACGGGAAAGGAAACCATTAGCACAATTCGTGCGGTTATTGCGGGGTTTGCAAAGTTGTGACCAATACCGCCGAAAAGCTGTTTAACAATAACAATTGCAACAAAGCTGCCGACAACGGCCATCCAAAGCGGAATGGTGCGGGGTAGGTTCATACCTAAAAGAAGACCCGTAACAATTGCTGAAAGGTCAAAGGCCGACTGCTGCTTTTTGCAAATTATGTTCCACAAAAATTCAAATATAAAGCAGGAAGCAACACAAACTGCCAAAACCAAGGCGGCGCGCCAACCGAAGATAACACATCCAAAAATGGCGGCAGGAAGTAAAGCGATAATAACATCAAGCATAATTCCCTGTGTTGTGTCGGGGTGGCGAAGATGGGGGGAAGAGGAAACATTTAAAATTTTATTCATTTTATTTTTTCCTCCTTAAAATTGATTTGGCAAGTCGCATTGTTTGGGTAAGCGGGCGTTTTGCGGGGCACACAAAGGAGCAACAACCGCATTCCATACAATAGCTTACGTTAAGCGAATTTAAATTATCGTAAAGGTTAAAGCTTATAGCCGAATCAACCTTTGCGGGATAAAGCTTCATTGGACAGGTGTTTGCGCAACGGCCGCAACGAATACAAGCGGTTGTTGCTTCGGGCAGGGCATTTTTCATAACAGTAATGGCATTGTTGCGTTTTTCAAGCGGTGCTTCGGCCGAAACAACATCAACACCCATCATAGGACCGCCCATAATAATTTCGGAATAATCCTCATCCACACCGACAAAGCTTAAAATTTCCTTTATGGGTGTGCCAATGGGTGCAATAACATTTTTAGGCTCGCTTACGGCGGTGCCGTCAACGGTAATACGCTTATTAACAAGCGGCATACCCGTTTTAATAAAGCGGTAAAGTGTGGCAATACTTGTAATATTCATAACAATACAGCCAACGTCACTGGGAAGCTTGCCTGCAGGTACCTTTCGGCCCGTTGCCGAATAAATAATAACCTTTTCAGCCCCTTGCGGATATTTTGAAGGCAAGCGCATAAGCTTAACGCTGTCATCGGTGTCGCGTGCATCGGTTGCAATTTCGTAAAGCTTTTTAATGGCGGCTTCCTTGTTAGATTCCACACAAATTATAGCGTTCGGAATATTCAAAATATCTTTAATAAGGTAAATGCCGTTAATAACATCATCGTAATTTTCCATACACTCGCGATAGTCGCTTGTAATGTAAGGCTCACATTCAGCGGCATTGATAACAAGTGTATCTATAACGATGCCTTCCTTAATTGAAAGCTTAACCCTTGTCGGAAAGCCTGCGCCGCCAAGACCAACAAGACCGCATTTGCCTGCGGCTTCGGCTAAATCGGCCGCGGTGTTAACCTCAAAGGGTGCAAGGGCTTCATCAGCAGTCATATTACCGTCAGACGTAATTACAACATTGTCCTTATTAACCTTTTTAACAGTGCCCGAAACACTTGAATGTACGGGTGCGCTTACAAAGCCGTCGGCTTCGGCAACAAGGGTGCCTACAAACACCTGTTGACCTTCCTCAACAACCGGCTTTGCGGGTGCGCCTATATGCTGCGAAAAGGGAAGTATAACCTCAGCCACGGGGGGCATAACAACGGTTTCATATTCCGCCGTGTTTTTATAATGGGGTAAATATGCACCCATTAAAGCCTTACCCTTTGGCTTTAGTATGGTTTCTTTTTTTTGCATTTGGGTTCCCCCTAAGTAAAATATAAATGTGAATATACATTTTTATTTTACTATATATCACATAATTTTTCAAGTAATTCACCGCAATAAAGTGTGTTATCTTTTTAACAAGAATATCAAGGGGTTTCAAATTATAGTTTATCGCTACGCGATTAAATAATAAATAAGAAAGAATAAGAACTTGACCCTTTGACAAAATCAGAGATTTTGAAAGGGTGCCCCAAAACCTTGCCACGCATAGCGTGTAAAAGAATAAAATCGGTGTCGGCTTTGCCGACGGATTTATATATTGTGCCGTAGGCACACATTTTTTATTATTTATTATTTTTTCTTTATTCTTTTTTCTTTTGGGCGTTAGCCCTATAAACCCCAAT
>SVPF01000048.1 GCA_015066005.1 Oscillospiraceae bacterium
TGAAACCAAAGAATTTACCTTAGAAAAGCTTACAAAGGTAACAATTGTTAATATTTCGGGTCTTTCGTTTGAACAGCTTTACGGCAAGGTAACAGTTAAAATTGGCTTTGAATATGCTGCTGATACTACGAAAAATTTTGATACAAACGAAGTAGTATTCGACGCCGCTTCGGTTATTGCTGCTGCTGATACCGATGCCGCAAACGCATTAGAAGCTTATATGACAAAGTAAGGAGGAATTACAATGAAATTTGAAGCTCCTGAAATTAAAAAGGTTTCCTTTGAAACCGAAAATATTGCCGCTGAAGATATTGGCGGTGTTACCATCGTTCCAACAGGCAGCGGTGATGTAATTTAAATTATTGTAAGGAGTGAATAATACCTATTATTCACTCCTTACTGTTAAAAATGGTGTTTTTTATGAAATTTAAGCTTATTTCTTCACTTGAAAAATGTTTTTTAGATGAACAAATTAAAGACAAACCCGAATATTTAAGCGCAAGCTGCTTTAAAAATGAAATGTTTCATTTTGGTTTGGCTTATTGCAGTTCAAGCAACTTAACAGAATATGTCTGTCTTTCGGTTGAATCACCGCTAAAGGAATATATCACAGTAAGAAAGGTTGCCAATGTGCCTGTGCAATTTGCCGCAAAGTCCGAATGTAAAAATAACGGATATTTAAGGACAGAGCCGGGTCTTTATCCCGATTTTTTACAGCCGTTGCCAAAAGACGGAAGATTTCCTGTAACTGAAAATTTGCGTTCACTTTACGTTGAAGTTGATACAAAAGGGGAAGTAGAAGCAGGTGTATATCCAATAACCCTTTGCTTTACCGAAAATAAACCCGAAAAAACAGTTCACAAGACTACTTTTACACTGGAAATTATCAATGACCTTTTACCAGAAAATGATTTTATTTTTACCAATTGGTTTCATTGCGACTGTTTAATGAATTATTACGGCGTTGAATGTTTTAGTGAAGAGCATTGGCGCATTATTGAAAATTTCTTAAAAATTGCTGTTAAATACGGTATGAATATGGTTTTAACACCCGTTTTTACACCACCGCTTGATACACCGATTCGTGGTGAAAGACCAACTGTTCAGTTGGTTGATGTATACTATAAAAACGGGAAGTATTCCTTTGGTTTTGAAAAGCTTGAACGATGGATAAAGCTTTGTAATAATGTAGGTATTAAATATTTTGAAATTTCACACTTATTTACACAGTGGGGTGTAAGATGCGCGCCCAAAATTATGGCCGAATGTGATGACGGTTATAAAAGAATTTTTGGATGGGAAAATGCATCTGACAGCATTGAATATACTGCATTTCTTGATGCATTTTTGCCTGAATTAATGAATTTTTTGAAAAGCTGTAACAATGCCGACAAGCGTTGTTATTTCCACGTTTCTGATGAACCAAAGCTTAGGGATATTGAATATTATAAATCTGCTAAAGAATTAGTTAGAAAGCACGTAGGGGACAGGCCCATTATTGATGCTTTATCGAATTATGAGTTTTTCAGCAACGGTATATGCTCTAACCCTATTCCCGGCACTAACGCTATTGAGCCTTTTTTAGAAAACAACGTTAAAGATTTATGGTGTTATTACTGTGAAGCGCAAGGCCTTGATGTATCAAACCGTTTTATTGCTTTGCCATCATATCGCAACAGAATTATAGGCATTCAAATGTATAAATTTGGTATTAAAGGCTTTCTACATTGGGGGTATAACTACTATTATAACCGTTATTCTTATGAGGCCATAAATCCATACTTAACTACTGATGGAGATATGTTTGTCCCCTCAGGTGACTGTTTTACAGTTTATCCATCAACCAATGGTGAGGCATTGTCGTCAATACGCCAAGCTGTATTTTATAATGCACTTCAGGATATGCGTGCGTTATTGCTTTACGAAAAATATTTTGGAAAAAAAGCAACAGTTGATTTAATTGACACACAGCAGGAAATTACCTTTAAAAATTACCCACATAATGATGATTATATTTTAAATTTACGTCAGCATATTAATAATAAAATTAAAAAACTTCACATGGGTGAATCCTAATGTCTTATATATCAAATGATTTTATATATTTCGACCCTAATTTTAAGGGTGAAAATGGTGACTTTACTGATAATTCGGTGTTTACAGCAAGTGAACGCCGTGATTTTCTATGTCATTATGCCGACTATTTAAAGAAAAGCTATAATCTTCCTGAGGAATCACAGTATGTAGTTTCAAAACAAAAGGTTAAAGAAACCTTAAAACTTTTTGAAAATAGCAACAATATTTTTAAAAATATGACAGCATACCGTGCCGATATGCCTAAAAAGTTTAAAAATTGGAGCTTGTTTACAAATAAAGCACAGATTTGTGGTGAAACAGTTTGTCTAAAAAATGCTGATATTTCACCTAATCCAAGCGCTGAATATATTTTAAATTCCAATAAAAAACTTAACGAAATTGTTTTAAAGTTTTCTGTTGGCAGTGATTATATAGCACCTCATCACGGTAATGTTCGTGATACCGATACAGCCAAAACAATTGAGCTTCGCTGTGGTATAACCGATATTTTAAAAATCGGTTTAAGTACGTCAGGTGAATGTTATGCCCGTGTTTTCACAAACGACCCATATCATTCAAAATTTATTAAAATCGGTGATTATGGATTTGACACCGAAAATGAACTTAAATTAGTTTTACATAACAATAGTTTTGATACTATTTTAAACGGTCAACAAGAATTAAACATACCTTATAATTCTAACGCAATTCCCGACACATTGTTTTTCAGTGGCGGTATGTTCCATTTTGGCGACTTTAAAATTACACCCGTTAAAATTGTATATGAAGGGGAAGAGGTAACTGATTTTTTCACCATAGCTGAAAATTGCGTAGGTAATAAGGAATATATTGGCGAGGTTTCGGTGCCTTATGCTATCGGTACGGCACTTAACAAAAACAAAATGCTAATTCTTGAAAAGGAATTCACACTGCCCGATACACCATTTGCGGAGCTTAATTTTGATTCTCTTGACCCCGGTGGTGAGGTTTATATTGATGGCGAAAGGTTTTATTCTACTGACGGCTTTGACAGCTTTAAAATTGATGTATCATCGCTTGATAAAACTAAGCCGCATTTACTTACTGTCATTGTTTTTCCACGTGCTCCGGAGGTGCTTTTTGGTTGGCACAGGCAAAAAGACCCCTATAACGGCTGGTTTTGCGGTGAAATAAACCTTAACGGTTTTGGCTATATAAATTTCACTGACCTGAAGGCTGTAACAAATAATGTTATAGGTGACCGTGTAACCGCTACATTCAGTGGTTGTGTAAATAAAGCTTCGAATATCGTTTTGTCATTAGAGCAAATTTTTGGTGGTTGTGACCCAATAAAAACTATTGGTACTTTTTCGGCAAACGGCTATTTTGAATATACAGCCGAATTTAACGCTAATATTTGGGATGTTAACAAGCCTAATCTTTATAAGGTTAATTTTTTAGCTGTTGAAGACGGCAAAAAAGTTGCCGAAGCTTCAATTGAAACAGGTTTTCGTACAATCAGACAGCAAAATGGCGAAATCCATTTAAACGGCAGACGTATTGACCTTAAGGGCGCTTTGTTAATGCAATTTTTACCACCATATAATAAAACCTCTGAAACACATATTTGCCCAACCGATGAACAGGTGCTTTGGCAGGAAATGATGCTTAAAGAACTTGGCGGTAATACGCTAAGGCTTCACATTTTGGGTTATGGCACAAATGATGCGCGCTACGCGCGTTATGCGGACCGTTTAGGTATTTTGCTTATTTGGATTACAAGATATATTGACACAATCGAAGGTGTTCAATGGCAGGGCAAATGGCGTGCTGAAAAGGAATTTATACAGCAAATTACCGACCGTATAAATCACCCAAGTATTATAATGTGGGAAGGCTCTAACGAGCTTCGTGCAAATGCCGAGCAAATCGACAACGCTTATCATAAATTTGTTGGTGCCATAAAAAAGGTTGATACATCCCGTCTAATTTGCCCAATTTCGCACTTGTATTACGCGGGTCAGCTATATCCCACAAAAGGATGCGAATATATTTCAAACGACGGAAAAACCGACCATAACGGTAATGCGCTTACCACCTCAAGCGAGTGGTGTGATGAATTAGTAGTCAGAAGCGCGCACACATATTCGCTGCTGTGCGGTTATGGTAGCAGCTGGGATAAATTAAGGCTTCAACCTTGGGACGAACAAAAAACGCTTTTAGAGTCAAACGAGCGCGCTTATATTGTATCTGAATATGCAGTAATAGGTAGGCAAGACCCCAACACTCCCGAAGCTGTTAACGAATATTTTAACCCTTTTTCTTATGAGTTTTCGGATGAAAAGGTGCTTGGCTTTGAAATTACTAATAATGACTGGTTAATAAGCCAAGCCTACCAAGCGCTTTGCGCACATAATTGCACCAAACGTATGCGTATTGCTAACGTTGACGGTCTTTTGTGGTGCTGCTTAATGGGCGGTGCAAATGACGGTGGTTATTTAAAGCCTATTATTGATAATTACGGCTATGCAAAGCTTGTTTTTCATACCTTGAAATACGCTTTTCAGGATGTTTGCGCATATGTTGACGGTGTAGATATTAAAATTGGCGGTAAACTTTCTTTTACACCTGTAATTATCGGTGAAAAGAACAAAAGATACAATTTAACAGTTTTTATCAAAAATTCAAAAGGAAATGTTATTGAAAAGGCCGATTTTAATGATATAATATGTAGTAATAAAATCACAAAGCTTCCGCTATATACTTCAACAATTAATACCGAAGGCTACTACGGTATAGGATTTGAAATTTGTGAAAGCATTTAAGGAGTTATTATCATGAATATTCCAAGACCCGAATTTCCACGACCGCAGTTTGTTCGCAGCGAATGGATGAACCTTAACGGTCAGTGGCAGTTTGAAATTGACAATGGTCGCAGCGGTGAATCTCGCGGTATTCACAAAGAGGGTGTGGCTCTCAGCGGTGAAATAATTGTACCTTTTTGCCCTGAAAGTAAGCTTTCCGGTGTAAATTACCTTGATTTTATGTACGGCGTATGGTACAAGCGCAAGATTAATATTGAAAGTCTTGACAATCGTGTGCTTATCCACTTTGGTGCTGTTGACTATTTGTGCAAGGTTTTCATTAACGGTGAAGCTGTCGGTCAGCACAAAGGCGGTTATGTTTCCTTCGCTTTTGATATTACGAGTAAATTAAGGCTTGGCGAAAACGAAATCGCCGTGTTTGCAATTGATGATTCTCGCGACCGTTTAATTCCTTCGGGTAAGCAGTCTGATAAGTATGAGTCCTACCGTTGTATGTATACCCGCACAACAGGTATTTGGCAAACTGTTTGGCTTGAATTTATGCCCAAATGCTATATTGATAACGTAAAATATTTCCCTAATATTACCGATGCCAGCGTTACTATTGAAGCTGATTTTTGCGGTATTCAAAATTTTGAATGTAAAATCAGCTTTGAAGGCAAGGCTATGGGTAGTTATATTGCTGAAAACGCACAAGGTAAATTAGTGTTTACTGTTCCGCTTAATGAAAAGCATCTCTGGGAGGTTGGCAAGGGTAACCTTTACGATGTTGAATTTACCTTTGGTGAAGATAAGGTATCAAGCTATTTTGGTTTGCGTGAGGTTAGACTTGACGGTCATAAATTCCTTATAAATGGAAAATCGGTTTTCCAACGCTTAGTTTTGGACCAAGGGTTCTATCCCGACGGTATTTATACAGCTCCTACTGATAATGATTTGGTTCGTGATATTGAGTTATCCCTTGCAGTTGGCTTCAACGGCGCGCGTCTTCATGAAAAGATTTTTGAAGAACGCTTTTTATACCATGCTGATAAAATGGGTTATATTGTTTGGGGTGAATATCCCGACTGGGGCTTAGATCCAAGCTATGCCGATAACATTTATGCAATATTGCCCGAATGGTTAGAAGAGGTCAAGCGTGACTTTAACCATCCGTCAATCATTGGTTGGTGTCCTCATAACGAAACACACGACAAAAACGGCAGAAAGCAGTTTGATGAAAGTATTTCGTTAGTGTATGATGTTACTAAAGCAATTGACACAACACGTCCTTGTATTGACTCAAGTGGTTGGTTCCACGTTAAAACTGATATTTTCTGCGTGCATGATTACGAGCAGGATCCTGTTAAGTTTAAGGAAAACTACGATAAGCTTATGACAGAAGGTCAACTTCATAATGTATTATGGAGGCGCCAGCAATACCGTGGTGAAGCCACATTCGTTAGTGAATACGGCGGTATTAAGTGGAGCTCTGAAGAAGGGGGTTGGGGTTACGGCAACGGCCCTAAAACCATTGAGGAATTTTATGACCGCTTTAAAGGCCTTACCGATGCTTTGCTTGATAACTATGAAATGTTTGCATTGTGCTATACACAGCTTACTGACGTTGAGCAGGAGCAAAACGGACTTTATACCTATAACCGTGTACCTAAATTTGACTGCAAAAAGCTTTATGATGTTATGACACGTAAGGCTGCAATAGAAGACTAAATTTAAAAAAACATCCGAAATGAATTTCACTTCATTTCGGATGTTTTTATTTTATATATTTAATATTAAAACTGCTACATTAAAGTAAACAATAAGTGATACGGCATCAACTATGGTTGTAATAAACGGACTCGCCATAACAGCAGGGTCGGCACCAAGCTTTTTAGCTATAATCGGTAAAACCGAGCCGACAACCTTTGCAACGATAATTGCAATGAATAATGTAATTGATACAACTAAAATTTCCTCAATTTGACGACCTGGGTCAAAATTATGAAAAATTAAATAATCAATTAAATACATTTTTGCAAAATTCACTACCGAAAGCGCCACACTACATACTAAAGCAACACGTAATTCTTTCCAAATAACACGGAAAATGTCGGAAAATTCCACATCTCCAAGGGATAATGCACGAATAACCGTAACAGAAGACTGACTGCCACCGTTACCTGCAGTGTTCATAAGCATTGGAATAAATGCGATGAGTGCTGGAACAAATGTAAGCTTTTCTTCAAAGCTTGAAATAATTGCTCCTGTAAATGTGGCTGAAATCATAAGTATCATAAGCCAAAAAATACGAGATTTAAAGGTCGAAAACACGCCTGTCTTTAAATAAGGCTTATCAGTAGGGGAGATAGCCGCCATTTTTTCAATATCCTCGGTTGCGGCCTCCTGAATAACGTCAATAGCGTCGTCGACTGTTACAATACCAATCAGTCTGTTTTCATTGTCAACCACGGGTATTGCCATATAGTCGTATTTTTCAAACATAGCCGCAACCGATTCCTTGTTGTCAAGCGTGTTTGCAAAAATTACGTTTTCTTCCATTATATCTTCAATAATAGCATCCGGGGCGTTTAATAATAAATCACGAACTGAAACAATACCCAAAAGGCGTCTTCTTGCATCGGTAACATAACAGGTATAAATTATTTCGCTATCAACACCGCGACGGCGTATGCGTTCAAATGCATCGCTTACAGTCATAGTTTTTTTAAGGTCAATATATTCGGTGTTCATAATACTGCCAGCGCTGTCGTCAGGGTAGGCGAGCAGTTGGTTAATTACCTTTCGTGTGGCAGCATCGGTTTGTGACAAGATGCGCTTTACAACGCTTGCGGGCATCTCTTCAATAATATCAACCGTATCATCAATAAAAAGCTCATCAAGGACCGATTTAAGCTCCTTATCATTAAATTTACTAATTAAAAATTCTTGGCTGTCGCTTTCCATATAAGCGAAAACCTCGGCCGCAAGCTCCTTAGGTAAAATGCGGAAAACAACGGGTAGGTCCTTTTCATCAATTTCATCTAAAATAAGGGCAATATCGGCAGGATTAATTTCCGACAGAATTCGTTTTAAATCTTGAAGCTTTTTATTTTCTATAAGATTTAAAATTTCTTCTTGCAGGGCTTTAATTTCTTCATTCATAAAATTAATCCTCCTTATAAAAATAATAATCCCCGTTATTGTGGTTTTATAACGGAGATTTCATAAAAATTTTAACACCGAAAGTACTATTTGTCAACTTAAAAATAGTAACATTTAAAAAACAAAATTTTAAAATTAAATGTTGACATTTATAAATAGTTGTGTTAGAATAATACAGTCGTACGGAGAGGTATCGAAGCGGTCATAACGAGGCGGTCTTGAAAACCGTTTGGCGCAAGCCACAAGGGTTCGAATCCCTTCCTCTCCGCCATTTTTTATTTAATACGCAATACAGCGTTTAGCAATTTGGAGTAGTACTCAAGTTGGTGACGAGGCGCCCCTGCTAAGGGCGTAGGCCGGCTAAACCCCGGTGCGAGAGTTCAAGTCTCTCCTACTCCGCCAAATAAAAACCGCAATTCTGATACAAAGGGGTTGCGGTTTTTATTTTTTTATGGTATAATTAGTTTTAATAACTATGAAAGGACGTTGATATGAAAACAAAAATTATATATCATA
>SVPF01000010.1 GCA_015066005.1 Oscillospiraceae bacterium
ATAAATAATAAAAAATGTGTGCCTACGGCACAATATATAAATCCGTCGGCAAAGCCGACACCGATTTTATTCTTTATTCTTTCTTATTTATTATTTAATCGCGCAGCGATAAACTATAATTTGAAATCTTCCAAAAATAAAAAGTAATATCAAACATTTACCCGATAGTACAAAAAATATAACCGATTTTGCATTCACTTAACAAAAAGATTTTTTATAATTGTATTAGAATGCGGTATAAAATAATTTATACGCTATAAAGGAGTATGTAAAATGAATGTTTTAGCAATTGGTTGTCATCCCGATGACGTAGAATGCGGCTGCAGCGGCACACTTGCAAAATGTGTAAAACGCGGCGACAGGGTTATTGTTTGTCACGCTTCGACAGGTAATTTGGGCCATGTTGTAATTCCGCCCGAGGAGCTGATTAAAATTCGTGCAAACGAAGCAAAAAAGGCAGGCGCACTTGCCGGTATTGAGGTTATTTGTGCCGGCTTTAACGACCTTGAGCTTTACGACAATAACAAAGCGGCTCGCGACAAGATTGTTGACGTTATTCGTTATGCTAATCCTGACTTTATAATAACACAAAACCCTGACGATTATATGCCAGACCACACTGCGATTTCTCGCTTGGTGTTTGATGCCAGCTTTGCGGCAACACTGCCGAATTACCAGTATGAAGCGCATTTCAGCAACCCTAACGACCCACCTGCAAAGCTTGTTCCGATTTTTTATATGGACCCAACCGCAGGCGTTAATTTTGTGCCTGAATTTTACGTTGACATAAGCGAAGAAATTGATTTAAAAATGGAAATGCTCGAATGTCACGAAAGTCAGCTTGTTTGGATGCGTGACCATGACAATATTGACTTTGCTGACTTTATAAAAACCTGCTCGCGCTTCCGCGGTTATCAGTGCGGTGCCGAATATGCAGAAGGCTTCCGTCAATGCAAGGCTTATTTAAAGGGCACAACCGAACGCTTATTGCCCTAAAAATTTAATATGTTGATATTCAAAATCGGCTCAAAAATAATTTTGAGCCGATTTCTTTAATTTTAAGCCAATTATATAAAGACAAACAACATTATATGTGATATTCTTTTTATGTAAGAAAAAATAGGAGGATTGCTTTTATGAAATTACGCGCACCGGCTTATCCCTTAATTACGGTGGACCCTTATTTTAACATTTGGTCAATGAACGACAAGCTTAATGCGGATGACACTCGATTCTGGACGGGCGACCGCACAATGCTGCTTGGGCGTGCAGAAATTGATGGTGAGACTTTTGTTTTTATGGGCAACGCGAAGGAGCTTAATCAGCCCCGTATGAAGCAAATTTCGGTAGAGGTTACAACCTTTACAACAAAATACGTTTTTGAAGCGGCAGGTGTAAGGCTTGCGGCTTCCTTTACCACGCCTGTTATGCCTGATAATTTGCACCTCGCTTCCCGTCCGATTTCTTATTTAAATATCGAAGTAACCGCAGTTGACGGCAAAAATCACACCGTAAAGGTAAACGTTAAGGCTTCGGAAGAATTTTGTATGGAAAATTACGAGGACCTTGGCGTAACAGTTGATAAAATAAGCATTTCCGAGGAAATTTCAGCAATGAAAATAGGCGGTATTGAGCAGGCAATTCTCGGCAAATCGGGTGACGGTATAGGCATTGACTGGGGTTATTTTTACCTTGCTGTTAAAAACGGTACTGTCGCAACTGATGAAGAATTCAAGCGCGTTTGCGTTTCGGCTGAAAAATCACTTGATACCGAGAGTAATAGCACCGTGCTGTTTGCTTTTGCTTATGATGATATTAAATCGCTTGTGTATTTCGGCAATCAGCTTGATGCTTATTGGAAATCACAAGGAAATACTATTGAGCAAGAAATTGAAGCCGCCTTTAATGAATATGATATGCTTATACAAAAAACCGAGGCCTTCCACAAAAAGCTTGTAACCGACGCAACCGAGGCTGGCGGCGAGAAATATTGTGACCTTTTGGTGCTTGCGCTTCGTCAGGTAATGGGCGCGCATAAATTGGTGGTTGACACTAACGGCAAGCTGCTTTTTGTTTCAAAGGAATGTTTTTCAAACGGCTGTGCCGCTACCGCTGACGTAAGTTATCCCTCAATACCGCTATTCTTGGTGTATAACACCGAGCTTGCAAAGGGACTTATGCGTCCCATTTTACATTATGCTGCAAGCGACAGCTGGCCCTACCCCTTTGCGCCTCACGATGTGGGCCGTTACCCTATTCTTAACGGTCAGGCATACAGCCGTGGTCTTAAGCCCGAATGGCAAATGCCTGTTGAAGAATGCGGTAATATGATACTTATGGCCTGCGCAGTTGCTTTGGCTGATAAAAGCACAGATTTCATAACTGAACATAGAGCTTTATTTGACACCTGGGCTGAATATTTATTTGAAAACGGCCTTGACCCTGTAAGTCAGGTTACGTCTGACGACTTTGCAGGTCACGTTGCGCACAATTGCAATTTGTCACTTAAGGCCATAATGGCGCTTGGCGCGTATTCAAAAATTTGCAAAATGCTGGGCGAAAATGCTTTGGCTGAAAAATATTTAACCAAAGCGCAAAAAATGGCGGATTTTTGGGTTAAAAATGCCGCAAACGGTGACGGAAGCTACCGCTTGGCTTTTGACCGCCCCGATAGCTACAGTCTTAAATACAACGCTGTTTGGGACACCGTTTTTAATATGAAGCTTTTACCTGAAAACGTTATGAAAACCGAGCTTGAAAGCTATCTGAGCCGTGCAAATCCGTATGGTATGCCGCTTATTGACAGCTCTGATTTTACAAATTCGGGTTGGATTACCTGGGCAGCCACAATGGCTGACAGCAAAGAATTATTTAAGAAGCTGATGGACCCCGTGTGGTTGTGCTTTAACCTTTCACCTTCCCGTGTACCGCTTGCCGACTGGTATTCATCGGTTACCTCCATAAAGCTTGCAGGACAAAACCGCACCGTACAGGGCGCATTGTTTATGAAGCTTTTGGATTATAAGAAAATTTGCCGATAATTGAGGAGTTATAAAAATGTCTGAAAAATTGCTAAGATTCGGTATTGTCGGTATAGGTGGCAGACCTATGGCCTTTTTAAGCGCCTTTGATAAAAGCGGCAAGGCAAAATTAGCAGCTGTATGCGATATCGACCGTGAAATAATGGATAAAAACACCGAAGGTATTGACGGCGTGCTTAAATTTACCGATTATGAAGAAATGCTTGATAAAGCCGATTTGGATGCCGTTATTGTGGGTACTCCCATTCACCTGCACGTAACACAGTCAATTGCCGCACTTAAAAGAAATATTCATGTTTTCAGTGAGGTTACTGCAGGTATTACCTTAGAAGAGTGTAAGGAATTAGTTGAAGCCTGCAAGGCTTCAAAAGCGCAGTATATGCTGGGCGAAAACTGTAATTTTTTACGTTCTAATATGATTGTTAAAAATATGGTAAAAAAAGGTCTTTTTGGAAGCCTTTGCTATGCCGAGGGCGAATACAATCACGACTGCCGCAACCTTATACCTAAAACCCCTTGGCGCAAAAAGTATGTTTTTGATGTTGCGGGCGTTACCTATGGTACACATTCCTTAGGACCCATCCTTTCGTGGCTTGAAAACGACCGTGTCACTTCGGTTTGCTGTGCAAGCAGTAATTCCGCCACAACCACCTTGGAGGGTGAACCCCTTTTGGCAGGCACCTGCCACACTATGCTTTGCAAAACCGAACAGGGCCGACTTATAAAAATTAAAAACAATATGCTTTCTCCCCGCCCGTACGGACTTAATTACACACTTGAAGGCAGTAACGCCGCTTACCAAAGCTTCAGGCTTGAGGACCAGATTGATAACCCCGATTATATTTGGTTTGACGGTAAATCGCCTAAAACAAAATGGGAGGATATCTCCCTTTACGAAGAGGGCTTCGTGCCTGAAATTTGGCAAAAGCATTCGGGTGAAAACAACACAAAGGGGCATGAGGGTGCCGACGTTATTACAATGATAGCCTTTATTGATGCCATTTATGACGGAAAAAGGGTGCCTATTGATATTCACAAGGCAATGGATATGACCCTACCCGGACTTATAAGTCAGCAGTCGGTTAAGCAAAACGGCGCTTGGCTTGAGGTTCCGAATTCAAGGGAATGGTAAATATATGGGTGTTTTATTCATATTTTTAAGCGTTTGCACTAACCTGCTTGAAGGTGTGCTTGTAAAGAAAAACGGCGAAAAAAACGGCAACAATGTTTTTTGGTTTAACGGTTTTATGGCGCTTGCATCTATGCTGTTTTTTGTAATAACCAAAAACGGAAGCCTTCATTTTTCAAAAGAGCTTTGGCTTTATGCCGTGCCGTCAGCCGTCTGCTACTGCGGAGCACTTGTTTGTACCTATTTTGCCCTTGCCGATGGGCCATTCGCCATTTCAATGATGATTATTTCATATTCAATTGTTTTGCCCATTATTTACGGTATAGTCTACTTAAACGAGCCGACCTCAGTTATTATTTACATAGCCTTGGCAATAATGGCCGCCTCCCTTTATTTATCAAGGGGAAACACCGCAAACGACAATGGTAAATTTTCAGTAAAATGGCTTATTTGCATAACCCTTGCAACTGTTGGGAGCGGTGGCTTTGCAATTGTTAAAAAGATGCAACAGCTTATCTTTAACGGAAAGCGCGACAACGAATTTATGATTATTTCATTAGCAATAACCGTTGTTGTGCTTTTTGCTTTAGGTCTTTTTGCCACTAAAAACAGCATTAAAAGCATTACAAAAAGCACCGTTTTGTTTTCCCTTGCCGCCGGGCTTTCAAACGGGGTTACAAATATGCTCACACTGCTTATAAACACAGTAATGGTGTTAAGCCTTTCATCCCCCATAAGCACAGGAATGCGAATTGTACTTTCCTTTATGGTTTCAAGCCTGTTTTTAAAAGAAAAATTTTTAAAACGTCAGATAATAGGCGCCGCATTAGGTGCCGCGTCACTTATAATGCTAAGCATTTAATATTTCAACCGCCATCGTTTAATAGGTTGGCGGTTTTTGTTTAAATTTTGGTTTAGCGCTGAGGCGAAATTCGGAATTCGTAATTATTGTACAAATTAGATTGTGTATCTGTAGGGGCGATTCACGAATCGCCCGCCTGTGCATAGCCGCAATTTACGGACAATTCGTGAATTGTCCCTACGATGTGCCACCAATTTAACCGAGCGACAAACTATAATTTAAATTTTCATTATTTAACTGTATATACCTCAAAAAACCAAAAATGTCCATCAAAAGTCGCATAATGGCGAGACTTAGTTGAAAAAATATGTTAAATTTAAATAAAGTATGATGTGCTTATTATCAGTAAAATGAGCCTCTTCTCTAAAAACCACAATAACTAAGTTAAAGGATGCAGTTATATGAACAGCTTAGAATTTTTTAAAAACACCATTGGCACCGAAATGAACACTGCCCTTGAAAATATTGATGAAAAGGCCATTTTGGCTGCGGCCCAACTTATATGGGATGCCGAAGCAAACGGCAACCGTATACATATAACGGGTATTGGCAAGCCTGCGCATATTGCAGGGTATATGGCTTCCCTGCTTTCATCCACAGGCACACCCACCTACTTTTTGCACGGTACCGAGGCAGTACACGGCTCGTGCGGTCAGTTAACCGCAGGCGACGTTGTAATTTGCATTTCAAACAGCGGTGAAACAGCCGAGCTTAAAGCCACGGCAATTGCAATTAAAAATAACGGCGGTAAGGTTATTGCCGTTACGGGTAATCCAAATTCGTGGTTAGCGCAATTTGCCGATGCGCATTTAACTGCCGCAATTACTAATGAGGGTGGCCCCTTAAACCGTGCGCCCCGTGCTTCAATTTTGGTTGAAACACTTGTGCTTCAGGCGCTTTCGGTGGTTTTGCAGGAAAAACGCGCCATTACCCCGCAGGAATATGTTATGAGGCATCCCGGCGGTGCACTCGGCCAACTTCGTGACAACGAAAAGTAGGGAGTAATAAATATGCTTAAAGGAATTCCAACTGTATTAAATCCCGAACTTTTAAAAATTCTTATGGAAATGGGCCACGGCGACACCCTTGTTATTGGTGACGGCAACTTCCCTGCCGCAACCTGCGCAAAAAGACTTGTACGATGCGACGGTCAAACCGTACCCGAAATGTTAGACGCAATTTTAAAGCTTTTTCCGCTTGACACACCCGATATGCAGCCCGTTTGTGTTATGCAAACCGCCGCAGGTATGGAAAGACCGCCTGTTTGGTCGGTTTTTGAGGAAACCATTTCAAAGCACGAGCCTGATGGCCGCGTTCTTACCGAAATAGAACGCTTTGCATTTTATGAAAAAGCTAAAAACGCTTACGCAATTGTTTCAACAGGCGAAACTGCGCTTTATGCAAACATCCTTATTAAAAAAGGTGTTGTTATTGAATAAACCGTTACTCACATACATTAATTAACTAGAAAGGCTTTGGTGAATGTAATGGAAAACGAAGTAAAAAAAGAAGTTAAAGTCCGCGAAATTACCATTTTCGACGGTAACGAGGGTTGGGTACATAACGACCATATGTACCGTCTTGCCTGTGCTGTTCAAATTGTTCAGGCACCCGATGGCTCGTTAATTGCGGGTTGGATGACAGGCGGTAATATGGAGCCCGCTGACGACCATATCGCTGTTTGCGCCCGTTCCTATGACGGTGGCGAAACCTGGAGCGAGCCTGAAGTTTTGGTTGGCGAAGGTAAAGAAAACGGTGCCGCTTCCCTCTTCGAAATTGATGGTCGCCTTTACCAAATGGCTTCCCGCTGGGAAGATAATTACGGCGTTTGGAAATACGTTCGCCGTGAATCGCTTGACAACGGTAAAACCTGGGTTAATGAAGTGCCCATTAAGCTTATCGAAGGCGAAGGGCTTTCATCCTCCTTTGGTAACTTTATCCGACTTCAAAATGGCGAGCTTATGTGCGCCGTTAATACAATGACACTTCGTGATAAGCCCTTACAGGCAGGCGTTGAACGCCTTGTTTACGCTAAAAACGAGGAAGAGGCCGCTGCAATGGCACCCCGCACCGAAGATGAAACCCATGCAATTTGGATGGATAAATACATTTACGGTATGGCAACCGCGCTTGTTAATGAAGATTTGACCGAATTCACCCCACTTGGTGGGTTTAATAACCGTCCGCTCGGCCTGCTGGAAGGTCAGATAATCCAGCTTAAGAACGGAAACCTTGCTATGATAGTGAGAGCAGAATGGGGTGGCTTCCTTTGGCGAAGCGACAGCACCGATAACGGCCGCACCTGGTGCGACGCTTATCCGCTTGATATCCCCAACCCCAGCACCCTTGCAACCGTGCTTCGCCTGCCCGACGGCAGAATTGCTTTGTTCCACAATGCAATTGGCGAATTCGGTAAAAAGTCCAGCCGAAACAGACTTTCCATTTGGGTAAGTAACGATGAAATGGAAAGCTGGTACATTAAAACCGACGTTATTTTCGGCGGACAAAACGCGTACCCCTGTCCCTACATCCTGAAGGATGGCCGCATTGTCTTTACCTATGATAAGGACAGACGCTTGGCAAAATTTGTTGAGGTTACAATACCCGATTAAAAAAATGGAGGTTTTTAAGTTATGAAAAAACTATTAGCAATTTTATGCGCAGTAGCATTAGTTGCTACCTGCTGCGCAGTTTCCTTCACCGCATTTGCGGATGAAACTGCTGCAACTTCCCCCGCACTTTACAATTTTACAACTAAGGCCGAAACAGATAAATGGGTTGGCCTTAGAATACTTGAATTTAACGGCAACACCAAGTTTGAGTATGATGCCGAACAGCAAGCTCTCAAGGTTTCACCTAAGGATATTACCGCTACGAAGGCTTGCCAGTTTACAATAGGTATGGCTAACAAAACCACAAATGTAGCTGATTACCCTGTAATTGCACTTAAGGTTAAGGCAAACAACCGTACCCGTAACACCTGCGGTATTTGGCCCGGAACAAAGGTTGAAGGCAGAAGCATTTATTCCTGTGGTGATGTTTGTACCTTCTATGACCGCACAGGTAACTGGGATTTAATTATCTATGATGGCTCAAAGGCTAACCTTGCCGGATATGAAGGCAAATGGGACAGCATTATTGTTCGTTTAATGGGTGATAACGATGTTCCCAATGATACCGATTATACCTGGATTCAGTGGGCAGGCGTATTTAAATCGGTTGATGAGGTTTATGCTTATGATACCTCAATGGCACCCTCACCCTTCTTCTATGATTTCAGAAATGAAACCGACGGTCAAAACCTTATTGCTGACGGCCGTGTTTATAGCGACGGTAATACCAATACCGATATATCATACGATACAAATGAAAACGCAGTAAAAATTGCTTCTAAGGGTACAAACGCTAACAGATTTTTCTTTGACAGTAAAATCAATTCAACAAGAGGCGCAACCGTTGCTGATGTTACAAAATACCCCGTTTTCGCTATGAAGGTTAAGTTCTCTAACCCGAACCTTAATTTTGGCGGTATCGTACCAGGCACCTGCAGTACAGCCGGTGAGCTTTGTGGATACGTTGCCACTGATACTGTTGAAACCGGTGCTTACCAACTAATTGTTTGGGATGGCTCAAGCTATTCACACAATCGTTGGAACAATGCTTGGAAGCGTGTTCTTGGTGCATTAGCACCCAATGGCACGACCCCAACCACCGATGACTGTATGTGGGTACAATGGGCAGGTGTATTTGAAAGTGTTGAAGATGCTTACGCTTACGACACTGACTGTGCTTCTCCCTTCTTCTTCAACTATGAAGACCAAACCGACGTACAAAAATTAATGGCTAAAAATTACGTTAAGGTTGAAAATAACGTATCTCTTTCATACAATGCTACCGAAAAAGCGTTAGAAATCAATCCGACCGATGTTGGTGCCAAATCCAATCATCGCTTCTCGGTTAATCCTCTTGCACGCACAACAGCCGTTGCTGATTATCCTGTAATGGCAATTAAGATTAAACCCAAGAACACCAACCACAAGTTAGGTGGTATTGCTGCAGGTACAGCACGCACCGGCGGCGGTAGTCTTTATGCTTCAGACTTCCAGCTTAAAGGAACAACCTTAGAAGATGACTGGCAAATTGTTATATTTGACGGTACAACCCCACCACACGCTAACTATTCAGGCAATTGGGCAGGCTTACTTATATCCTTAGCTCCTGATAATAGCGTAACCGCTGCTGAAGACGGCTGGTATGTAAAGTGGGCAGGCGTATTCAAAACTGTAGCAGATGCTTACGCTGCTTGCGGCGACCACAACCATCAGGTAGATGCTGAAGCTTCAAGCGCTGCAACCTATTTTGTTGCAGGCGAAGAGGTTAAGGTTTGCAAATATTGCGGCGACACAGTTAAAACCACACTTCCCGCAACTAATAATGCTCTTGACAGCATTACCGAAACCTATGCTGACGGTAAGTTAACTATCGCTTGGGAATACAACGAGGATTTAATTGTTGATATTGCAAACGGTGCTAAGATTTACTTTAACTATGAAATTTTAGGCTACAAGAACAGCGTTTTAGTAAACGGCACAGAAGCCTTAAGCGTAACCCTTGAAGGCTTTAACGCTGACAGACTTAATGCTGAGCTTACCTACTTCCTCTCAGCTGAATATGCTGCAGCTGAAGATACCTCAAAGCTTAAGACTGCAACCACAAAGACCGTTAAGGCTGCAAGTATTTCTACCGATACCGAGCTTAACGCCCTTCTCAGTGCACTTGATGCTGCTACCGGTGAAGCTGCAGTTGTTGCAGGTCAGGTTGATAATACTGACACCTTGGTTTCCAACACAATGAAGGCAGACCTTAAGGCAGGTACCCTTGACCTTCGCTTTGTTGCAAGCCAAGACTTAATTACAAAGCTTAATACCCTTGGTAAAGAAGGCCGCATCGTAACCCTTACCGTTACAATTGGTGATACCGTTACTAAGGATATTACCATTGATACACTTAAAAAGGTAACAATGGTTAAAATTACAGGTATGTCATTCGAACAGCTTAACAGCACAGTTACCGTAAAGCTTGGCTTTGACTATGAAGGAACTGAAAAAGACTTTACAACCGATGTTGTAGAATTCAACTGCGGCGAAATTATTGCTGATACCGATACTGCTGTTGCAAATGCATTCGAAGCTTTTATGAAATAAGGAGGAATTATAATGAAGTTTGAAGCTCCTGAAATTAACAAGGTTTCCTTCGAAACCGAAAATGTTGCTGCTGAAGGCGTTGGCGGAAACGGCTGGGATGTAACCGGCAGCGGCGCAGACGCAATTTAATTTAAAAATTAAAGCTTAAAAGCACAAGCCCTTCTCATTTTGGGAAGGGCTTGTTGTTTTAATATTTTTCAAATTATAGTTTATCGGGATAATGAAGCACAAACCAAAGCCTTCCCCAGTAGGGGAAGGTGGCAGGCGAAGCCTGACGGATGAGGTGTAAAAAACAGTTTGTACTTACAAAGCTCCTCATCCACCGCTAAAGCGGTCCCCCTTCTCCCGCAGGAGAAGGCATAGATAAACCCCAATTTAATTGAGCTCATCGTGTAGGGACAATTCATGAATTGTCCGTAAATTGCGGCTATGCACAGGCGGGCGATTCGTGAATCGCCCCTACGAATATACAATTAAATTGTTCTATAATTACGAATTACGCATTACGAATTACGCATTTTACCTAAGCGATAAACCCAATTTTAATCCGTCGCGAAGCGACACCGAACCTCTTAACTATTACCTCTTACTTATTACCTCGCGCAAGCGATAAACCCCGATTAGCCAAACAAAAAACAGCCCTTGTGGGCTGTTTTAATTAGTCGGTTTTTTCCCAGTTCGACATACGCTTGGCGTACTTACGGGTCATAACATTTATTTTGTTAAGCACAACATCGACGGTCAAGCGGGGCTTACAATCAGCCTGCTGTTGCTCGTTATTGCGCTTAATTGCGGCCAAAATTTCGGCCTTATCATCGGTTTTAAAAACCTCATTTAAAACCTTCATTGTATAATCGTAACCGTACTGTGCCATTTCATCAAAGGTGTCAGGTGTGAAAACCAGAGTTTCAAGGCGTTTATCGTTCGGAAAATCATAAAACTTTAAAATTTTACTGTCAAACGCTTCGTTTTCAAAGAAATATTTATGATTATCAAAATAAATACAAAGAATATAGTCCAAATCCTTCTCCATTAAAGGATAAGCGGGTATATTGTCAACAAAAGCACCGTCTAAAATGCGGTCACCGTTTATAATTTCACCCTTAACCAAAATAGGAATTGCAATTGCGCCCTTAACATATTGCTGGGTTTGCTCATAGCTTAGCTCGTGAAAGGGGATATATTCTACCTTGGATTTAGTAAAATTCCAAACAGCTACATAATGTTCAAAAAACAGCTTTGTATCGGGTGAAAAAACCTTGCAAATTTCATCCCTTATAGGTCCCGGGCCGCCATAGGTTAAAAACAGCCTGCCGTGCTTTTTGGGGTCAATCATCTTCCAAATGCGCGCAAATTCCTCAGGCTTGCCGACACCAAAGGTTTGCGCCGCCAGCATACCGATAGAAGCCGAGCTTACGCATTTTATTTCGTCTTTTTCAAAAAATTCGCCTATTGCTTTTATAAAGCCGTATTCGTAAGCGCCCTTACTTGCCGCACCCGACAGCAAAATACCGATTTTTGCCATTTTAAAGCCTTTTCCCCTTCCTTTTTTGATTTACAGCATATTATAGCATATTTCTACATATTTTTCAATACAATTAAACCGCCACTTTATGTAATTTTTTACCCCCAGTAAAATTTTTAGGTAATATAATTTTATAAACGACAGTCTGTGCACGAAGGTGTTTACAAAATAAAATTATGTTTAATTGGGGATAAAAATGAATAATATTTTAGCTGCCGCTTAGTAAGGGATATAAATTGGGAGTTTATCTATGCCTTCTCCTGCGGGAGAAGGGGGACCGCTTCAGCGGTGGATGAGGAGCTTTGTAAGTACAAACTGTTTTTTACACCTCATCCGTCAGGCTTCGCCTGCCACCTTCCCCTACTGGGGAAGGCTTTGGTTTGTGCTATAACGGCAGCCCGACAAACTATAATTTGCTGTTTAAATGCGCTTTGGTTATGAATTTTGCCTTAAAAGAAGTCTTTTATTTGGACTTTTTGCTGATTTTGGCTTTTTTGCCATTATTTTAATAACAAGGCTTGCTTTTTATTTTTTATGTGCTATTATATAAGGTATAAGGGGAAATATTTTTATAATACCTAAAAAATTTTAAAAGGGGAATGAAAAATGAAAAGAATTTTATCAATTGTTTTAACCCTCGCACTTTTATTAACGGCCCTTCCGTTAGCCCTCAGCGTAAGCGCTGCAGAGACAACCACTACTTATACTTTTTCCAGTTACACTGCAGGCACACAATACGCGCAAAACGAATCGCATGTATTAGATGACAACCTTACGCTTATCATTAACGGCTCACATCTTAATAGCCAAATACGACTTTATGCCGGTTCAAATGCAGTTTTTGAATCTAATAGAGTTATTACTGCTGTGTCAGTAAATGCAGGCTATAAGGTTGATACTCTCAATGTTTATGGCTCTACCGACGGCAGCGAATTCACCCTTATTCAAGCTGTTTCCATTTCTTCAACCAGCTACAAAGATTATTCCGTTACTATTCCGGAAAATGCAAATTATACCCAAATTAAAATCGAATCAACAAATGCACAAATCCGTGTTGCAAAAGCAACCTTAACCTTTGGCGATTTAGCTGCTGGTGCATGTGAACATAATTATGAAGAAACCGGTCGAGTTGGTGCAACCTGTACCTCAAGAGGTTCCATTACCAAAGTTTGTTCATTGTGCGAAGATGAAATCGTTGAGGTTTTAGATGATCTTGGCCACGACTATTTAAACGGCGAATGTCAAAATTGCCACACCACTGATATTATTTTCGAATTTGGTAAGCTTGGCGCCGCATCGCATACTGATGGTTCTGAACTTGAAGAAAACACTGCATATGAAATAGATAACTATACTTTAACATTAACTGGTTTAAGTAAAGTATATGGAAATGCCAGAGATGCTAAAGGTAATAGTTGCTTAAAACTTGGTACGGGCAGTGTTGCTGCTACGCTTAATTTTACTGTTCCCTCAAATATTAGTGGCGTAATTATCAATGTTGCCAACTACAAAGCTAAAACTGCAACAATAACAATCAACGATACTGATTATGATATTACCACCTCATCAGATAATGGCGAGTATATGTCCATCACTATTGACACTACTTCCACAAAAGCTATCGCACTCAACACAAACTCCGGTTCAGATCCCAGAATCATGATTAACTCCATCACCTTTGTTGTTGGTGAAACCACCGCTTGCACCCACGAAAACCAAACAACCGATATTACCAACGCAACCTACCTTAAGGACGGTTTAAAGGTTGTTACCTGTGATGACTGTGGCGAAGAGCTTTCAAGAGATGTGCTTCCCGCAGCTACCGCAGAACCTGTAGTATATACCCCTTCTTACGATGCTGCAACAAACAAGTTAACTATTAACTGGACCTACAGCGATGATTTTGTTTTAGACATTGATGCCAACACAACCTTTAAGCTTTTCTATAAGCTAGGCGAATACGAAAACACCATTGATGTACCAAACACAGTAAGTGGCTCGGTTATCTTTGAAGGCTTTAACGCAGCAAGACTTGACGATACACTTTACTTTGGCTTAACCGCAACAATTACAGATGTTGATACCGCCAAGTTTAACGCTGCTGCTGCAGGTCAGGTTGTTGCTTCCACCTTAGTTGACGGTGACAGCAACCTTGGTAAGCTTATGGCTGCTATTAATTCTGCAACCGATGAAGCTGCTGTTGTTGCAGGTCAGGTTGATAATACTGACACCTTAGTTTCCAACACAATGAAGGCAGACCTTAAGGCAGGTACCCTTGACCTTCGCTTTGTTGCAAGCCAGACTTTAATTGAAAAGCTAAACACCCTTGGTAAAGAAGGCCGCACCGTAACCCTTACCGTTACAATTGGCGAAACCGTTACTAAGGATATTACAATTGATACACTTAAAAAGGTAACAATGGTTAAAATTACAGGTATGTCATTCGAACAGCTTAACAGCACAGTTACCGTAAAGCTTGGCTTTGACTATGAAGGAACTGAAAAAGACTTTACAACCGATGTTGTAGAATTCAACTGCGGCGAAATTATTGCTGATACCGATACTGCTGTTGCAAATGCATTCGAAGCTTTTATGAAATAAGGAGGAATTATAATGAAGTTTGAAGCTCCTGAAATTAACAAGGTTTCCTTCGAAACCGAAAATGTTGCTGCTGAAGGCGTTGGCGGAAACGGCTGGGATGTAACCGGCAGCGGCGCAGACGCAATTTAATTTAAAAATTAAAGCTTAAAAGCACAAGCCCTTCTCATTTTGGGAAGGGCTTGTTGTTTTAATATTTTTCAAATTATAGTTTATCGGGATAATGAAGCACAAACCAAAGCCTTCCCCAGTAGGGGAAGGTGGCAGGCGAAGCCTGACGGATGAGGTGTAAAAAACAGTTTGTACTTACAAAGCTCCTCATCCACCGCTAAAGCGGTCCCCCTTCTCCCGCAGGAGAAGGCATAGATAAACTCCCAATTTACCATCTTGTTTTATGTGTTTATATATGTTACAATAAATATATATGTGCATTTGCGGAGGAAGTAAAATGAAAAACAAAAAGCTTTTGGCGCTTTTACTTGCAATACTTTTAATAATTACCTCTATACCCTCGGTGCTGGTAGGTGCGGCAACCGGTACCGTTTCAAAAAACATGGGTGTACGCCACAGCCTTTGCACCGCTTTAAGCAGTCAGGCGTTGGATTATTATGCCGATAACAATGCCCTTTTTGATGATGTTTCTGCTCTGCAGGGCGGTAGCAGCAACTGTCTTACAACGGTTAACAGCCCGCTTTTTGACGAATTACACGATTTGATGTCAACTACAATGACTACAACCGTTTCGTACGACAGCCTTACAAGTCATTGGGTTAAGACCGACGCAAACGGCGGTTCAAGTGATGCTTGTCTTTTCTATAGTGATTTTGTTTCATCCGGCTATAACCGAGAACACGTTTGGCCTAAGAGTCACGCCTCCTTTAAAGAAAAAAACGGCGGTGCTGACCCGCACCATCTACGCCCCACGAATTCGACCATTAACTCTACACGAAACAACTATTGCTTTACAAATGTTCGTGAAACCGTTTCGGGCTATAAAACCAAGGAAAACGGTGGCAACGTGGTTTTATATTACGGCGGCGGATATGTAGAGGTTAACGATAATATTAAGGGCGACGTTGCCCGTATTCTTTTATATGTTTACTGCCGTTGGGAAGAGCCTAATTTATTTATGGACACCCCCAACCCCGTTATTGGTCCAAGCGATGATGCCAACAGCGGCGAAAAGGTTATTGAAAGCTTGGACGTTTTGCTTGAATGGTGTGAAATTGACCCCGTTGATGAATGGGAAATGGGTCGTAACGACCAGTGTGAAAACCTTGTTGGTAACCGCAATGTGTTTATTGACTACCCCGAATATGCTTGGCTTTTGTTTGGTGAAGAGGTACCGAACGATATGAACACCCCTTCGGGCGAAGCAAAGGGTAACGGCACAGGCAGTACAGGCTGCGCCCACACAACCGTTAAATATGTTTCGGTTGATGCCAGCACCCACAAGCTTGTTTGTGTAAGCTGTTCTAAAACCACCAAAACCGAAGCCCACACCTTTAGCAACAATAAATGTATCCCCTGCGGTTATGAAAAATCGACAAGTGGCGGTGAAGGTGACGGCGGTTCAACCGATGTGAGTGGTACTGTAAAATACACCTTTGCTGATTATACTGCAGGAACGCAGTATGCTAAAAACGAAGTTCATAACTTAGACAGTGTTATGACTGTAACGGTTGATGACGGTCATTTCACTAGTGAATTACGTTTATATGACAGTTCAACGAACAATTCATACGCAATTTTTCAGTCTAAAAAGGTTATTAACGGCCTTTCTTTAAACGCAGGTTACAAATCAGCTTCACTTAAGGTATACGGCTCTACCGATGGTACAAACTATGAACTTATAGAAAGCTTATCCACTACCACTGCTTATAAAGATTTTGACGTAACCATTCCCGAAAATTCCAATTATAAATACATAAATCTTGATGCTGACGGTGCGCAAATACGCATTAATTCCATCACCTTCAACTACGGCGAAGCTTCAGGCGGTGAAGAAGAGGAAGAACCAGTTTGCCAGCACTTAAATAAGAAATATGCTTCACTTGATGGCGAAAAGCATTCTGTAACCTGTAGCGACTGCGGTGAGGCCCTTGGCAGCGAAAATCACACCCTTGTTAACGACAAATGTACCCTTTGCGGTTACGAAAAGCCAAGCACCCCCGTTACACCACCCGTAGCATCCTCGGTTACATTTGAATTTGGTGCAAACGGCACCGCTGCCCACAAGGACGGTGACGACCTTGGCTCATCTACAACCTACACCGAAGGTGGATATACCTTAAAGTTAACCTCTATGAGCAAGGTTTTCGGCCCCGCTTTTGATGCAAAGGGTAATAGCTGTATTAAGCTTGGCTCAAGCTCGACCATAGGTAAATTTACCTTTACCGTACCAAATGAGGTTACAAGCGTTGTTATTAAGGTTGCAAAATATAAAGCTAACACAACCAAAATTTCGGTAAACGGCGGCGCCGCGCAAGCAATTAACACCGATTCCGACAGCGGCGCTTATACCGACATAACTGTGGATACATCGACAAACAAAACCGTTACATTTGCTACCGTTTCGGGCGGTGTGCGAGCAATGGTTAACTCAATTACCTTTGTTGTTGATGCGGCCTGCAGCCACGAAAACACAAAGGACACAAATATTAAATCCGCAACCTATTTTACAAGCGGCAGCAAGGATGTTGTTTGCTCTGACTGTGGTGAAGTTATTAATAAGGGTGTGGTAATTGCCGCTTCAAATACAGCACTTAAGGATTACACCGAAACCTTTGCTGACGGAAAGCTTACAATTAAGTGGACCTATAGCGACGAACTGGCAATAGACATTACAAACGGTGCTGTAATTACATTTAATTACGCTATTGGCGAGCATAAAGGCAATGTTCAGGTTAACGGCACCGAAAGCGGCGAGGTTACCCTTGAAGGCTTTAACGCTGAAAGACTGAACTCCGATTTAACCTATAGCCTTTCGGCTGAATACGGCGATATTCCTACCGCAAAGCTTAAAACCGCAACAACTAAGACCTTTAAGGCTGCCAATAAGGTGGAAGCAGGCAGTAAGCTTTCGAACCTTTTAAATGCTGTAAAGGATAATAACGATACAGCGGTAAGCGGTACAATGCTTGATACAAACGACTTTGTATCCAACACAATTGAAGCCGATATTAAGGCAGGCACAATGGGTATTCGCTTTGTTGCAAGTGAAGCCTTAATCGAAAGACTAAGCGACAACAATAACCTTGCCCGTGTAAACAAGCTTTATGTAACAATTGACGGTCTTGAAACCAAAGAATTTACCTTAGAAAAGCTTACAAAGGTAACAATTGTTAATATTTCGGGTCTTTCGTTTGAACAGCTTTACGGCAAGGTAACAGTTAAAATTGGCTTTGAATATGCTGCTGATACTCAAAAGAACTTTGAAACAAGCGAAGTAGTATTCGACGCCGCTTCGGTTATTGCTGCTGCCAATACCGATGCTGCAAATGCATTAGAAGAATATATATCGAATAAATAAATTATAATTTAAACCTATATATAGTTAACAAAGAGGCGCACTTCTTTACGAAGTGCGCCTCTTTGTTAACTTTTTTATTTTACTGTTTAACATGTACATCCATTTGAGGATAGGGTACTATAATATCGTTTTCGGCAAAGGCTTTTTTTACGCCGTCCAAAACATCAAAATAAACATCCCAATAATCTGCACTGTTTACCCAAACACGCGCGGTATATTCTACACCGCTGTCGGCACATTTTGAAACACGTACAAAGGCTGCGGGGTCGGAAAGTGCCTTTTTGTGTGACTTAACAACATTTTCAATAACCGCTTTAACCTTGTCGCTGTCGCAGGAATAATCGGCAGTAAACAGCCAGTCAACACGGCGAGTGTCCTTTGCGGAATAGTTTTCAATTACCGCATTTGTAATTGAACCGTTGGGAATGGTAATTTGCTTATTATCGGGTGTTAAAAGCACGGTGTAAACAACCGTAATTTCCGAAACGGTACCCGCTTCGCCTGCGGCTTCAATATAATCGCCAACCTTAAAAGGCTTGAAAAGCAATATCATAAGACCGCCCGCAAAATTTGAAAGCGCACCCTGAAGCGCAAGGCCGATTGCCGCACCGCAGGTGGCAAGCACGGTAATAAAGGATGTAACGGGAATTCCCAAAATCATTGCTAAGGTTATAAACAAAACTATGTATAAAGCAATGCTTGCAAAGCTGGATAAAAACGAGCGAAGGCTGATATCCAACTTATCAAGCCTGTGTGAGCTTTTAATAAACCTTTTAATTCTTTTTATAATATAAAGCCCAACAACCAAAACCAAAAGCGCAATTAAAAGCTTACCGCCAATGGATGCCATTAAATCGACAAACCATTCAACTGCTTCCTTACTGCCAAGCCAATCTAAAAATTTTGTTAACATATAAATTTCTCCTTTAAAATTATTCAATTACAGTTAAAATTTTGTTTAATTCGTTTTGCATTAAAGCAAGGGACAAGCAAGCCCCAAAATTTAAGAATAAAAGGCTTAGCACCAAATAAACTACCGAGCTGTCCTTATGCTCAATACCTTGACCTGCGCACCCTTCGGAAAATTTGCGTTCAACAAGAAAAAGGCCAATAAAAGGCACCAAAATTGAAGTAACAATTTCGAATGCTATATTACCGCGCTTATTTGTGAACATTAAGTTTTCCTTTACAATGCAAAATGTCCAATAAATTTGGTAAATGCCACAGGTCAAAACTGAAAACAAAATTGACTTTATAACATCACGTTTTTTTATGTTCACTTAAAAATCCCCTTTGCCTAAGACATTATACAGTAACTATTATTTTAAAGTCAACAATTTAACAAAAAATTATTATTTTTAAGTCCTTTTGTTGATTTTTCAACAACTTTATATTAAAATGTATTTATCAGTTATAAAGGAGTGCTTTTATGGACAAAAAATTTGAAGCATTACAAACCCCTTGGAAAATTGGTAATGTAGAAATTAAAAACCGAATCGTGCTTTGCCCCATGGGCGGTACCTCACTTTTCGGTTGGTTCGAGCTTGGCGGCTGTCATTTTGACAAGGAAGCCGCAAAATTCTTTTTAGAGCGCGCCAACAATAATGTTGGTCTTATCATCCCGGGTATTGCACCGCTTCGTGACACATTTTGGGGTAAATGGCTTTGGCAGAACCCAAAAATGTTTGATGAATTAAAGGAATTTATGGATGAAATTCATAAATCGGGCGCAAAATTATTTATTCAGCTGACCGCCGGTATGGGTAGAAGCTGGGCTATTACCGAGCTTGTAGCACCCCTTCATAAAAACAAGGTTACACGCGCACTTATTAAGCCTATTATTGACACTAATCACGAGCTTGCTTCCCCCTCAGCACAGCCGTCACGCTGGGCACACGACATTATTTGCCCTGAAATGACGGTGGAGCAAATTCATGAAATTATTGAAGCCTTTGCCAAAACTGCCGCGCTTTGCAAAAAGGCGGGTGTTGACGGTGTTGAGGTTCACGCCGTTCACGAAGGCTATTTATTAGACCAATTCTCAATTGAATTTTTCAACAAGCGCACCGATGAATACGGCGGAAGCTTTGAAAACCGCTATCGCTTTGCGGCCGAGGTTGTTAAAGCAATTAAGGCCGAATGCGGTGAGGATTTTCCCGTGTCGCTTCGTTATTCGGTAGAATCTAAAATGAAGGGCTTCTGCGAAGGCGCAATGCCGGGTGAAGATTATGTCGAAGTCGGTCGTAATATGGCCGAAAGCGAAAAGGCCGCTAAATATTTACAGGATGCAGGCTACGATATGCTTAATGCCGATAACGGTACTTACGATTCGTGGTATTGGGCACATCCTCCTATGTATATGCCCCAAAACTGCAATTTAGAAGATGTTTCCCACATTAAAAAGTTTGTGGATATTCCCGTTGTTTGTGCAGGCAGAATGGAACCCGATGTTGCCGCAAAAGCAATTGCCGACGGCAAAATTGATGCAATGGGTGTTGCACGACAGTTTTTAACCGACCCCGAATGGATAACAAAGATGCTTAAGGACCGCCTTGAAGACATTAAGCCCTGTATTTGCTGTCACGCAGGCTGCTTTAACTTCTCATCCTCGAAGGGACACGCAAATACACAAGACCTTACCGACACAATGGGCCTTGCTCGTTGCGCCTTAAACCCCAAGACAATGCAGTCAGGTAAATACAAGCTTACCCCCGCTAAAAAGAGCAAGAATGTTGCTATTATCGGCGGCGGTATCGGTGGTATGGAAGCCGCTATCGTTTGCGCACAGCGCGGTCATAAGGTAACCCTTTATGAAAAGACCGATAAACTCGGCGGTGTGTTTATTGCGGCGGCCGCACCCTCTTTTAAAGAAAAGGACCGTGACCTTATTGCTTGGTACAACCGCGAAATTAAGAAATATCCCATTGATATTAAGCTTAATACCGAGGTTAAGGATGTTAAGTCGCTTAATGCTGACGAGATTATCGTTGCTACAGGCGCTGTGGCTAAAAATATTCCCATTAAAAACATTGAAACCACCGTTGAAGCGGTTGATTATTTACTTGGCAACAAACCTGTTGGAGATAACGTTGTTATCATCGGCGGCGGTCTTACAGGCTGTGAAATTGCTTATGATTTATTCTTGCAAGGCAAAAAGCCCACAATTGTTGAAATGCAGGACGACCTTATTGTAACCCCAGGTATTTGCCTTGCTAATACAAGCTTTTTGCGTGACTTCTTTAAAACAAATAACGTACCCGTCCATTTGGAAACCAAGCTTAATGCCATTAACGACGGCAGTGTAACCGTTACCGACAAGGACGGTAAACAGTTTGATATTCCTTGCGACAGCGTAATTATGTCGGTTGGTTATAACCCCGCCCCCATTGCCAAAAAGGGTGGCAAGATTCACGTTATCGGTGATGCCGCAAATGTAGGCAACCTTCGCACAGTTATTTGGGGTGCGTGGGATGTATGTATGAAGCTTTGATAAAGCTTCATACAAATGAAGAATGAAAAATGAATAATGAATAATTTTGGTGTCGCTTCGCGACGGATATAAATTGGGGTTTATCTAATTCGTAATGCGTAATTCGTAATGCGTAATTCGGAATGCGTAATGACTGTACAAACCAAGCCTTCTCCGGTGGGAGAAGGTGGCGCCGATAGGCGACGGATGAGGCGTAAATAATACAACTTGCGATTAAAACACCTCATCCACCAAACTTGCGTTTGGTCCCCCCTTCCCCTACTGGGGAAGGCAACGATAAACTATAATTTCAACACTGATTTTATTCTTTAACAAAACATTTTGAAAGGAGAAATTCCATTATGATATTAACCGCCGAACAGCAAGCAATACTCAACGGTGAAAAGGGCGAAACTCTAGCCAAGGTTATGAAAACCCTTGTTATGTACGGTGACGCTTTTGAAGCCGAAAAGCTTGTTCCAATTACATCAAAATACAATCACCTTGTAACCTCCTTTGGTTTAAAGGTAATGTCACCCGTTTATGACCTTATGCAACAAATTTTAGATGCTGACGTAGCATCGGGCCAAAAATTTTCGGTTGACCCACGCCCGCTTGACAGTAACGTACCCGCTAATTTCTTACAAAACTTTGTTTTTAAAAATTTTATGTACACCAAGCAGGATTTTTACGAGGAACAGCTTAAAAAGCTTGGTCTTATAGATGAAAATGCCTTTACCTGCGCTTGCTATATGGACGAGGTCGGCAACAAGCCCAAAAAGGGCGATGTGCTAAGCTGGGCGGAATCGTCTGCCGTTGTTTATGCGAACTCGGTTTTAGGCGCTCGCTGCAACCGCAATTCAGGTATTATTGATATTATGGGCTCTATCGTTGGTTATGTGCCTTATTTTGGGTTACTTACCGACGAAGGCAGAAAGGCAACCTGGGTTGTAAAAATTAAGACCACCAAAAAGCCCGAAGCACAGCTTCTGGGTTCGGCCATTGGTATGAAGGTTATGGAAGACGTGCCTTACGTTATTGGCCTTGATAACTGGCTTGGTAATGAGCTTAACGATGAAGCCTGCACATACCTTAAAGACTTTGGTGCCGCTACCGCTTCAAACGGTGCAGTTGGTCTTTACCACATTGCAAACCTTACCCCAGAAGCAGTCGAAATGGGCGAAAAGCTTATTGCTGAAGGCGCAAAGGAATATATTATTGATGATGCCGAGCTTGAACGCGTTAAAAATGATTACCCTGTGATTTGGAAAAACCCCGACGCCAAGCCTAAGCTTTGCTTTATGGGTTGCCCCCATATGAGTTTACAGCAGCTTAAGGACTGGACCGACAAGGTTGAAGCTTCCCTTAAAGAAAACGGCAACAAAAAGGTACTTATTCCCACCGTTTTCACCGCCGCGCCCAAGGTTTTGGAAGCATTTAACAAAACCGAATATGCCGCACGACTTAAGGCAACGGGTGTTATTACTTCATACATTTGTCCTTTAATGTATATGAATAACCCACTTTGCAAGAAAATGCCGGTTATTACCTCATCAAACAAGCTTCGCACCTACACAAGCGCACGCTATTACACCGATGATGAAATTTTAGCCGCTATCACAAAGGGAGGTAAATAAAAATGAAAGAATTTAAAGGTAGAGTTGTTACCCCCGGTGAAGTTACTGCCGAAGCGCTTGTTACAACACAAGGCTTTAACACACTTGCTTCCTTCCAAATGGCTTTGCAGTTTGGCGACAAGGAAGTTAAATGCGGTGACCAAAACAATGCTGACATTAACGGCAAGTCTATGATTAACAAAGCGCTTTGTCTTCCCCAAACCATAGGCTCGACCACAGGCGGACTTGTGCTTTATTGTGCCTGCGCAATGGAAAAGAACCCCGCTTGTATGCTTTTTGCAAACCATATTGACTCGCTCGCTGCAGCAGGTGCAATTTTGGCTGACGTTTGGGTAGATAAAATTACAATGCCGGTTATTGACTGCCTTGGCGATGAATTTTTAAATTATGTTAAGGACGGTATGAAAATTACCGTTAAAGCCGACGGAACGGTTGTTGTTGAAGAATAATATCAGATAGAATGAGGCACACTACCTTACGGAAGTGTGCCTCAGTTATATTCGCCTTATGGCGAGTTATGATGCTTTGCAGTTATGAGATGCTTCGCATCGTTATAATACTTATTAACGAATATACATAACGAAAGCCTTAGGTTTTCCCATAACTTGCCGTCAGGTAATCATAACTTTTTAATGAAACATTGTCTGAAAGCCGTCAACCATTTCGCCTGCGGCCTTTAAAAGCTTGGCGCCGCCTCTTTCAAGGTTTTTATGGTCCTTCATCATCATTTTACCGACCACAACTGCCGCTGCGCCTGCAAGCATACCTGCGCCTACACCTTTTACAAATGTCATTGTTGTATTGTTTTGCATAAATTAAAACCTCCCTTTAAGATTAGTGTATCCTAAAAGAAGGTTTTTATTTTATTATCCAAAATTTTTGCCAAAAAACCGATAATTGCACCGCTTATTATTGCCGAAAAAATTAAAACCGGCAAATAAAACAACACACCTGTGCCGAAGAATATAAGTGCAACCGCCACCTGCACTATATTATGTGTCAGCGCACCTAAAACGCTAAAGCCGATTACACCGAATTTGCCGATTTTTGAAGCAAGCCACATAACACAGGTTGACAAAAGCCCTGCAGTTAGTGAAAAAACAAGTGCAAACGGGCTTACAAACAATAAATTCAGTAATATTATTCGAATTATATTAACCAAAAATGCGCCCTTAATATCTTTTTTAAGAATAAGCAAAAGCGCAACCCCGTTGGCTAAACCAATTTTTATGCCCGGTGCAATAAAACTAAGCGGTAAAAGGGTTTCAACATAAGAAAAAACTAAGCACACCGCCGCCGTTACACCGTAAAAAGCAACCTTTTTTGCCATAGCTCCCCCTTACTTAACGGTAATTATAATTTTATTTGGCAGGCAAACGATTTGCTCGCCCTTTTTGGTGATTTTTTTATGGTTAACGCAAACCTTATTTTTACAGGTGGCGGACACAACATCCACACTGCCGTTTTTAATTTCAACAACATTTGTGCCTAGTTCGATGGTTTGATTATAGTAAAGCGAACCGCTGAAAAGCTGTTTTTTATCCTGCGTTATAACAACCCTTGTCCCTTTTTGCGAGCACAACAAAACCGCCGCAAGAGCAATTACCCCCACAGCCGCAAGCACAATTATGAGCTTTTTGTCTGCTTTTTTCATTTTATCACCAAAATTATTTTAACACACCTTTACAAAAAAGAAAAGATATTATATAATAATATATTATGAAAAAATTATTTGTACTTTTAATCACCTTATCACTAATGCTTTGCGGATGCTCATCCGAAATAAGCGACACACAGTTTTTAATGGACACCGTTTGTACCATCACCGCCAACTGCAGTGATGAAGCGCTGGACGGTGTTTTTAAGCTTTGTGAAAATTATGACCGCCTTTTAAGCCCCACAAGCCCTGACGGCGAAGTTTCTATGATTAACCATTATGATGAAATGGACCTTTCGGCCGAAACGCTTAAAATTTTAACACAGGCAATATATTATTGCCAAAAAACAGGCGGTAAGTATGATATTACAATTACCCCCGCAACCGAGCTTTATGATTTTAACGAGCATATTGCCCCTACTGAAGAAGAAGTTAAGCGTAAGCTTTATAAGGTAGGCTATAACCGTATTGAAATTAAAGGCAACCATGTAGATTTACACAACGCCGATATTGATTTAGGCAGCATTGCAAAGGGTTATATTGCTGACAAGGCGGTAGAATATCTTAAAGAAAACGGTGCCAAAAGCGGCATTGTAAACTTAGGCGGTAATGTTGCTGTATTCGGTAAAGCCTACAAGGTTGGTATTCAAAAGCCTTTTTCAGATGAAATAATGCTTACCGTTAAGCTTAAAAATGCTTCAGCCGTTACAAGTGGCATTTATCAGCGTTGCTTTGAAAAGGACGGCAAGCTTTATCACCATATTTTAGATGTTGAAACAGGTCTTCCAATTGAAAATGAATTAGCATCCGTTACAGTTTTAGGTGAAAAATCATCCGAATGTGACGTGCTTTCCACCGTTTGTATGATTTTGGGCGAGGAAGCCGCTAAAGCTTTTATTGACAGCACCGAAGGCTATGAAGCCATTTTTATTAAAAAGGATAATTCGGTTTCGGTTTCAAGTGGCTTAAAGCTTAATAAAAACAATGTTGTTTACAAATAGTTCCAAAATTCTTAAACTAAAAATGCTATAATTTCTTTATTATTATTTACGAGGTATAAAAATGAGCTTACTTTCAGCACTTTTTGGCAACTACAGCCAAAAGGAAATTAAAAGAATAATGCCGCTTAAGGAAAAGGTTTTGTCACTCGAAGAGGAATACAAGGCCTTAACCGATGACCAGCTTCGTGCCAAAACACAGGAATTTAAGGAAAGGCTTTCTTTAGGCGAAACCCTTGACGATATTTTGCCTGAAGCCTTTGCCGCTTGCCGAGAAGCAGGTGACCGCGTGCTTGGTATGCGCCACTTTCCCGTACAGATTATTGGCGGTATTATTTTACACCAAGGCCGTATTGCCGAAATGAAAACAGGTGAAGGTAAAACACTTGTTGCAACCCTTCCCGCTTACCTTAACGCCCTTTCGGGAAAAGGTGTTCATATTGTAACAGTTAACGATTATCTTGCAAAGCGTGACTCGGAATGGATGGGCAAGCTTTATAAATTTATGGGCCTTACCGTTGGTCTTATTACCCATGGTATGACCAAGGAAGAAAAGCAGGCAGCCTATAACGCCGATATTACCTACTGTACCAATAACGAGCTTGGCTTTGATTATTTGCGTGACAATATGGTAATTTACAAAGAGCAAAAGGTTCAGCGCGAGCATAACTTTGCCATTGTCGACGAGGTTGACTCGATTTTAGTTGACGAAGCAAGAACACCCCTTATTATTTCGGGCCAAAGTGATAAATCAACCGATTTATACGAAGCCGCAAACCGCCTTGCCCGCAGCCTTAAAATGTTTAAGGTTAAGGAAATGGACGACAAGGCAAGCGACGAGCAAATGGGTATTGAGGGTGATTATGTTGTTGACGAAAAGGCAAGAACAGCAGTTTTAACCCCCGACGGTGTAAAACGCGTTGAGCAATATTTTAATATTGAAAACCTTAACGACAGCGAAAACATTGCAATTGCCCACCATATGAATCAGGCTATCCGCGCACACGGTATTATGAAGCGTGATGTTGACTATGTTGTAAAAGACGGCGAGGTTATTATTGTTGATGAATTTACCGGCCGCTTAATGTACGGTCGCCGTTATAACGAGGGCCTGCACCAAGCAATTGAAGCCAAAGAAGGCGTAAAGGTTGCAAAGGAATCCAAAACACTGGCAACCATTACCTTCCAAAACTTCTTCCGCCTTTATAATAAGCTTTCAGGTATGACAGGTACTGCCATGACCGAGGAAGCCGAATTTCAGGAAATTTACCGTTTGGATGTTGTTGAAATTCCCACCAACAAGCCAATTGCCCGTGTTGACTTAAACGACGTGGTTTACAAAACCGAAAAAGCCAAGTTTATGGCGGTTATTGATAAAATTATCCAGTGTCACCAAAAGGGTCAGCCTGTGCTTGTGGGTACAATTACAATTGAAAAGTCTGAATTATTGTCGGCCCTACTTAAAAAGCGTGGTATTCAGCACAATGTTTTAAATGCTAAGCACCACGAAAAAGAAGCTGAAATTATTGCTCAGGCAGGTAAATTGGGTGCTGTAACAATTGCTACCAATATGGCAGGCCGCGGTACCGACATTATGCTTGGCGGTAACGCTGAATATTTGGCAAAATCGGCACTGCGCCACGACGGGCTTAGCGAAGAGCTTATTATTGAAGCCACAGGCTTTGCCGAAACCACTGACCCCGAAATTTTGGCGGCAAGGGCAAAATACAGTGAATATTACACCAAATTTAAAGCCCAAATTGCCCCCGAGGCTGAGGCTGTCAGAAAAGCGGGCGGACTTTGCATTATTGGTACCGAACGCCACGATTCACGCCGTATTGATAACCAGCTTCGCGGTCGTGCAGGCCGTCAGGGTGATAACGGTGAAACACAGTTTTTTGTATCGCTTGAGGATGACCTGATGCGCCTTTTCGGTGGGGAAAGAATTTCCACCCTTATGGATACCATGAAGGTTGAAGAGGATATGCCCCTTGAAAGCGGTATGCTTTCAAAAACAATTGAAGGCGCCCAAAAGAAGAAGGAAGGCATTAACTTTGCCATTCGTAAAAACACCCTTCAGTACGATGACGTTATGAATAAACAGCGTGAGCTTATTTATTCACAGCGTAACAAGGTGCTTGACGGTGAGGATATTAAGGACACTGTATTCAAGATGATTGAAGATACGATTGATTCTTACTGTAATATTTACCTTTCAGCACCCATTAAGGACGACTGGGATTTAAAGGGCCTTCGCGAATACTTTAACGGCTGGCTTACCACCCCGTTTGATTTTAACTACACTGCGGCCGAGCTTTCCAACACCGACAAGGAAGATATTGCCGATATGCTTAAAGACCGTGCGGCAAAGATTTATGAAGAGCGTGAAAACGAGCTTGGCTTTGATATGATGCGTGAAATTGAGCGTGTAATGCTGCTTAGGTCGGTTGATACCAACTGGATGGACCACATTGATGCTATGGATCAATTACGCCAAGGTATAGGACTACGCGGCTACGGTCAGCACGACCCTGTTGTTGAATACCGCAACGACAGCTATGATATGTTTGATGCTATGACCGCCGCTATCAGAGAACAAACCGCAAGGCTTGTTTTAACGGTACGTGTTCGCCGCGATGATGAGGTTAAGCGTGAAAAGGTTGCTGAGGAATCGAACGCCGACAATAAACCTAACACCGTTAAAGGTAAAGGTGCTGTAGGCAAAAACGCCCTTTGCCCCTGCGGCAGCGGTAAGAAATATAAAAGATGCTGCGGTAAGGATATGGATTGAGTTTTAAAACTAACCCCTTGAGAAATCCTCAAGGGGTAAAATTTTAAGGTTATAAATAATGGAATTAAAATCACGAAAACCGAATAGATTAGAAAATTACGATTATAGCCAAAACGGAGCATATTTTATTACGATATGTGTTAAAGATAGAAAACCAATTTTAAGCAAAATTGTAGGGACAGGCGTCCCCGACTGTCCGAGAATTTTATTATTACCGTATGGTGAAATTGCTGATAAATATATACATCAATTTAATAATTTTTATGAACATATTTCGGTTATTAAATACGTTATTATGCCCGACCACATACATTTTTTAATATCAATATCTAACGGACAGTCGAGGACGCCTGTCCCTACGCGCGGTAACATTAAAATTTATAATAAGAATTCAACAATCGCAAAATTTGTAAGCACCTTTAAAAGGTTTTGTAACAAAGAATTTGGTAATAACATCTGGCAAGCGCGATACTACGACCATATTATCCGCAATCAAGAGGATTACAACGAAAAGTGGGATTATATTGAAAACAATCCTAAAAAATATGCATTAAAAAACCAAGACGATTGATTTCGCCTTGGTTTTTATTTTACTTAAATTCAATTATGTGGCAATGTGTTTTTTCCACCTTACCTTCAAGGGCGATTATGCCTTCTTTTTTGGTAATATCGTTACTGTCGCCTTTGGTTGAACAAATACCCCACCAGGGTTCAATGCACATAAAGGGGCCGCCTACTGCGTGCCATAAAAGAAGATATTCACAATCAGGAAAATGAACCGTTGTGGTTTGACCTGTTATTCGGCTGACAAGGCTTGCCTTTCTTGACTGAATGTTTTTGAAAATTAAAGCGTCTATTTCAAAATATTTTTCATTTAGCGGCAGTACATTGCCGCTTGTTAAAACGGGTACGGTTTCACCCGATAAAAGCATACCATCTAAAAGATTGTGCTTTAAAACCTCTTCCTTTTCAAAAATAATATCATAATTTTCAATACCTTCAGGGCAGGCATAGCCCTCGTGCGAGCCGATAGAATAATACATCGTGTCGTCCGACTTATTTAAAACAAAATATTCAACCTTAATTTTGTCACGAATAAGGGTATATTTTATGCGAAGCTCAAATTTCCACGGAAAAACTTTCAGGGTTTCTTCATTGGATGCAAACATAAAGGTTGCAGTATCGTCAGCGGTGGCTTCAACCTCAAAGGGTAATTTTCTTATAAAGCCGTGCTTTTGCATCTCATATTCCTTGCCGTTATAGGTAAATTTATCATCGGGAAGGGCACTTACAATCGGAAATAAAAGCGGTGCAACACCTGCCCAGTATGAAGGGTCGCCCGACCACATACGGTCTGTGCCATCCTTAGTAACCTTGCGTATTTCAGCGCCGATTTTTTCAATTTCAACCTCAAGTGTGCCGTTATTTAAAACTATCATTTCAAACACCTCTTATCTAATTATACCCATTTTTTTATATTTTGCAATAGTTGGTATGTGATACCCTTTTTATTCATAAACTTTAACGGGTGATTTTATGAATAAAGATATTTTTGAAAAGTATAAAAATGAAATGCTTCGAATGTATAATTCGGTACATAAGGCTAATTCCTTGCCAACTGTAGCCGAGCCCACGCCACCGCCGCAATCAAATGACCCTCAAAACGCCCAAATCGGAAAACTTTTGGGTGTAGTTACATCCTTTAATTCCCTTTATCCTGTACAAAATGCCAAGGTAACTGTTTTTAAGGGTGAATTTGAAAATATGGAAATTATAGATAGCGATAAAACCGACCAAAGCGGCAAAACAAAGCTGTTTTTACTGCCTACACCCGATAAGGATTTATCTATGATGCCCGACTTAGCCGAAACACCCTATGCAGTTTACAATATGGCGGTAGAATCGGACGGTTTTTTAACAAACATACACCTTAATATTCCCGTTTTCAGCGGTATAACCTCAATTCAGCGTTCAAATTTAATTTTAGATCAAGACCAAACAGACAATGAGCCCCAAATTTTTGATGAAGGACAAAAATATAATTTGTGAGGTGATAATATGGCTGAAATACTATATCCCGTTATACCCGAAAACATTACGGTGCATTTAGGCACGCCAACTGAGAATGCCGAAAATGTTACCGTTTCCTTCACTGATTATGTAAAAAACGTGGCTTCAAGTGAAATATATCCCACCTGGCCCGAGGAAGCCCTTAGAGCAAATATTTACGCTATAATTTCCTACGCGCTAAACCGTGTTTATACCGAATGGTATCCGTCGCGTGGGTATAATTTTGATATTACCAACACCACGCAGTTTGACCAAGCCTTTGTAAAGGACCGCGAGGTTTTTGAAAATATTTCACTTATAGTTGATGATATTTTTAACGATTATGTTGTGCGTCAGGGTGAAATTCAGCCCCTTTTTACCTCATTTTGCAACGGCACAACAAGTCAGTGCGCGGGGCTTTCACAATGGGGCACGGTAGGTCTTGCCGAACAGGGTCTTACCCCTTTTGAAATTTTGCAAAATTATTACGGCGACAACATTGGTATTGTAGAAAACGCCCCTATAAGCAATAATATTGAAAGCTATCCGGGTGTACCGCTTAGGCTTGGGGATGCAGGCAACAATGTTGATGTTATTCAAACCCAGCTTAACCGCATTTCAAACAACTACCCCGCCATACCCAAAATTAACGACCCTGAGGGTGTCTTTGGTGTAGAAACACAAAATGCCGTTCGCACCTTTCAGCAGGTGTTTAATTTAAACCAAACGGGTGAGATAGATAAATCAACCTGGTATAAAATAAAACAATATTATAACGGGGTTAAGGGCTTGGCCGAGCTTTCGGGAGAGGGTATAACCATTAGCGAAGCGGCAGTGCCATTTACTAACGAATTAAGCGAGGGCATGAGCGGTATACCCGTTACCACACTACAGTATTATTTGAGTGTTTTGGCCTATTTTAACGGGGCTTTACAGCCTGTAGTAAGAAGTGGTTATTTTGGCCCCGAAACCGTGCAGGCGGTAGAACGCTTTCAGCGTTTTTACGGACTTACACCAAACGGAATTGTTGATAATAACACCTGGAACGCCATAACAAAAATCTATACCGACACGGTTTCTGCATTACCCGAAGGGTATTCAGGTATAAACGCCAAGCTTTACCCCGGCTATTTTTTAACAAAGGGTCAGCGTGGCGAAAATGTCCGCGATTTGCAAACATATTTAAGTTATATAGGCAATATTATTCCCGAACTGCCAACCCTACCCGTAACGAGTTATTTCGGCGACCAGACCGAAGCCGCAGTTAAAACCCTTCAGCAGCTTTACGGTTTAGATATTTCGGGCGCGGTCGGTCCTGTAACCTGGGCAACCATTGCAAAGGAATATGATTATTTAATAAATTCTCAAAACGGTTGATTTTTTATTTTTAGGGTAGTATAATTTAGGATAGTTATTATTTTGATAGGAGATTTTTTAAATGGCAGAAGAAAAAACAAGCGGTTGCAGCGGTAACTGTAGTAGTTGCTCTCAAAGCTGTGGCTCACGCAAGGAACCTCAAAGCTTATTAGAACCGACAGGTGAATATAACAATATTAAACACGTTATAGGTGTTGTAAGCGGTAAAGGCGGCGTTGGTAAATCAATGGTTACCTCATCCCTTGCTGTGCTTATGAGCAAAATGGGCTATAAGGTTGGTATTTTAGATGCCGACATTACAGGTCCTTCAATTCCAAAATCATTCGGTATAAATTCAAAGGTTTACCAAAACGAGCTTGGCATTTTGCCCGCTGAAACAAAAAACGGCATTAAAATTATGTCAATTAACCTTTTACTTGAAGATAAGGAAGCCCCTGTTTTATGGCGCGGTCCCGTTATTGCAGGCGCTGTAAAACAGTTTTGGCACGACGTTGTTTGGGGCGACCTTGACTATTTATTTGTTGACTGTCCCCCAGGTACAGGCGACGTACCTCTAACCGTTTTCCAAAGTATTCCGCTCGACGGTGCGGTTATTGTTACCTCCCCGCAGGATTTGGTTTCAATGATTGTTAAAAAGGCTTATAATATGGCAAATATGATGAACATTCCCGTTTTGGGCATTGTTGAAAATATGAGCAGCGTTATTTGCCCCGAATGTAAAACCGAATTTAAGATTTTCGGTAGCGGAAGTGACAGCATTGCAGAAGAATTAGGCCTTGATTTACTTGGTAAAATGCCTATTGACGTTGATTTGGCAAAGGCAGTTGACAACGGCAGCTTTGAGCTTTATGATAATGTTTTCTTAAAGCCCGCCGCCGAAGCAATTGATAAAAAAATAAATAAATAATTTGAAATGAGCGCCGCTTAAAACGGCGTTCATTTTTCATTTTTAAAACTAATTTATTCATAATTCCGAGTTATCAAGTTGACAAGCTATTTTTTAAGGGGTATAATTCGGTTATAGTTTAAAAGGAGATTATAAAAATGGAACAAAGAGAAATTTTAGTAAAATCTTCATTAGACCAAACACTTCAGCCTTCGCTTTTTTATGACACACAGTCACACGAAAAAAGACCGCTGCTTGTAGGTCTTCACACCTGGAGCTGTAACCGTTTTAATCAAATTGACAATATGCTTCCTTTTGCCGAAACGTATGATTTTAACCTGCTTTTACCCGAATTTCGCGGCGGCAATTTACTTAATAACCAAAACCCAACCCTTGCCTGCGGGTCGGAATTTGCCAAGCAGGACATAAAGGATGCCATTGATTATGTTATAGAGCACGAAAATGTTGATGCTGATAATATTTTTCTTTTAGGTCTTAGCGGTGGCGGTCATATGGCACTTTTAATGGCGGGAATGATACCTGAATATTTTAAGGCAATAGGCTCCTATGTGCCGATAACCGACCTTAAAAAATGGGCCGATTATAACGCGCAATACCGCCCGCACATACTTGCCTGCTGTAGTGACAGCGAGGAGGAAATGGCAAAGCGTTCACCCATGACCTATATTGACACTATTGCCAAGGCAAACCTTAAAATCTTTCACGGAAAACGCGATGGTATTGTACCTGTTATGCACAGCATTGAGCTTTATAACAAGCTTATGGAAAAGCACCCCAAAGCAAGAGTTTATCTTGATATTTTTGACGGGGCACACGAAATTGATATGAAAACAGCGGAATATTGGCTTATTTCGCAGTATAAAAAGACAGCCAAAACCGCGATTACAGGTTAAATTTAAATAATATTTATCGGTGATAATATGCGTGAAATTTTAATGCTTATAATGGAACTTCTGGGCACGGTTGCGTTTGCTGTTTCGGGAACGCTTGTTGCGGCGTGCTGTGGGCTTGATTTATTTGGCGTTTTAACCGTTGGCACCATTACTGCGGTTGGTGGCGGTGTTATTCGTGATTTAATAATAGGCCAAATTCCGCCTGCAATTTTTTCCAAGCCTGAAACTTTGGTTTTAGTGCTTGTAACAAGCCTTGTGGTTTTTATTGTTGCGTTTATAAATTCTAAAAAAATTAAGGACTTAAGGCTTAAAATTGAACGAATAAACATATTTTTTGATGCATTGGGTCTTGCGGCCTTTTCGGTAACGGGTGTAGAGGTTACCTGTGCGGCAGGATATTCCGATAATGCGGTTTTGGCGGTTGTGCTTGGCGTTATTACGGGTGTTGGCGGCGGTGTGCTGCGTGATGTTTTGGTGAACGAAAAGCCATATATTCTGGTTAAGCATATTTATGCGGTGGCATCACTTATAGGTGCCGTGGTTTATTATTTTGTGGGCATTTATTTTGGAAATGAGTTAATTGGCACTATTATATCTGTGCTGCTTACCATCACGATAAGAATGTTAGCGGCAAAATTCCGTTGGAATTTGCCTAAGGTAATGTAAAATTTAAAAATAATTTCACAAATTTTTAGCAATTTTTTCATTTGTTTATTATATAATTTAATAAACAAATACGGTGGCTGATGGCCATCAGCTTCTGGGTTGGGCAAGGGCTCAGCCGTACCGCAGGCCGTTTTTACGGGACCGATATTTGATATTACTTAGGCGTGGCACGAAAACGGGTGTCGCGCCTAAGACCATTTTATAGTAGATGTTTTTCCGTTTTTTCACTTTAAATTGCTAAATCTCCACAATAGGTAGTGGTTTATGCACAAAAAACAGGTATCTTTTGTGTTTTTTTACATAAAATGTCGAAAAAAAGCGTATTTTATGTTGACAATTTTTAAAATGACCTTTATAATTAAATTAACAAATTTTTAAGGGAGGTTATCTCATGAATAAGACTACTTTCGCAATTCTTACTCTTCTCTTCAATAATATTGGTGTACCTTGCTTCATTCAGGGCAATGCTAAAAGCGGTATCTTAAGAATCGTTCTTAACTTCGTTACCTGCAGCATTATCGGTCTCATCAACTTTATTATGGGTATCATTCTTGCTATTGATATCTTCAAGATGACTGATGAAGAATATGAAGAAAAGAAAGCAGCTGGCGAACTCAAGAAGGGTATCCCTGCTTAATCAACTTAACGTTAAAAACAAAGGTCTCTCCCAATAGGGAGGGGCTTTTTGTTTTTGGAATATTTTTTAAATTCAATGCATATTTATTTTTAAAACCTGCATTGACACCGTTTTGTGCAGGTGATATAATAAATAAAAAACTGAAAGGGGGAAGGTTTCCATGTTCTGCGAAAATTGCGGAAAGGAAATTGAAGCCGGCGCAGCATTTTGTACTGAATGCGGCACAGTTGTTAAAAAGGAGGGTATTAAGGTGGAAAACGAAAACAAGCTTATTATCATTTTAATTGCTATTTTCTGCGGTGCTTTCGGCATACATAACTTTGCTATGGGCGAAACCAAAAAGGGTATTATCCGTATCGTAGGTTCGCTTCTTTGCGGTATCGTAGGCTCTATCTTAGCTTGGTATGACATTGTAAAGCTTTACAAGGGCACTTACAATATTGACCCCGATGCTTTCATCTAAGCAAAAGCATTTAACCGCCCATTTGGAGACACTTCGTAAGGAAGTGTTCTCCAAATTTTCTTTTTATATAAAAATTGACACTTTCTGTTTGAAAGTGTCATAGTGGGCTACATACTTAAAATATTACCTATCTCAAAGATAAAAATAATAAGTGATATTGTGAGACATGTCTCACAGTGATATTTTTGATAAATCAAAAGTGATATTAAACCCTTGCGGTTTTAGTGATATTTTATTCGCCCCTAAACTCGCGAAGCGAATAACACTCGGCAGTAGCCGAATATCACTGCAAATCAATACAACTCGCCTTTGGCGAATAAAACTGAGGCGCACATCCTTACGGAGTGCGCCTCTTTGGGCGGTTTTTGTTTTATTTTATTGAAAAAACTTATACGGTGTGGTATATTAAAGTTAGTAAAAATGAGGGTGATAATATGACCGATATTTCAAAGGTTGACAAAAATTTTATTGTTGACACAAAAATTGATAAGAAAGATATAAAATTTCACAATGTTACCGAAGCGCCGTTTAAGGTTTATGGTGTTTACCATACGGGTGAACGCTTTGTAAGGCTTCCGGGTGAGGTTGCAAAAAAGGTTAGTGGTGGGGTTTATTCACTTCACGGTCACACAGCGGGCGGCAGGGTTCGCTTTAAAACCGACAGCCCTTATATTGCCATTCACGCGAAAATACCGAATCCCGCCAGAATGTCGCACTTTGCACTTACGGGCTCGACAGGGTTTGACCTTTATCAAATGCAGGGTGATGAGGAAAGGTATTTTTCTTCCTTTGTACCACCCTTTGATATTAGGGACGGTTATGAAATGGTAAAGGATGTTGGGAATGGGGGTATGCGAGAATATACCATAAACTTCCCGCTTTACAGCACGTTAACGGACCTTTACATCGGCCTTGCAGAAAATGCCAAAATTGAAGAAGCAACCCCTTATCGCGATATGCCACCAATTGTTTACTATGGCTCATCAATAACACAGGGGGGCTGTGCCTCACGCCCCGGCAGTACATATCAATCACATATAACCCGCCGTTTTCGTATTGACCACATAAACCTTGGCTTTTCGGGCAGTGCTAAGGGCGAGGATGAAATGACAGATTATATTAAAGGGCTTAATATGTCCTGCTTTGTACTGGATTATGACTATAATTCCCCATCGAATGAGCATCTTGCCGCCACCCACGAAAAAATGTTTAAGGCGGTGCGCGAAGCCCATCCTGATATACCCATTATTATAATGCCAAAGCCGGTTTATTACATTTCGGAAAATTATAAACCCCGACAGGATATTATTAAAGCCACTTACGATAACGCTATTAGCAGAGGAGATAAAAATGTTTACTTTATTTCCAGCCCTGAATTGATGGAGCTTTGCAAAAATGAGGGCACGGTTGACAGCTGTCACCCCACCGATTTAGGCTTTTATTCAATGGCAAAGGCACTTGAAAAGGTAATGGAAAAAATATTTTAATTTAAAAACAGCTTCACTTTTGTGAGGCTGTTTTTTGTTGAGTTATTCAAATTATAGTTTATAGGGCTAACGAAATTGTACAGACCAATGCCTTCCCCAGTGGGTAATTCCCCTACTAGAGGAAATGTCGCGTAGCGACAAAAGGGTTTCCGTTTTTGGAGAAAAAAGGTGGCAGGCGAAGCCTGACGGATGAGGTGTAAAGAAGATTTTCCACTTACAAAACTCCTCATCCACCGCTAAAGCGGTCCCCCTTCTCCCGCAGGAGAAGGCTTTCGGGCGATCAACAATCGCCCCTACGAATATACAATTAAATCAATAAAATCAACAATTTTAATCCGTCGCGAAGCGACACCGAACCTCTTCACTATTACCTCTTACTTATTACCTCTCTTAAGCGCTAAACCCCAATTTATTGTTTTATTTCATATTCATAATCAAAAAAATAGATTATTCCGTCCTTATAAGCAACAGCCCTTCTGTTTTCACCGTATTCGGTTGCACGTATATTTTCATAAGCAATACACACTGCCAAAAAACCAAAAATTATACAACAGGTTACCACAAAGGAAATGTAAAATTTTCTTATTCCGTTTTTCAATTTTTATCCCCTATTTTAATGTATTTAAAAGACTTATAAGGCTGTCAGCCACAAGCTCGGCCGAATATTTTGCTTCATCTAGGCTGTTCATATCTGTACCGAATTCAATAAGCATTGAGCCCTTGCAAAGTGACTGATTATATCTGCTTGATGACAGTGACAGCGGACGTGCAAGGGTTGGATACTTAGCTTCCATTGTTTGCTGTAATTTTAAGGCTAATTTCAGGTTTTCCTGCCAATTTGGGTGATTTTTAATACTACCGCTTTGACTACCCATTACAAGCATTACCTGAGCCGCCTTTTTGCCGTTAATTTTGGTAACAAGCTTTGCCTTATCATTTCCAGAAACGGTTACCGAATCACGATGTAAATCGAGCACAATTTTTATGCTTTTATATTTACTTAAATAGCTGTTTACCGTTTTTGCACTTCTGGTATAGCTGCCGTTATACTGCGGGTAGTCGTGTTGTGTTTTATCATGTATGGTTTTTATACCCGCATCATTGAGTTTTTTTGCAATTATAGCCCCTATTGCCGCCATATTTTTATTATTGTCGGTCGTGCGTGAGGAATGATTAACCCCGTAGGTTTTAGCATCGCTTTCCAAATATGTTTCGGTGGTATGGGTGTGCATTATAAGCACCTGAGGCTGACTGTTTTTTTCAATTTTAAAGCTTAATTTTGATGAAAGTAAATTTTTAATGCTTACATTAAGCCCCGTACTGTTTTTCATATAAACCCCGTTATAAGATAAAGGTGCTGTATAGGGTGAAATATATTTTTCAATTACGTTGCCCTTTACTGCCACGCTTGAAGCCGGCTTTGAACTTACGGTTACTTGCTGTGAAGAGGTGCTTTGTGTAGGCTTTGAAGTAGCTTCGGTTACACTTTCAGCCTTGCTTTCTTCCTTTTTTTGTTCGCTGAAAACTAAATTATTATCCGAAAAACCGTCATTTTGAAAGATGTCGGTTAATGTCGGTTTTTTATATGATATAATTTGGTAAAAGGTTGAAAATATGAGGCTTACACATAAAATGTAAGAAACCAAAAGTCTTGCTATTGCTTCACGCCTTTGCATAACACCACCACCCCTAAAAATAATATGCAAAAGTGTGAAAATTATACCAATTCAAGAAGTATTTCGGGGTCAATTTCGGGCTGTAAATAAATGTTTAAGCAACGTGATAAAACTTCGCTGATTTTATCACTTAAAAGGTCACATTCCTTCGGGGTAACAATTAAATTTTCGCTATCATTCGGAAACTGTATAACCGTAGGAACACCTATTGCAATTACATTAACCCCAAGTGTATTTTTGCTTAATTCCTTACGACTGTTTTTAACCCCCGAGCCCGGTGCAATTCCGCTGTCGGTAAGCTGTACTGTCCTAAAAATACGGTCCTTACTTTTGGCGCAAAGCGCGTCAATTACAATTACCGTATCGGCATTGGTTTTTTTAATAACTCCGCTTAAAATTTCCTGCACCTCAATGCCGGTTTTTCCTAAAACGTCGGGCACAATTACCGACACACTTTTTAAATTTTCAAGACCTATGCTTTTTGCAAAATTGCCCATTATATGCCTTGTGGCTAAAATTTTTTCAGCAGTTTTGGGTCCTATGGAATCAGCCGTAATATTGCGGTTTCCAAGGCCCACCACAAGCACATTTTGGCGTGATTTTGTAAGCAAATTTATAGCCTTTAAAAATTGCTTTTGAAAGGGAGTGAAATCAACAATTTTTTTCTAAATTATCAAAATAAACGGTAGCATATTTTCCGCTTGGCTTGTCATTATTTTCTTCATTAAAAATCTCCGCAAAATGAAGTTCAAATTTCCCGTTTTTTTCGCAAAAATAATTATTATTTTCGGCTAAATTTACTCTTTCAGCGGCAAGGTCTGTTCTTATCCCCATTATTTTCTCCTTTTTGTTTAAAACTGTTGCAAAAATATCAATTTTATGATATAGTAATATAAATATAATATATAATAATATTAAGATATAAGGAAGGTTAAAGGAATGTCTGCTAATCCATTAAATGAAATTTGGGCAGCTATTTGCGATGAATGTAAAAAAACTATTTCAGAAGTTTCTTTTAATTGCTTTTTTAAGGACTTAGTTCCCGTTCAAATCAGTGACGGTGAATTTATTCTTTCGGTTGATGATTATTATAAAAGAGGTATGGTTGAAAATCTTTATTCCGAAAAGATTGATAATGCAATTAAAACCGTTATGGGCCTTGAGCTTAAATGCCGTATTGTTTTAGAAGAGGATGAAGAAAAAATATTAAAGGCAGAGCAACAAAGTGAGGGTCTTTCCTTTGAGGATTTTTTCACCTTTCAAAACTTTATTGTTGGTTCAACCAATCGCTTTGCCCACGCTGCAGCCCTTGCTGTTGCCGAAGCACAGTTTCCGCAACCAACATTTAATCCTCTTGTAATTTACGGTCCTTCAGGTGTTGGTAAAACCCACTTAATGCTGGCAATTAAAAACCATATTAAGAAAAAATATCCCCAAAAGGTTGTTAAATTTGTTCGCGGTGAGGAATTTACAAACAAATTTATTGAAGCCTTAAATCAAGGCAAGCTTGGTTTACCCCTTGTTGAAGAATTCAGAAGTGAATATCGCAACGTTGATGTTTTACTTATTGATGATATTCACTTTATAGCAGGTAAAGAAAGTACACAGGAGGAATTTTTTAATACCTTTAATGCCCTTTACCAAAACAACAAACAAATTGTTGTAACCCTTGACAGACCCGTTAAGGAAATTAAAACGTTAGACGACCGTATTCGTTCACGCTTTGAGGGTGGCTTTTACGGTGATATTACCCCGCCCGATTTTGAAACAAGGGTTGGTATTTTAAATAAAAAGGCCGAGCAGGTTAACATTGAACTTGACGATTCTTTGATTTACTACATTGCTGAGCACATAAAATCTAACACACGCCAGCTTGAAGGTGTTATAAAAAGGCTTCACGCTTACATTACAATTCAAAATAAAACACCTAACATTTCAATTGTGCAGTCTACCATTCGAGATGTTATATCTGACGATAAGCCTGAGCCTATTAAGGTTGAAAACATTATTACCGAGGTTGCGCGAACCTATAATGTTAGCGAAGCGGAAATTTTGTCAAACCGCAAAACAGCTAATTTGGTTTTGGCAAGGCAGGTTGCAATGTATATTGCTCGCCAAACCACCGATCTTTCTTATAAAGCAATTGGTGAAAGCTTTGGAAAAGACCATACAACCGTGCTTTATAATGTAAACCGAATTGAAGATTTTTTGAAGGACAAGCCTTACCAAAAGGAGCTTGTTGAAGATATTATTAAAAATTTACGCAACAATGCAAGCAATGGTTATTAACTAAATTAACCTTAATTAACTGTTAATGAACGGTGGATATTTGTTTATAACTTTTTTACCCCTTATTTATTAACTTTTTATAAAGTTTTTTACTAACAGGCAAAAGCCTTATAAATAAAGGGCTTGTACCACTTATTAACCGTTTTAACACCCCTTATTACTACTGTTATTTTTTAAATCTTTTTAGGAGGATTTTTTTATGAAATTCGTTGTTGAACGCGCAAAATTACTTGAAGCGGTTTCAAAGCTTCAAAGCGTTGTTGGTTCAAAAACCTCTATGCCGGTGCTTGAAGGTATTTTAATTTCAGCTGAACAAGGTAAAATAACCTTAATTTCATATAATCTTGAAATGGGTATGAAAAAAGAAATTTATGCAAAGTGTGACGAAGCAGGTGATATTGTTATCGGTGCACGCCTTTTGGCTGACATTTTAAGAAGAATGAACGGTGTCCAGGTTGAAATTTCGGCTGATAACCGCCTCAACTGTAATATTAAATGCGGCGAGGCTACCTTTGATATTATGGGTATGGCTGCTACCGACTTTCCCGAAATTCCGACCGTTTCGGCTGAAAACAGCTTCCGTGTTGACGGCAAGCTTTTTGCCGCAATGAAAAAGGGTACAGCCTTTGCTGCAGCTCAGAACGAGGGTGCAAAGCCTATTCTTACAGGTATTAATATTTCCGTAATAGATGGCTTTATTCAGTTTGTTGCTATTGACGGTTATCGATTGGCAATTAAGAAGGAAAAGGCTGAAAATATTAAGAATTTGGAATTTACCGTTACAAGCAAGGCCTTAAACGAAGCTGTAAAGCTTATTGATGACGACAGCGAGGATATTGAAATAAACGTTGGCAGTCGCCTTATTGGTTTTAATATTAACGGTTATACCTTTATTTCCCGCCTTTTAGAAGGTGATTTTGTTAACTACCAAAAAACTCTACCTGCTGATTATAAGCAAAGGGTTGTTGTTAACACACGCGATTTGATAAACACTGTTGAGCGTGTATCCTTACTTATAAGCGAAAGCTTTACAACACCTATTCGTTGTTATTTTAACGAGCTTAACGTTGTTTTCACCTGCGCTACCGCAATGGGTCGCGCAACCGAAACCTTTAATATTAAGCTTGAGGGTGAAAATTTTGAAATTGGTCTTAACAGCCATTATCTTTTAGATGTATTAAAGGCTATTGAGGATGAAAATATTCAAATTTTATTTAACGGCCCAAATGCAGGTGTACTTGTTGTACCTGTTGATAATGACAACTTTAAATATATGATTATGCCCATGAGGTTAAAATAATGAATTTTGAAAAAATTTCCATAAGAGAAGATTTTATTCGCCTTGACAGTGCAATGAAGCTTGCAAATTTAGTAGTAACAGGCGGCCACGCCAAAATTGTTATTCAGGATGGCGAGGTTAAGGTTAACGGTGAGGTTTGCACCATGCGCGGTAAAAAGCTTTATAAGGGCGATAAGGTAACCTTTGACGGCCAAGGCTTTGAAATTGTATGAGGGTTTTAAATTTAAGGTGTAAGGGCTTTAGGAATCTTAAAGAGGTTGAAATTATACCCTGTGAGGAAACCAATGTTATTTGCGGTGAAAATGCGCAGGGCAAAACAAATTTGCTTGAAGCAATTTGGCTTTTTACGGGTGCTAAAAGCTTTCGTACTAATAAGGATGCTGATTTTTTGCAGTTTGGCAGCCAAAAAGCCATAACCGAGCTTAAATTTTTAAGCGAAGGTATTGAAAACGAAGCCGAAATAACCATAACCGATAAAAGAAGGGTTAAATTTAACCAAAATAAGCTATCAAGCGCTTCGGGTATGGCAGGTAAATTTAACGCGGTTATATTTTCTCCTGTTGATTTAAGTTTGGTGGCTGACGGCCCTGCAATCAGAAGAAGGTTTTTAGACACGGCAATAGGCCAAATTTACCCTTCATATATAACCCTGCTTCGTAATTATTTAAGGGCGGTTAGTCAGCGTAACAAGGTTATTAAGGAATTTAAGTATGATTCGACCCTTTCAATAATGCTTGACGTTTTTGAAGCTGAAATTGCTGAAAACGGTAAAAGAATTACCGAATACCGACAGCGTTACATAAAGGCGCTGAATGAATTTTTACCCAAGGTTTATGACGGTATATCGGCAGGAAGGGAAGAATTAACCACAAAGTATATCTATTCCTTTGACGGTGATTTTTTAGAGGCCTTAAAGTCTTCACGGCAGGAGGATATGTTTACAGGTGTTACAAGCATTGGTCCCCACCGTGATGATATTGATTTTAAAATTAACGGTATTTCGGCCAGAAAATTTGGATCACAGGGACAAAAGAGAAGTGTTGCACTTGCCGTAAAGCTTGCCGAAGCCGAGGTTATTAAAAAAAATACGGGTGAATGCCCCATAATTTTACTTGATGATGTTATGAGTGAGCTTGATTCTACCCGACAAAATTATATTTTAAACCATATAAAAGGTATGCAGTCTTTTATAACCTGCTGTGATGACCAAAGTGTTAAAAATTTAATAGCAGGGAAAAAATTTATTGTTAAAGACGGAAGTGTACTGTAATGTATATACATTTAGGTAACGAAATTGTGGTTAAGGAAGATGAAATTGTAGGTATTTTTGATTTAGATACAACCACCGTTTCAAAGCATTCACGCAAATTTTTAGAAATTAGTGAAAAACAAAAAAAGGTTATAAATGTAAGCTATGAATTACCTAAAAGCTTTGTTGTAACAAAGGATAAAAAGGTTTACATTTCGCAAATTTCCACTGCAACATTACAAAAAAGGTCAAATATTTTATAAAAAATTATTTTTGAAGCTTTGTGAAAGGAAGTTTTGAATGAATAACGAAATTACGACACCTGTAACTGAAAGCTATGACGAAAATTCCATACAGGTATTGGAAGGACTTGAAGCAGTAAGAAAGCGTCCTGGTATGTATATCGGCTCCACAGGTGAACGCGGTTTACACCACTTAGTGTACGAAATTGTGGATAACTCGATAGATGAAGCGTTGGCAGGCTATTGCGACAAAATTACTGTTGAAATTCTTGATGATGGCATTATTCGTGTAACCGATAACGGTCGTGGTATTCCTGTTGGTATTAATCCGCAAAAGGGTATTCCTACAGTTACGGTTGTGTTTACTATTTTGCACGCAGGCGGTAAGTTCGGCGGTGGCGGATATAAAGTATCAGGCGGTCTTCACGGTGTTGGTGCCAGCGTTGTTAACGCCCTTTCAAATTGGCTTGAGGTTGAGGTTAGGGACGGTAAAAATATTTATAAGCAGCGCTATGAAAAAGGGAATATTGTAACCGACCTTACTGTTATTGGTGAAACAACTGAAACAGGTACAACCGTTACCTTTAAGCCTGACCCCACAATATTTACCGATACTACAACATATGATTATGATATTTTGCTTAACCGTTTAAGAGAACAGGCATTTTTAAATGCAGGTATTCGTATTGTTTTAACCGACAAGCGTACCGATGAAGCAATTCCTACAATCAATAAGAGCGATGACCTTTGCTTTGAGGGTGGTATTAAATCATACGTTGAATATTTGCTTAAGGGCATTAAAAAGGAAAGCTTAATTAAGGATGTTATTTATCTTTCAGGCAGTAAGAAGGATGAAACCGCTGAAATTGCGCTTTTATGGTCTACCGCTTACGATAATAAAATTTTATCCTTTGCAAATACCCTTCACACCATTGATGGCGGTACACACGAACAGGCTTTTCGTCAAACTGTTACCCGTGTTGTAAACAAATATGCCCACGATTTTAAGAAATTAAAGGAATCTTCCGATAACCTTAAGGCCGACGATATTATGGAAGGCTTGGTTGCTGTTGTGTCAGTAAAGCTTGCCGATGCACAGTTTGAAAGCCAAACCAAAGCAAAATTGGGTAATACATCTGTTGGTCAGTTGGTGCGTGACATTGTAAAAGACCAGCTTTATAAATTCTTTGAAGAAAACCCTGCCGATTCTAAAATTATTATTGATAAGGCAATTGCCGCATCTAATGCCCGTGAGGCCGCACAAAAGGCGCGTGAAGCATCACGAAACAAGGCAGGCATTGGCAGTAAGACAAGAATGCCCGAAAAACTTACCGACTGTATTTCTAACGACCCAACAAAGACCGAAATTTACATTGTCGAGGGTGATTCGGCAGGCGGCAGTGCAGTTGAAGGAAGAAATGCAACCTATCAGGCAATTTTACCTCTTTGGGGTAAAATGCTTAACGTTGAAAAAGCAAGGGAAGACAAGGTTTACGGTAATGATAAGCTAACACCTGTTATCACAGCACTTGGTACAGGTATTGGTGAAAATTTTGATATAAATAAGCTTCGTTACGATAAAATTGTTATTATGGCCGATGCCGACGTTGACGGTAGCCATATCAGAACACTTTTACTTACCTTCTTCTTCCGCTATATGCCCGAGCTTATTGAAACAGGTCATATTTATTTGGCTCAGCCTCCCCTTTACCGCATCTCAAAGGGTAAGCAGCACTTTGATGTGTTTACCGATGAGGAAAAGGCACTTAAGGTTGAAGAGCTTGGCGTTGGTGTAGATGTTCAGCGTTATAAGGGTCTTGGTGAAATGGACCCCGAACAGCTTTGGGAAACTACACTTGACCCTGAAAGAAGAACCTTCTTACAGGTTACTATGGCGGATGCCGCTTTGGCTGATGAAACCTTTACTATTTTAATGGGTGAAGAGGTTGAGCCAAGACGCAAATTTATTGAAGAAAACGCAATTTATGCGACAGATCTTGATATTTAGGGAAAGGAGAGAGAAAAATGGCAAAACAAGAAAAGGTTTATTGGCCCGAAAGTAGTGAAACCAACATTATTCCTGTTGAAATTACCGATGAAGTTAAGCAAAGTATGCTTCAGTATTCAATGTCAGTGCTTGTTGGTCGTGCTTTACCTGACGTTCGTGACGGCTTGAAGCCTGTTCACCGCCGTATTCTTTACACCATGTATGAAAACGGCTTAACCCCCGAAAGCAAATACCGTAAGTGTGCCGACACTGTTGGTACCGTGCTTGGTAGATATCACCCCCACGGTGACGCCAGCGTTTATGATGCCATGGTTCGTATGGCACAGGATTTCTCACTCCGTTACCCTTTAATCGACGGTCACGGTAACTTTGGTAACATTGACGGTTACCCCGCTGCTGCTTACCGTTATACCGAATCCCGTATGAATCGCTTATCCTACAGTATGCTTGATGATATTAAGAAGGATACTGTTGATATGATGCCTAACTATGACGACCGTTTGGAAGAGCCCGAGGTTTTACCCGTTCGCTTCCCACAGCTTTTGGTTAATGGTTCTTCGGGTATTGCGGTTGGTATGGCTACCGAAATTCCGCCGCATAACTTAGGTGAAGTTATTGATGCTATGTGTTGCCTTATTGACAACCCCGATGCTGATTTACCCGAGCTTTGCGAGCATATTAAGGGACCTGACTTCCCAACAGGCGGCATTATTATGGGTAGAAGCGGTATCCGTGCCGCTTATGCAACAGGCCGCGGTAAAATTGTTGTTCGCGGTAAGGCTGAAATTGAGGAAACCAAGAATGGTAAATTCCGCATAGTTATTACCGAAATTCCCTACAAGGTACGCAAGAAGGATTTAGTTAAACACATTTACGACCTTGCCGCTGAAAAGAAAATTGAAGGCATTGATGATGTTGTTGACTATTCTTCACAGCGTGACGGCGGTATGCGCATTGTTGTTGATATTAAAAAGGATGCTAACCCACAGGTTGTGCTTAATAAAATTTATAAAAATACCGCTTTACAAAGCACATTCGGTGCAATTTTACTTGCAATTGTTAACGGTAAGCCCCAAATTCTTACTTTAAAGGAAATGCTTCAAAACAGCATTGACTTCCAGTATGAAATTATTCGCCGCAGAACTGAATTTGACCGCAAAAAAGCGGCTGAGCGTGCTCATATTTTAGAAGGCTTAAAGGTTGCGCTTGACTTTATTGATGAGGTTATTGCAATTATCAGAAGCAGTAAGACAATTGCCGAAAGTAAGGAAACCTTGTCACAGCGCTTTGGTCTTGATGATATTCAGACCACCGCTATCGTTCAGATGCAGTTAGGTAAATTGGCAGGTCTTGAAAAACAAAAGATTCTTGATGAATTACAGGAAAAAATTAACTTTATTAAGGAATGTGACGCTATTTTAGCATCCCGCGAAAGAATTTTGGATATTGTTAAGACCGAAAGTCTTAATCTTCGCGATAAATATTCCGATGAACGCCGCACCGAAATTTCGGACGTTCTCGGAGAGGTTGATATTGAAGACCTTATTCCCGAAGAGGAATGTGTGCTTACAAAAACCGTTAACGGTTATATTAAGCGACTTCCTGCAGACACTTATAACGTGCAAAACCGTGGCGGCCGCGGTATTACAGGTATGACCACCCGTGAGGATGACATTGTTGAAAATATGTTTGTTTGCTCATCCCACGACTATGTAATGCTGTTTAGTAACCTTGGACGTATGTATCGTATTAAGGCGTATGAAATTCCCGAAGGCAGCCGTACCTCGAAGGGTATGAATATGGTTAATATTGTGCCCCTTATGCCCGGCGAAAAGATTACCGTTATTTTACCTGCAAGCGAATTGGATGAGGAAAAATACATTGCAATGGTTACCAAAAAGGGTACTATTAAGAGAACAAAGGTTGCTGAATTCAGAAATACCCGTAAGAGCGGTATTATTGCCATTTCTATTGATGAGGATGATGAATTGGCATTTGTAAGAATGACCGACGGTAAGCAAAACCTGTTTGTTGCAACTAAAAACGGTCTTGCAATTCAGTTTAAGGAAACCGACGTTCGTGCAATGGGCCGTAATGCCCGCGGTGTTCGCGCTATCAATATGAGAAGCGGCGATGAGGTTGTTGATATGGCAGTAACCGAGGCTGACACCAAAATTCTTACCATTACCGAAACGGGTTACGGTCGCATAAGCCCAATTAGTGATTATAGAATTCAAACCAGAGGCGGTAAGGGTCTTACTAACTACCGTACTGAAAAATATGGCTGTGTTGCGGCAACTATACCTGTAACAGGCGAGGAAGATATCATTATGATAGCTTCCAACGGTATTGTAATTCGTATTTTTGTGGGTGATATTTCTACCTTTAGCCGTCCTGCAAAGGGTGTTCGTGTAATGCGCGTAGCTGAGGGCGAGAAGATTTTGTCGGTTGGTTTAGCTGAACACAACGAGGCCGAGGTTAACGATAAGCCGGAAGAAGCTGATGCCGATGCAGGTGTTGTTGATGCGGCTTTAGTTGAGGCTGAAAACAACCAAGCTGACGAAGAAATTATCGAAAACGAGGAAAATTAAACTGCGGTTAAACGGCGCCGCTTAAAAAACGGCGCCTAATTTTTTCAAAAAGGTGAATTTTATATAATGAAATGTCCGCGTTGTAATTTTGAAAGGGAAGCGCCCTTTAAATTTTGCCCGATGTGTGGCACACGGTGTATTGAATTGCAGCAAGAAAATGACGTTGAACCCGTAATTAACCAAGCTCCTTTAAATGAGGAGCCTGTACAGCAAGCAACCACACAAACGGTAACTTTTGTAAGGCGCATACCCTACGGTCTTACCGAAAATACCTATAATGAAAGAAAAGAAATTCGCAAGGCTTCGCGTATAAGCAGTACTGCATTTATATTTCTTTCATTTTTTGGCAGTATTGCCCCATATATTGTTTTTTACACCTTACTTGCATTAGGTTATACACAGCAAAATGCATTAGCATTCTTAGATGACCCGTTTTTTCAGCAATATTTTCAAATTGCGGCATCAAGTTTTATGTTTATTGTGCCGTTTACCTTTATTTTTAAGCTTTCGGGTTATAAGCTAAGCAAAATTGCAAGCTTTGGCTTACCAAAAACAAGGGCTTGGTTTCCAATAATTTTAATGGGCATTGGCTTTTGTGCTTTTTCAAATATTGCAATGGGCTTTGCTTCAAGCATTTTTGAAGGGCTTGGCATAAATTATGAGGTTGATTTTGGTGAAAACCCGCAGGGTATTTTAGGTATTACCCTTTCGGTTATAGCAACAGCAATTGTACCTGCCTTGGTTGAGGAATTTGCCTGCCGAGGTCTTGTGCTTGGCGCGCTTCGTAAGTATGGCGACGGCTTTGCCGTTATGGTATCGTCAATTTTATTTGGTCTTATACACGGTAATTTTCAGCAAATACCCTTTGCTTTTATGGTTGGTCTTATTTTAGGCTTTGTTACCGTTAAGTGTAATTCAATTTGGCCGGCTGTGTTTATACATTTTTATAATAACTTAAGCTCGGTTATATTTGATTATGTTTTTGCTGATATGTCGGTTATGCTGCAAAATGTAATTTACACAATTTATCTTGTAATTTGCTTGTTTATTGGCTTTATTGGGGTGCTTTTATTAAGAAAAAATACCGAAATTTTTAAATTTGAACCTTCAACCACTGAGGCAAGTGAAAAACAAAAATATATATGGTTTTTTACAACCGAAATGGCAATATTTTTGGTTGTTATTTGCATACTTGATTCATTAAAATATTTTGTTTAAGGAGAGATTTTTTATGGGAACAGCATTACCCACACCTGATTATGCAACACCAATGCCTGATAGCGGTGGTTTAGCCTTGGGCGGTTTGGCAGTTGGCGGCACACTTTTAATTTTTTTAGGTGTGTTTTTATTCTTTGTTTTAATTCTTGCAGTTGTAACAATTATTTTTCAAGGCATTGGCATTATGAAAATGCACGAAAAGCTTGGTCTTAAGGGCGGATGGATGGCTTTTGTACCGCTTCTTAATTCTTATGCTTTAGGTAAGGTTGCCGAGCAATACATAAAGCAAGACGGTAAAAAATCTGCAAAGTTTTCAGTAATATTGCTTGTTGGTAATATTATAAATATGGGATTTGCTATGTGTTCAGGCTTTTTAAGCGGTATTTCGGGTGCAACAGGTTCATTAGGCTTATCAAATGAAATTTTAACTGTTGTTTCACTTATAAATTTGGCTTTAAGCTTAATTTACCTTGCCTATACATTTATATATACAGTTGTTGTTTATGTTGCTTTATGGCGTATTTTTGCAATATTTAACAACCAAAGCGCAACACTTTTCCTTGTTCTTTCGTTGTTTATAGGCTTTGTTCAGCCCTTCCTTATTTTTGCTATTCGCAACAACGAGCCCTGCTGTGTTGAAATTAAAAAAGAAGTGCCGATTATTGAGGAAGCAGTAAAAATGTAACATATCCTTTTTTTAGGAGTGATTTTATGTTCAATTTTAAATTACCCGAATATTTATTAAACCCATCGGCTGAAGATATTATGCCATTTTTTGTAATAATTTTGTATGTTGCAATTTTTGGCACAATGTTTGCTTTTTTATTTGTTGTTTGGCTTTTTAAAGCAATAAGTGTTTTTAAGATGAGCAAAAAGTTAAACCTTCAAATGCCGTGGATTGGTTTTATTCCCTATGCTTTACCGTTTGCTTACGGTCGTTTAGCCGAGCAATATAACGGTAAAATTTTGAAAAAACCAATTAAATTTTCAATTTTGCTTTTAGTATTGCAGTTTGTTCCCGGCTTGTTGATTACTGTATTTTATGTTTTGTTTTTTGTTGTTATAATTTTTGTTGCATTGATAGAATCAGAAATTTTATTGTTTATATCGGTTTTGGTTTGGTATTTTGCAATGCTTATTATTATGTTTGCATCAACCTTTGCAATAAATTTCTTTAACTACCTTGCTTGCTGGAATGTTTTTGCAATATTTGGCGGCGAAAAGAATATACTTTACTTTATTCTTTCAGTTACATTAGGAATTGAACCATTTTTACTTTTTGCACTTCGTAACAAGGAGCCTCAAAATTTAAAGGAAGAATTTGTTGTTCCTGAAATTGTGGAAGAAAATTAAATTTTGGTTTATAGCACAGACTATATTTTCATTTTGTAGGGACAGGCCTCCCGGACTGTCCGTTTATTAAGGCAAATTCCTAACGGGCAGTCGAGGACGCCTGCCCCTACGAATCCTTAATTAAGTCCCCTACAAACTATAATTTGAAATAATATTAAAGCGGTAGAAACTAAATAGTTAATTTCTACCGCTTTTTTTAGGTGATGTAATGAACAAGGAATTTATGAAGCTTGCAATTATGGAAGCCGAAAAGGCTGCCGAAAAGGGTGAGGTACCTGTTGGTGCCGTTATTGTAAAAAATGGCGAGGTTATTGCCGCTTGTCACAATTTGCGTGAAGAAAAACAAAATGCACTTTCACATGCTGAAATTGAAGCAATAAATATGGCCTGCCAAAAGCTCAATAGCTGGAGGCTTGATGACTGTGAAATGTACGTAACTCTTGAACCGTGTCCTATGTGTACCGGTGCAATTATAAATGCAAGGATTAAAACCGTAATTTTTGGCGCTTATGACAGTAAAATGGGTTGTATGGACAGCGTTATAAATTTGTGTGATTATCCCTTCAACCATAAGGTAGAAATTTACGGCGGCATTATGGAGGATAAATGTCTCGCACTTTTGCAAAAATTCTTCAAAAATTTGCGTTAAAAACGCTCGTTTACAGCCGTTTAATTTATTATTTATGTAGGTTTACCCGTTTTTAAAAAACTGAATGGCTGAAAAACAGCGCTATTTTTTACGCTTTAGGGTAAATTTTGGAATAATTTCAAGATAAGATAAAATTAAAATATATAAGGCTAATGAAAATACTCCTAATAATATTATGTAAACCAAAACATTTTTAATTTTTAAAAGACCTAAAAGGGTGTTTATTATAAAGCTTACCGAAAATGCTGATATAAGCGGTAGGCATAAATCGTTAAAAAATAAAATTTTTGCCTTGCTTATTTTTACCAGTCTGCCTACATTTAAAAGGCAGGTAAAAAGGTTTGAAAAATACATAATTAAAATAAAGCCGTTTATTCCCATTTTGGAAAGCATTACTAAAATTAAGATTATTCTTATTACCGAATCACTTATGGCAGTTTTAAATGTAAAGCCCTGTTGGTCAAGCCCCTTTAAAATTCCGTCGCAAATGCTGTCAAGGTACATAAGCGGCACAATGGGTGAAAGTGCTTTAAGTAAGAAGCCGATGTCATAGCTTTTGTAAAGTAACAGCCCGATTTTTTCACCGCCGACAAAAAACAATGCGCCGCAAAACAAACCGCAAAGCAGGGTTAGCTTTATAATTTTTTCACTTGCGCTTTTTATAACAAGTCGGTTTTGGTGGGTTACTGCTTCACTGATTTCGGGTATTAGTAGTGTTGATACCGAATTTAATATAGCTGACGGAAAAAAGAGTATTGGCAAGGCCATACCTTTTATCATACCAAATTGTGAAAGGGCATTTTGACTGCTTTGAGGAAATTTTGCTAAGCTTTTTGGCACTAGAATATTTTCTCCCGTTCTCAGCAGCGAATTCAGGTATCTTCCGCTTGTAATTGGAACAGTTATGTGCAAAATTTTTCTTAATGTGCCGCCGATTGCTTCAGGTCTTTGTTTTTTTAATGCTCTTATATCGACAATATACGATAATAAAAGCAATAAAAAGCCAAAGGCTTCAGCCAAGGCATCGCCTAGAATAATACCAAAACAGCAGGCGGCAATTCCTTTTTTAATAAAAATGCTTATGAATGACACAATAATTACAATTCGGGCGGCCTGTTCAACAATTTGCCCTATTGAATTTGGCATAATTTTTCGCTTGGCGATAAAATAACCTCTAAAGCAAGAGGAAATTGCCATAAAAGGAAGAGAAAGCGGTAATATTTTTAATGCCGCTACCGTGCGACTGTCACCTAAAAGTGTATTGCCTATAAAATTAGCGCCAAAATAAATAATAACTGTCGAGAATGCCGCTATAATAAGGGTAAGTGATATTGCTCGGTTTAAGATATGCTTGCAGTTTTGCGGTTTTTCGCGGGCAATTTCTTCAGCACAAAGGCGTGTAACGGCAGTGGAAATACCACTTGTGGCAAATGTAGATGCCAAAACATAAACCGAAAAAACAATTTGGTAAAGGCCAATGCCCTCACTGCCGATTTTACCCGATAACCAAACCTTAAAAATAATACCGGCAAATCTTAAAATCAGTGAGGTTGTGGTAAGTAAAGCTGCATTTTTTATAAAAACACCTTTTTTAATAAAGCATCGCCCCAAAAACAATATATTAAATTGTATGAAGCGGCGGCTTTGTTAATGAGTATTGAAAAATTTGTCAAATTTTAGTATAATGTAAAAGAAAGGATGTGATAGCATGGCTTCACCTTTAGCGGACAAGCTTCGCCCTACTGATATTTCAGAGGTTTTCGGGCAAAAGCATATTTTGGCTGATGGCAAGGTGCTTAGGAGAATTATTGATTCTAAGCAAATACCAAACCTTATTTTTTACGGTCCATCAGGCGTGGGTAAAACCACTGTTGCCAACATAATTGCTGAAAATTGCGGTAAAAAGCTATGCTATCTTAATGCGACCACCGCCTCTACTGCTGATATTAAGGATATTATTGCCACCATCGGCACCTTTGAAAGCAGTAATGGTATTTTGCTTTATCTTGATGAAATTCAGTATTTTAATAAAAAACAACAGCAAATTTTGTTAAGTTATATTGAAAACGGTGATATTACACTTATTGCATCTACTACCGAAAACCCGTTTTTTTATGTATATAACGCTATTTTAAGCCGTTCGACAGTTTTCGAGTTTAAAACCCTTTCACGCGATGATATTATGGGGGTTATAACCCGCGGATTAAAGCTTGTAGGTGAAGAAAAGGGCAAAGCAATTAACATTAGTGATGAGGCTGTTAAAAAAATTGCAACCTCGGCTAACGGGGACGTACGAAAAGCGCTTAACACGCTTGAACTTTGTTTGGTTACTGCCGAAACGAGTGAAGCTATTACCGTTAGCGATGATTTGCTTGAGGAAATACTGTCGGCAAATTCGGTAAGGTATGACCGTGAGGGCGACCAGCATTATGATATTATTTCGGCTTATCAAAAGTCGATGCGCGGCTCCGACCCCGATGCTGCGGTGTATTATCTCGGCCGACTTTTAGCTGCGGGGGACTTACCGAGTGCGTGCCGTAGGCTTTTAGTTTGTGCTAGTGAGGATGTAGGTCTTGCTTATCCGCAAATTATTCCCATTGTTAAGGCCGCGGTTGATACTGCAATGATGGTTGGACTTCCCGAAGCAAGACTACCTTTGGCTAATGCCGTAATTTTGGTTGCAACAGCACCTAAATCTGTTACAGCCCACGATGCGATAAATGCCGCTATGGCTGATATTGAACGGGGCATTGGCGGCGATATTCCGCGTCATTTGCAAAATAAGCATTTTGATGGCGAGGATGCCAAAATTGTTGGTCAGCATTATAAATATCCGCACTCCTATCCAGGACATTATGTAAACCAACAATATCTTCCCGATGAAATTAAAAATAAGAAATATTATAAATTTGGGGACAATAAGTTTGAGCAAAGCTCAAAAGAATATTGGGACAAGATTAAGAGGTGACAAAATTGAAGGAAAACACCCTGCCTAAAAGAACTATTTTGCTTTGGCAATTTAGAATTATTATTTCTACCTTTGTTTTAGTTGCGGCGTGCCTTTATTTTGAACCTCTTTTTAGTTTTTTAAAAATTGCCGCTATCGTTATTGGTATATTTGGCATAATTTTAGCTTTAATATATTTACCTTTCTTTTTTAAAAGCTATAAAATTATTCTATCTAACGATGCAGTTATAGTAAAATATGGCATTATTATTAAGGTTGAACACATAATGCCCTATAAGCGAATGATATATGCTCAAAGCTTTGAATCTCCCCTAGCAAGAATTTTTGGTATAACGGCTGTTCGGTTAAAGGCAGCACGTAGTTATTTGCTTGTTGCTGAAATTGAAAAAGAATCGGCTCAGGCAATAATTGACTTTTTGGCAGAGGGGGAATTGCATGAATAAAACCTTTCGTGCCCACCCCTTAATGATTTTTAACTTTTTAAAGCCGTTTTTATTTGTTTTGCTTATTCCTGTTGTGCGCGGTCTTATTCAGTATGCCGCAAATGGCGAATATGACAGCATTTTGCATTTTGAAATAATGCTGCTTTTGGCACTTGCGGTTATCGGTTTTTTGCGGTGGTGGTGCTTTAAGCTTATATTAAATGAAGAAAAGCACACCATTACGGTTATAAGCGGCTTGTTTTTCAGGCGTACAGCAAAAATAAACGTTAACAGGCTTTCGTCGGTTCAAACAAAGCAAAACCCCTTGGAATTTATATTCAGAGCAGTAACCTTCAGGCTTAATACCGAAGCCGGCAGTCTTGATAAAGCCGATTACGAGTTTAAACTTAGTGTAAAGGCCGCTAGAGAGGTTTCAACCCTGCTTTACGGCAAGGGCGATAATAAGAAAATCAGGTTTTCACTTTTTAAAATCGCCGTGCTTGCCGCAACCACATCCTCAGCCTTTACCGGCATAATTGTAGGGGTTCCTATTATTTACAGGGCAGGTAATTTGCTTGAAATTGCTATAAGCGATATGCTTTTGAATGAGCTTAATAACCTTTCACAAAAGGTTGAAACCTATTTTCCGCCCGTAGTTAACACAATTTGTATTGTTTTGCTTTTATCCTATGCCTTTTCCTTCTTTTATTCTTTATTTAAGTATCTTAATTTCCAATTAAGGCTTGGCAAGGACAAAATTGAAATGCGGTCGGGTATATTTGTTCGTACCCGTACAGCCTTTAAAAAGGCCGCTATCAACAATGTTAGAATTGAACAGTCCTTTTTAATGCTGTTGCTTCGCCGCTTTGCAATGCGAGTTAGCGTTGGTGGCTATGGTGACAGTAAAAGCAAATCCGAAGTGGTTATACCGCTTGAAAAGGGGCAGGAAATAAGAAAGCACTTTGCCGAGTATTTACCCTTTTTTAAATGTGATACCGGCGTGTTTATTAAACCGCGTCCTACAGCAATTAACCGTAGCAGGTTTTTGTTTTTCCCCGGAATATATTTTATAACCGCAAGTATTACTGCAATTATATTAGGTCAGCGCTTTGAGGATTTTACCCGTTTCGTGTTATTTTGCCTGATTATTGTCTGCGCAATAATATTTGTTGACGCTTGGTTTTGCCTGTTTGAATGCTTTAAGGGTAAGGTTGACTTTGGCGAGAATGTTTTCATTCGCAGTAGGAAGGGCTTCCGTAATTGCGAGCTTTACTGCCCAAAGGAAAATGTAGGTGAAATAAAGCTTGTGCGTTTTCCTGCGGATATGTGGCACCACACCTGCCGTTTAAGAATAACCGTAAGAAGTGAACGCGCCGACAGTCTTTGTGTAAGGCACCTTGATTATGAAACGGTTAAGAAAACCGTAAACGAATATTTTAATATAAATGTATAAATTCACAGTATTTACCCAAACTAATAAAAATGTTTCACGTGAAACATGGGGGATTTACTGTGAATTTATTTTTGGAATGTATCAAGGCCTTTGCGGTTGGCGGAATTATTTGTGTTATTGGTCAATTGCTTATTGACTGTACAAGGCTTACACCTGCAAGAATACTAGTTTCTTATGTGGTTTCGGGCGTTGCCCTTACAGGTATTGGACTATATGGAACAGTTGTTGATTTTGCGGGTGCAGGCGCGACGGTGCCGCTTACGGGCTTTGGCTACAGTCTTGCAAAGGGTGTAGAAAAGGCGGTTGATGAATATGGGCTTATCGGCGCGCTGACAGGCGGGTTAACTGCTACCGCCGCGGGAATAACGGCCGCTATTTTAATGGGTCTTTTAATGGCTTTAATATTTAAATCTAGGGATAAATAGCAAAAACCGCGGTATATACCGCGGTTTTAATGTTTAAATTATATTTTATCGCTGCGCGATTAAATAATAAATAAGAAAGAATAAGAACTTGACCCTTTGACAAAATCAGAGATTTTGAAAGGGTGCCCCAAAACCTTGCCACGCATAGCGTGTAAAAGAATAAAATCGGTG
>SVPF01000011.1 GCA_015066005.1 Oscillospiraceae bacterium
ACGGCTGTTGGCAGTGGCTTGACGGTAAATGGCCTTGGGAATATAAGGAGGTATAATTTTTATGTGGCAATATGAAAAGAAATTACAGTTTCCCGTAAACATTAAAAACCGCAACCCCAAATATGCACAAATCATAATAAGCCAATACGGCGGTGCATATTGTATTTAGATATAAATACCAATAAACATTTAACAGTGTTATAATAACGCACTCAATGCATTGTCGCAATACTTTTTTGTAATATTCCAGTATCTAACGCCCTTACATTATAATATATAGTAAAAACACCGCCCATTCTCTTTTGAATGAGCGGTGTTTATTATATTATTCCTTAATTTCGGGTAATCCTGCAAATGAGGTTAAAATTGAATAGATAAACGCTACTGCCGAAGCGGACAGCACCATAGTCCAGTTAACCTCACTTATAAGCGCGCCAACAGTTATAAGGGAAGCCGCAGTTTGTGCAAAGGTCTTTACCGCACGAATTCCTGCAGCCTTTAACCATTTAATTGCTTTCTTTTGGCTTTTAAGCCACTGAATAATTTTTTTCATTTTTATTTCACTCCTAATAATTTTTTCCAGCTTTCAGGCCCTACACAGCCGTCGGGTGTAAGACCTACAAGCTTTTGCCAGTTTATAACAGCAGTGCGGGTGTTTTTACCAAACTTGCCGTCTACTGCTACACCAGCCGCACGCTGAACAATTTTTGTAAGGCTTTTATATTTATATATCGCACGCTTTTTGCAAACTGCCTTTTTGGCAACGGTTTCACATTCGCTTCCCCACTTACCGTCGGCGCCATATTTTTCAAATTTAAAGCCGTCATCAATGGCGGCAAGCTGCCAATCCTTAACTTTATTTGGTGTGTTGTCAAATTCCTTCACGCCTTCAAGGTAAGGTGCAGGGTCAACATATTTTCCGTTAACATTCACATCAAAATGAAGGTGCGCCCCCGTTACATTACCTGTAGCCCCCATATAACCGAGGACCTGTCCCTTTAAGACCTTGTCCCCTGCCTTTACGGTGCGGCTGCCCTTTTTCATATGTAAATAACGGGTGTAATTGCCGTTACCGTGGTAAAGCCTTACATATTCCCCCGCTGTTAGTGAATACTTTGAAATTTTAACCTCGCCGTCGGCAAAGGCGATAATATAATCAAGCGTTGCGCCTTCGCCAACCAAATCAATACCGTTGTGCATTTGCTTTTTGCCCCAAATGGTGCGCATACCAAATGGGCTTGTTACCTTGTGCCCGCCTTTTCTTAAAACGGGATTTTTATACTTTGCCATTGTTACATTCCTCCTTATAATTCCAAACACAGCGTTTTAAATTATCGTAAATATTTTGTTTCGATTTTTTTGCCGCTTCAACCGCATTTTCGAAAATAAAAAACGCCCCCGACTGTGATTTAATATCATCCCAAGCGTTTCTTACGCGAAAAATTTTCACATCACACGAAGTATGCTTCATAATTTTGCAACGCCTCCCTTAAAATTACCAAAGCCTGATTTTTAGTTTTGTTAACCGCTTGTCGCGAAATGTTAAAGCGGGCCGCAATTTCGGCAATGCTGTACCCGTAAACAAAATGGTAAATAACAATTATTTTTTGCATTTTGTTAAGCTGTTCCATACCCTGTGCAAAACAAAAGCGGTCATCCAACTCTTCATTACAGCCACAGCAGCCCTCCAACAAATTTTCACACAAGCTTTGCGATTTTGCCCTTGCGGTTAAAAGCGTAATGTACCTGTTTTTAATAGATACCGCAATATATCTTTTTAAATCATCCCCGTCATCGTCGGGAAATTTAGAAAGCCTTATGTTATACATAAGCTCAATTAAAAAAAGCGTAAGCTCGGATGAGGCGTCCTCATAATGAAGCTTAGCGGCATAAAAGCTTATAAGCTTTTTAAATTCGTCAAAAACCAACGGAAATGCCGACATATCCTGATTTTTAACCCTTTTTACAAGCGATTTTAATAAAAAATTTTGCATGGTCACCAACCCTTTCAAAAATTACACACTAATCGTTCAATGGGTTTGTAAACCAAGACCGCCCTTTTTTTGTAAAAATTTCCCATTTTGCGAAAATGTAAGTGCAATTCTAATGAAAAGGATGACACTTTGTTGAAAAATGGAGTAAAATGTCATTTTTTGGGAGTATATAGCAATAAATACGTGAATTTTAATGTAAATATTGACATTTTGCGTATTATATCGTAAAATAATAACAAAAAAAGCAGTATTTCCAAAAAGAAATACTGCAAATATTAGTTAAAGGATTTTTTACAATGAGAATTGCTATTTGCGGTGAAGAAGGCTCGACTGCCATAATTTTAAAACAAATGCTTTATATGTTTTCAAACTATAAAAAAATCGGCTTTGTTGTGGATATTTTTAAAAACTCAGCCAAACTGTTGGCTTCAAAGCAAAGCTATGCCCTGATTTTTGTTTCATTTGAAAGCGAAAACGGGAAAAATACAGCTTGGAACCTATATAATTCGAATTTAAAAACGCCTGTAATTATTTATTCAGAAAACCGCTGTCACGCGGCGGATGCTTTTAAAATTAACGCATATTATTTTTTGCAAATACCGCTGTCACAAAAGATGCTGTTTGATATGCTGGAAGGCTTTTTTGTTTCTTACTTTTCAGCTCCCCTGCTTATAAGTGATGGCTTTGAAAGTGTTTGCATAAATATAAGTGAAATACTTTATTTGGAAGCCTGCAACAAGCACTGTATTATACACCTTGTGGATAAAACAGTTCATTGCAACAAAACAATGGCAAGGGTATTTGCCGTTTTACCAAAAAACCGCTTTATAAAGGTAAACCGTTCAATTATAATAAATTTAGATTATATCAGCCGCTTTTGCAGCGAATATATTATTTTAACAAATAACGAAGCTCTTTACCCAAGCCGCCATTTTTACAAGGGCTTTAAGCTTGAATACTACCGGATAAAAGCCCCCAAAATACCATAAAAAGCCTTTCGCAATAAGCGAAAGGCTTAAATTTTTAACCCCTTATGCTAATTGTGCGGGAATTGCGGTTCATATAAACATTGTGCACAAGTGCCATACCCAAAAACAAGCACAAAAGCGATGTTCCGCCTGCACTGAAAAACGGAAGCGTTACACCAATTACGGGGGTAATGGATGTACACATACCAATGTTTATAACAATTTGTGCAAACAGCATTGCAAAAATGCCCACACAAATATACCTGCCTTCATTTTTGGTTGAAAGCTTGGCAACCTGCAAGCACCTTATGCAAATTGCACCCAAAATTATAATAACTGCAAGGCAACCGAAAAAGCCAAGCTCTTCACCTATAGTTACAAAAATAAAGTCGTTATGACCTTCAGGCACGCCGCTTTTACCGATTTGTGTTAAATCGCCGTTCAAATAGCCCTGACCGAAAAGCCCGCCGTTTGCAAGGGCCTGTCTGCCGCGGTATTGCTGCCAGCCAACACCCTTAATGTCGGCATCAATATCAAACATATTTTTAAGTCTCTCGCGGTGTGTGTCGTTCATTATAAAGAAATATATAATGGGCGAAGCCACCAAAAGCGATGAAAAGGCGGCAACAAAATACTTCCACGAAACCCCTGCCGACCACAGCATTAAAACAACCATAACAGCAAATACCAAGGCAGTACCGTCATCACCCTGAAGGTGAATCAGCACAACGGGTATTGCACCGTGAATGCCAATGGGTATCAGGGTTTTAATTTTATTTATATCCTTCCCTGCTTTAGCAAGGTGTGTGGAAAAGGTTATAACAAAACAAATTTTCAAAAGCTCGGACGGCTGAAAGGTGGTTATTCCCAAATCAAGCCAAGCCTTATCATCGGTACCCTCAGGCGCAAAGCCAATAAAAAAGGTTAAAATAACGGGCACAATTCCCAAAACGGCAAACAGTGGCCAATATTTCGTATAACGGTCATATTCAAAAAGTGAAACCGCTAAAATTACGCCAAAGCCCGCAACCAAGCAAAAGCTGTGTACTAAAAATGGGCGAAGACTTTCCATATAATGTGTTGCTGAAAAAACCGCCATACAGCCGTACCCTGCCGCCAAAAATAAAAGTGACAGCAGTACCTTGTCTGATTCGCGCACAAAATCCGCAAACTTGGCAAACAAATGTCGCACCCGCATTCTCCTTTCGTAAGCTATTCTTAACCTATTATATTTTATTTTCATTAAATATTCAAGTAACACTTTCACAATTGGAAAAAATATGGTATAATGTTGTGAAAGTTTAATTTAAAGGATAAATTTATGCAAAAATTTATATCAAAAAGCCCGCAGGAAACCGAAGAAATCGGCAAAGCCTTGGGCGAAACAATTGAAAACGGCTGTGTTATTGCCTACCGCGGCGGCTTGGGTATGGGTAAAACCTGCTTTACACGCGGTCTTGCACGTGGGCTCGGCTCAAGCGACACCGTAACCTCCCCCACCTTCGCCCTTATAAATGAATATCCAAGCGGAAGACTGCCACTTTACCATTTTGATATGTACCGCATCAGCGGATGGGAGGATTTATATTCCACAGGCTTTTTCGAGTACATAGACGAAGGCGGCGTTATTGCTGCCGAATGGAGCGAAAATATTGAAGCCGCACTGCCTGATGACACCATCTATGTTGAAATTAACAAAATTGATGATGACACACGCGAAATTATAATTACACAAAAAGGTGAATAAATTGAAAATTTTAGCAATTGAATGCTCGGCAACACCTGCAAGCGTAGCCGTTTTAGATGGTGATAAGCTTTTGGCAAGTGCCTTTGTGAATGTAAAGCTTACACATTCGCAAACCCTTATGCCGATGATAGAAAGCACACTAAAAGCCGCAAAAATAAATATAAACGATATTGAAGGCTTTGCAATATCAAACGGTCCGGGGTCTTTTACGGGTGTCAGGATAGGTATTAGCGCCGTTAAAGGCCTTGCCGCTGCAAAAAAGCTGCCCTGCGTTGCGGTTTCCACCCTTTATGCAATGGCGCAAAACTATTCCGATACTGATTGTATTGTTTGCGCTGTAATGGACGCAAGGTGCAACCAGCTTTATAATGCGATTTTTGACATTCAAAACGGCAAAATCGCCCGTTTATGTGATGACCGCGCGCTTTTATGTAACGAGCTTTATGAGGAAATTAAAAATCTGTCGCAAAGCAGTAGCAAATGTGTTATAATTGTTGGCGATGGGGCTGAAATTTTTTATAAAGTCGCAAAAGAACTTAATAACGTTAAAAAAGCCCACCCAAGCCGCGAATTTCAAAACGCAGTTGGTGTTGGTTACGCCGCACTAAACGGCTTTGAAACCGGCAACACACTTACCCCTAACGAGCTTTTACCCTTTTATTTAAGGCTTCCTCAAGCCGAACGCGAGCTTAAAATGAAAAAGGAGAATTAAAAATTATGAAAATTGCTTTAGGCTGTGACCACGGTGGTCTTGAACACAAAAACGCAATTTTAGCGCATTTACAGCAAAATGGCTTCGACGTAACCGACTATGGTATTTATGAGCTTCAGTCGGTTGATTACCCTGACATTGCTTCAAGGGTTTGCGAAAGTATCCAAAACGGTGACTGTCAGCTTGGTATTTTGGTTTGCGGTACAGGCATTGGTATGTCAATTGCTGCAAATAAGCATAAGGGCATTCGTGCAGCCGCTGTAAGCGAGCATTTTTCAGCCAAATACACCCGCCTTCACAACAATTCGAATGTGCTTTGTCTTGGCGGCAGGGTTATTGGCGTTGGCACCGCGCTCGAGCTTGTTGACTTGTTTGTAAATACCGAATTTGAAGGCGGCCGCCACCAAAACCGAGTAAATAAAATTACCGAAATAGAAAATAAATAAGTGAGGACATTAAAAATGAAAGAAAATGTTTTTGTAATGGACCATCCCCTTATTCAGCACAAGCTTTCAATTTTACGCGACAAGCGCACAGGTACAAAGCAATTCCGCGAGCTTATTAACGAAATCGCAATGCTTATGTGCTATGAATCCACACGCGACCTTCCCCTTAAAGAAGTTAAAACCGAAACCCCTTTAATGACAGCCACAACCAAAAAGCTTGCGGGCAGAAAAATGGCCTTTGTACCCATTCTTCGCGCAGGTCTTGGCATGGTTGACGGTCTTTTAACCCTTATACCTGCCGCAAAGGTTGGCCATATTGGTATGTACCGCGACCCCGAAACCCACCAGCCAATCGACTACTACTGCAAATTACCCGCTGATTTAAATGAACGCGATGTTTTTGTGCTTGACCCGATGTTAGCAACAGGCGGCAGCGCAATTGATGCCGTTTCACGCATTAAGGAATTCAACCCCAAACGCATTAAATTCCTTTGCATAATTGCCGCGCCCGAAGGCCTTGACGCCTTCACAACCGCCCACCCCGATGTTCCTGTTTACTGTGCAGGGCTGGATGACTGCCTTAACGACCATTGCTACATTCTCCCCGGTCTTGGCGACGCAGGCGACCGTATTTTTGGCACAAAATGATATGTAACAAAAAGGGACGGAAAAATATTCCGTCCCTTTGGTTTACCCTATGTAGTAAACCCTGTCGAAGCCACATCAAGTCCGAAGCTGACACTTAAAGCCTTGTCCACACGGTGCATTGCATTAACGTCCAAACAACCCATTTTTTCCTTTAGGCGCTTTTTGTCAATGGTTCGCACCTGCTCAAGCAATACAATTGAATCCTTGGCAAGCCCACAGCCCACCGCATCAACCGTGATATGAGTCGGCAGCTTTGTTTTGTCACGCTGGCTCGTAATCGCCGCCGCAATTACCGTTGGGCTGTACTTATTACCCACATCATTTTGAATTATAAGCACGGGGCGAATACCGCCCTGCTCGGACCCTATAACCGGACTTAAATCGGCGTAGTAAATTTCTCCGCGTTTAATATTCATAACATTTTCACACTCCGATTATATTCTTGCCTGATTATTCCGAATTTAATCAAACAAATAAATACAATACAGTATATGTTTTAAAGCGTGAAAAGGTTAAAATACTACAAATTAATAAATTTGGGTTTATCTATGCCTTCTCCTGCGGGAGAAGGGGGACCGCTTTAGCGGTGGATGAGGAGCTTTGTAAGTACAAACTGTTTTTTACACCTCATCCGTCAGGCTTCGCCTGCCACCTTCCCCTACTGGGGAAGGCTTTGGTTTGTGCTTCATTATCCCGATAAACTATAATTTGAAAGCATAAAAACAGGTAGAAGCAAAACTGCTTCTACCTCTTTTTCTTATATCATATCAATTTTAATTTTTTCATCTGCGGTGGCGGTAATAACCGATAAATTACCCTCGCCCTTTTCAATAATTAAATCTACAATTGGTGCCTCAATTTCGCGACGAATAAGGTTGCGAAGCTCGCGTGCACCTTTTTTAATACCGTCGCACTTGTTGGCAAGGTATTTACAAACCGATTCATCCCACTTAAATTCAATAAGCTTTTCCTTTAACGATTCGGCAAATTCCTTAAGCATAAGCGAAGCAATTTTTTGAAGCGATTCATCCGACAAGGGTGAAAATACCACAATTTCATCCACGCGGGCAATAAATTCGGGGCGTAAAAAGCCTTCAAGTGCTTTAAGCGCCTTTTCCTTTGAGCCTTCAGCCTGAGTTTTGCCAAAGCCCAAAAGATTTTCGCTTCGGTCACTGCCTGCGTTTGAGGTCATAACCACAACGGTGTTTTCAAAATTAACCTTTCTTCCCTGTGCATCGGTAACTGTACCATCATCAAGTATTTGCAAAAGAATATTTAAAACATCGGGATGAGCCTTTTCAATTTCATCAAACAAAATCACCGAATAAGGCTTTCTCCTTACCTTTTCGGTAAGCTGACCTGCTTCATCATAGCCAACATATCCGGGAGGCGCGCCGATAATGCGTGATACTGAATGCTTTTCCATAAATTCCGACATATCAAGGCGGATAAGGGTTTCGGGCGTATCAAAAAGCTGTTGTGACAAAACCTTTACCAGCTCGGTTTTACCAACGCCTGTAGGACCAACAAAGATAAAGGAGGCAGGGCGGTGCAAATTGTTTGTGCGAACGCGTGAACGCTTAACAGCGCTTGCAACCAGCTTTGTGGCTTCCTCTTGACCGATAATTTTTTCATTCAAGGCATTTTCAAGCTGAGCCAGCTTTTCAAAATCACTTTCCTGCACCTTGGTTGCAGGAATACCTGTCCAAAGCTCAATAACCTTTGCAATATCCATATCAGTAACAACGGTTGAAACTGTAGCCTCGCAAAGCTCGTTTGCCTGCTTTTTATACTTTTCAAGGTCAGCCTTTACCATCGCCTGTTTTTCATAATCGGGGTTTTCAACCTCGGCCTCTAATTCCTCAAGCCTAATTGAATATTCGGCAACCTTTTTGTTAACCTTATAAAGCTCATCAACCGCAGTATTAGCCAGGCTTGCACAAGCGCAGGCTTCATCCAACAGGTCAATTGCCTTGTCGGGCAAATAACGGTCGGTTACATACCTTTCAGATAAAATAACAGCTTTTTTAACAATGTGGTCGGGTATGGTAACATTATGGAAGCCTTCATAATAGCCCTTAACGCCCATAAGAATGTTTTCACTTTCAGCCAACGACGGCTCTTCAATAGTGACAGGCTGGAAGCGGCGTTCAAGCGCGGCGTCCTTTTCAATATACTTACGGTATTCCTTAAAGGTGGTAGCACCAATTACCTGAATTTCGCCGCGTGACAAAGCGGGCTTTAAAATGTTAGCGGCATTCATTGAACCCTCTGCCGAATCACCCGCACCGACAAGGTTATGAATTTCATCAATAAAAAGAATAATATTGCCGGCCTCTTTAACCTCGCTTATCAAACCTTTAACACGGCTTTCAAACTGACCGCGAAACTGTGTTCCTGCCACAAGTCCTGTAAGGTCAAGCAAATGAATTTGCTTATCCAAAAGGCGCGCGGGGGCTTCTCCGCGTGCAATTTGAAGCGCAAGACCTTCGGCAATGGCGGTTTTACCAACACCCGGCTCACCTATAAGACAGGGGTTATTTTTGGAACGGCGGGATAAAATTTGAATGGTGCGGTAAAGCTCCTTATCCCTGCCGATAATTACATCAATTTCGCCGTTTTTAGCCTTATCAGTAAGGTTTGTGCAGTACTGTTCAAGAAAACGGTTACGCTTCTTTTTAGACTTTTCCTTTTTATCCTTTTCGGCGGTTTTTTCACCATCCTTAGCAGCCTCGTCCTTACTGTCGCCGCCCATACCGAAAAGCTTATTAAAAATTGACATATTCGGCATAGCGGGTGCGCGGCCCATATCAAAGGTTTCATCGTTAAGCTCTGCATCATCGATATCGTCGCCATCTTCATTAAGGGCCATAATATCCATAAACTGCTCGCTCATTTGCTCAATATCCTCATCGGATATATTCATTTTTTTCAGCATATCGTCAACAGGCTTAATGCCAAGCTCCTTAGCGCAAACAAGGCAAAGACCGTTGGGCTCGGCATTTGGGTTTGACATATCAGACACAAAAACCACTGCCGGACGCTTTTTACATTTGGAACAAAGTTTCATGGGTTTAAAATCTCCTAAATTTTAATTAAACCAATTAAGGTTTTAAAAATAATTGTTTTTTCTATATTTTCATAGGTAAAAATCCACCAACCGTTTTCGGTGAAGGAAATTACCGTATAAATAACTATACAAACTAAAAATGCAATTGCAAGCCCCTTTATAAGCCCGCACACACCACCTAAAAAGGTGTTAATTTTGCCTACAAGGCTGAAGGAAAACGCTTTATTAAGCGCCGCAGCCAAAACTTTAACTATAATAAGCAATACTGAAAGTATTACCAAGGAATAAATTGCCGAAATAAGCCTTGCTGCAATGGGCTTAATGGTGTTTTGCGAAATTTCGGCAACTATTTTTTGAGCACTGCTGTTAGCAGGGTTACCGCTTTCTAAAGCCTCACTTAAAACAATACCTTCGGTTTCGGCATAATTTTGAATAAAATCGGGCAACAAACCAAGTGCTTGGTTTACCGCATCCTCAACTGAAGAATTAAACTCCTGATTTGCGGCCTCTAAAAGCGGGGGCTCAATAATTTTATCATAAGTAGCATTTGCAAGTGGTGTACAAATTGTTAAGGTTATAATTACCGCCGCTAACAGCCCAACCGCTTCCAAAACCGTTCTGACAAAGCCCCTCTGCGCCGCAAGATAAACCGAAAGACCGATTGTTAAAAGCAAAATAAGGTCAATTAAAAGCGAATAAACATTCATTTATATTACCCCTGTTCAAATTTGACTTTGCTTACAATATTGTCGGTAATAACTGCAATTTCATTTTGTGAAACCACGGCAAAGCGTACTGCGCCAAAGCCACAGTCGGCCGTACGGACTATTTTACCTTCCATATCTAATATATATGCTTTAGTGTCCGAAATGCAGTAAATATGGTTATTTTTTAAACAAATGTCGGTAATAATACCGCTAAATTCAAGCTCGTGCTTAACCTCACCCTTGGGTGAAATAATAACAATACGGTTGTCGGTTTTGTCATTTTCACGGTTGTAAACCAACAACGCGCCCTTGTTGCTTTCACGAAGAATTTGCAAGTTATACTCGTTTTCATACTGTCGGCTTTCGTACTTATTCCAACGTACAAAATCGTACTTATTAGCAGTAGCAACCGCAACCCCGCGGGAATACTCGGCACTTAAACTGTAAATTATTTCACCGCTGTATTCCTTTGTAAATTCAGCATTGGCAGATTTAAAGTTCAAAATCATAAGCTTGGAATTAAAGCCGCCCACATTGGTACTAAGGGTGGAGATTGCAATTTTTTTACCACTGGGTGCAATTACAACGTTATTTACCATATCACTTGAAGAATACCATTCATATAAAAGCTTATCGTTCTTTTTATAAACGCTAACCGCCGCAACATAGCTATCCGCCGAGGTAATAAGCGCATAGGTTCCATCATCCCCAATTGCAGCGTTTATAATTTCCTTTTCGCAGTTTATGGTAGAGCAAATTTTGTTAAGATTAAAAATTACCGCATCGTTGCCGCCTTGGTTAAAAACAATTGCCCTTGTAGCCGAGGTTTTAATTACAGGCTTTTCAAAGCCGTGGCTGTAGGTGAAAATTTCCTTACCGCCAAACGATATTACCTTTACCTCACTATCGGTCAAAACATAATAATAATTCGACTTAAGCACAACGTTTTCAGTATGATTGCTTTCAAATTCCAATGGGTAACTACCGCCACCCATTGACAAAACAAGGGTTTGCACCGTTTCAAAAAGCCCTGCAGGCATCAAAAGCTGACAACCAACCAACACCAATATAACCGCCAAAACCGCAATAAAAAAGGTTTGCCAGCGTTTTTTAATTTCAGCCTTATTCCCCTTTAAAACGGCAAAACCGTTTTTCTTTTTAGGTATGTCGGTGCCGTCGTCAAACTTTATTTTATTTTTTCTTTCTTTATTTTCCTTAAAGCGTGACTTGTCAGCGCGAGGCTTTGCGGAAAAATGACTTCTTTTTTTGCGTTTGTAATCAGGCATCTTATCACCTTAATATAAAACTTTTTCTAAAAACAGACCATTTGGCGGTGCGGTCATACCCGCACCCTCACGGTCACCTGTTTGCAAAATTGCGGGAATATTCTCAAGTAGAACACGCCCATCGGATACAGCAACCGCGGTGCCAACAATAATCCTAACCATATTATATAAAAAGCCGTCAGCTGTAACTGTAAGGGTTACGTCACTTCCCTGCTTTTTAACAAAGCATTCGCTTATGGTTCTGACTGTGGTTTCAACCTGCGAGCCGCTTGAACAAAATGCCGCAAAATCGTGTGTACCAACAAGCATTTGACAAAACTCGTTCATTTTATCAATATTAAGCTGCCTTTCAATATGCCACGCATAGCGGGATTTAAAGGCATCCTTTTCATTGCTGTTGTAAATGTGGTAAATATAGGTTTTTCCCTTTGCATCGTACCGCGCGTGAAAGTCATTCGCAACCGTTTTACATTCCTTTACCGCAACAGTCGGCGGAATAAGCGAATTAACCCCACGCAAAAATGCAACATCGGGAATATTATCATCACAATCAAGATGACAGCAAAAACCGTGGGCGTGAACTCCCGCATCGGTACGGGACGAGCCTATAACCGTTACCTTTTTTGAAAAAAGCTTGTAAAGCGCATTTTCAATAACGCCCTGAACGGTTAAAAGGTCGGGCTGATACTGCCAACCGTGAAAGTCGGTGCCGTCATATTCAATTGTAAGCAGTACACGCTTCAATTCGCGGCACCTCCCTTTTTACATAAAAATGTTAAGCAAAATTACCCCGGCACCAAAAATTAAGGTTATAGCGGTTATAGAAAAATCACGAAAATGAAGCTTTAACTGCTTCATACGGGTTTTCCCTTCACCCGAATTATAGCACCTGCATTCCATAGCGTCGGCAAGCTCGGCCGCACGGCGTACCGCTGAAAACAAAAGCGGTATTAAGATTGGAATAAGTGCCTTAATTTTTTCTTTTAAATTGCCGCTTTCAAGGTCGGCTCCCCTTGCCTTTTGAGCATTCATAATTTTTTCGGCTTCCTCAACCAATGTGGGAATAAACCTTAAAGCAATAGTCATCATCATAGCCAGGGTATGCACTGCCGTTTTAAGACCGATAAACCTTAGGGGCGATAAAAGACTTTCAATACCGTCGGTTAAATCATTTGGCGTTGTGGCATAGGTTAGGGTTGAGCTTGCAATAATTAAAAGCATTATGCGAAGCGCCATAAAGCCTGCCCTTTCAAGACCGCCAACCGTAACATCAAGCTTACCGAAAATGCTGAAAAGCACATCGCCCTCACCGTAAAAAATATTGATTATTGATGTAAAAATTAAAATCGGCAAAATGGCTTTTAGGTTTTTAAAGTACATTTTAAGGGGAATTTTTGAAACAAGCATTGTTATTAAGATAAACAATGCCGAAAGACCGAGTCCCCAAAAATTCTTTGATAAAAAGATAAAAACAATTACAAAAATAAGCAGTACAATTTTAATTCGCGGGTCGGCCTTATGAATAACCGATTCAGAATCAAAATACTGACCGAAGGTAATGTCCTTAAGCATTTCGGTCACCTGCCTTTATTTGTTTTAACACCTCAACCGCACGGCTTACAGTAAAAACATCCTGCGGTAAATCAATACCCCTTTGGCGAAGAGCATCAAACACGCGGGTAACAATTGGCACGTTAAGACCAATGCTGCGAAGCCTGTCACCCTGCGCAAAAACCTTTTCGGTATCATCAAACATAACAACCTCGCCCTTTGATAAAACAAGCAGCTTGTCAGCCATTACAGCCATATCCTCCATACTGTGAGAAATAATAATCACAGTAGCATTAAAGGCTGTGCGGTAGTCGTTAATAATTTTTATAATGTCCTGCCTGCCCTTAGGGTCAAGACCTGCTGTGGGCTCGTCAAAAACAATGATTTTAGGCCTCATTGCCATAACCCCTGCAATTGCAACGCGACGCTTTTCACCGCCCGATAAATCAAATGGGGATTTTTCAAGGTATTCATCCTTAACACCTATTAAACGACAGGTGTCAAGCACGCGCTTTTTAAGCTCATCCCCTGAAAGACCCATATTTTTAGGGCCGAAGGCAATGTCGGCATAAACGGTTTCCTCAAAAAGCTGATATTCGGGATACTGAAAAACAAGCCCCACCTTAGAGCGTATTTTTCTGATTTCCTTGGGTTTTTCCCAAATATTTTCACCGTCAATAAATATTTCACCCTCTGTTGGCTTTAAAATACCGTTAAGGTGCTGTACAAGTGTAGATTTGCCCGAGCCCGTATGACCGATAATACCTATCATTTCGCCCTGCTCAACAGTAAAGCTAACGTTACTGACAGCATCGCTGTAAAATGGTGTATTTCCGCCATAGGTGTGGCTAAGGCCTTGAACCTTTAAAACTGACAATTTATTATTTTTCCTCCAAAAAAGCTGCAATAGCGTTTGCGGTTTCCTCTATAGATAAAACATCGGTAGGAACCGAAATGCCGTTTTGGTTTAGTGCATATAAAAGCTCAGTCGTTTGGGGAACATCAAGCCCGACCGACTTAAGCATTGAAACATTTTTAAAAATTTCCTTAGGGGTGCCGTCGGCAATAAATTTGCCGTCGTTCATAACAAGCACACGGTCGGCGTTTTGAGCCTCCTCCATATAGTGAGTAATAAGCACAACCGTCATACCCTGCTTATTTAAGTGTTCAATTGTAGTAATAATTTCCGCCCTGCCCTTTGGGTCAAGCATTGCGGTGGGCTCATCCAAAATTAAGCATTCGGGGCGCATAGCAATCATACCTGCAATGGCAATCCTTTGCTTTTGACCGCCCGATAAATGATGCGGTGTGGAATTTTTAAATTCCAGCATACCAACCGACTCAAGCGCTTCATCTACCCTTTGGCGAATAAGCTTCGGCTCAAGTCCCAGGTTTTCGGGGCCAAAGGCAACATCCTCTTCAACGATAGATGCCACAAGCTGATTGTCGGGGTTTTGAAAAACCATACCAACCTTACGCTTTATAAGAAGCTCGGTTTCTTCATCTTTAGTGTTTATACCGTCAACAAAAATATCGCCAACAGTTGGCTTATTAAGGCCATTCATCATTTTAGCCAAGGTTGATTTACCCGAGCCGTTATGACCCAAAATTACCGTAAAGCTACCTCTTTTTATATCCAAAGAAACATTATTAACAGCGGTATATTCTACCTCATCCTCGGTGTAGTTGTAGGTAACGTTTTTAATTTCAATAATATTACTCATTTTTTCATCCAAACAGTTGTATTTCCGCAAGGCATACTAATGCCCTTTGCGGTAACGGGAAGACCGATTTCATCGGTGAAAACCTCACCCTTGCGGTCACCCACCACATATTCTTTAACCATATAATTTAAAATTGTAGGCGAAAGACCCGCGGTGTAGGAATTAAGGAAAAAGAACACCGCATCATCAGACAAAAGCTTGCCTGTTTCCTGCAAAAGCTCGGTTAACTGCTGTTCTAATTTCCAAACCTCGCCATTTGGACCGCGACCGTAAGAGGGTGGGTCCATAATAATAGCGTCATACTTATTGCCGCGTCTGATTTCACGCTTAACAAACTTAAGGCAATCATCCACAAGCCAACGAACGTTTCCACCCTCAAGACCTGATGCCACGGCATTTTCCTTTGCCCATTGCACCATGCCCTTTGAAGCGTCAACGTGGGTTACACTTGCCCCTGCAGAAAGACAGGCAACGGTTGCGCCACCTGTATATGCAAATAGGTTTAAAACCTTAATTTCGCGGTTTTCTTTTTCAATAAGCTCCTTGGCCAAACGCCAGTTAACCGCCTGCTCAGGAAAAAGGCCCGTATGCTTAAAGCCCATAGGCTTTAGGCGGAAGGTAAGGTCATCATACTTTATTGACCATACATCAGGCACGTGTGACAGTCTTTCCCAATAACCGCCGCCGCTTTGTGAACGATGGTAAATTGCATTAGCATTATACCAACGCTTGTCCTGTCGCTTGCCCGACCAAATAACCTGTGGGTCGGGTCGTATTAAAATAATGTCGCCCCAGCGTTCAAGGCGTTCGCCCGAATCGGCGTCTATAAGCTCGTAATCTTTAAATCCTTCTACTGTTCTCATTCATCGCTCTCCGCAAAATCGTTTTTCATATATTTTTCAAAGCCATATTCCTTTATATCGGCAAGTATATTATCCAAAAAATTAAGTGAAATTAAAATCATATCACTTTCAACAAATTTTTTAGGTCTTAATTTATTTGTATCCACCTCAACAAGTGTGGTTTCCCAGTCAATAATCATATCCTTTTCGGTTTCATTAGGTCTTGCAATTTCAAAAATTACGGAATAGCTTGATTTACCTTCTGGCCTATAGAAATATTCAACATATTCCTCATCCGCATCGGATAAATAAGTGAATTTAACCTTAAAAGAAAGTCCCAAATTATTAAATTCAGCATAAAACGGCTCGACATACCGTTCTGTGATTTCACGTGTGATTTTTTCTAAATTTAAAATATATTTTGAAATATCGCATTCGGGGTCATTTCTTCTAAATTTAGGCATTTCAGTAAAATCAATAACTTTATCACCAATAAATTCGTTAAAAAGCGCTTTGATTTTTTTGGTTTTTGCAATACTGCCCTTAGAATGTAATTTAAGCTCATTTTCTGGTTTGCCATTGATACGATAAACAAAAAACTTGTTTCCCTTGCTCGTATATTCAGTATAGCAAGCAACATGTGTTATATTTTTCCATAAATAGCTCACTTTTTTAGACCGCAAAAAGCAAAATGAAATTCCGTTATTGTCAAATTCGTATTTATACGGAATAAAAAAAGTAAAAAGCAAAAATACCAAACCGATAATAGATAACACCGCTGTAACAAACAACTCATTATAAGAAAAAGCGATAACAGCCAAGGCAATCCATATAGGCCAAAAGACAGCTAAAACAAACCATCCACCGTTAATTACAGTTCTTTTTTCCACCTTTACACTTCCCTAAAAAATTGATTGCTGTGCGTTTTTATCGTTAAACTGAAGTCCCAAATGGTCGTAAGCCAGCTTTGTAACACAGCGACCGCGGGCGGTGCGTGTCAAAAAGCCGATTTGCATTAAATAAGGCTCGTAAACGTCCTCAATAGTAACTGCTTCCTCACCCATTGCCGCTGCCAAGGTATCAAGACCGACAGGGCCGCCGCTGTAGGCGGTAATAATGGTTGAAAGCATTTTACGGTCAAAATCGTCAAGACCCAGTTCATCAATTTCAAACCTTGCTAACGCCGCCTGTGCAACCTCTTCAGTAATTTCGCCGTTATATTCAACCTGTGCAATATCACGAACACGCTTTAAAAGGCGGTTAGCAATACGAGGTGTTCCGCGTGAGCGTGAAGCAATTTCGAGTGCTCCGTCATGGTCAATGCCGATACCCAAAATACCTGCCGAGCGGGTAACGATTTGCGCCAACTGTTCGGGTGTGTAAAGCTCCAAACGCAAAAGCACACCGAAGCGGTCACGCAAGGGTGCTGTAAGCTGACCCGATCGGGTTGTAGCACCAACAAGGGTAAAATGCGGAACGTCTAAACGAATTGACCTTGCTGACGGACCCTTACCCAAAATAATATCAAGCGAAAAATCCTCCATTGCGGGATATAAAATTTCCTCAACATTACGGGAAAGGCGGTGAATTTCATCAATAAAAAGCACGTCACCCTCGTTAAGTGAAGTCAAAATTGCAACCAAATCGCCTTGCTTTTCAATTGCAGGACCTGATGTTACGCGCAAATTAACTCCGAGTTCCCTTGCGATAATACCCGAAAGGGTGGTCTTACCAAGACCGGGAGGGCCGTATAAAAGCACGTGGTCGAGCGCTTCCTTGCGCTGCAACGCCGCTTTAATATAAATATTAAGATTTTCCTTAACCTTGTCTTGTCCGATATAATCAGCCAAAGTAGTAGGTCTTAAAGATAATTCGGCCGTATCTTCATAGCTAAAGTCAGGTGAAACGATACGGTTCTCAAAATCCATTTCCTGTTCAATCATTTATTAAAGCCCCCTTGCAAGTGATTTAAGCGCCTGCTTTATAAGCTCTTCGGTAGAAAGTGCTTGGTCTAGTCTGCCAACCGCTAAAGATGCTTCACTTTGAGTATAGCCGAGCGACTGGAGCGCCGCTACCGCTTCTTTAGAATTACTGTTAACAGTTGCATTACCGACCGCCTTAATTTCAAGCGCTTCACCGCTTTCGAGCGAGCCGATTTTATCTTTAAGCTCTAGCACAATTCTTTGCGCTAATTTTATACCCACGCCGCTTGCGGCAGTTAAAGCCTTCGGGTCGTTACTTGCAATATAAAGTGTAATTTGATTTGCCGTAAATTCCGACAAAAGCGCAAGACCGATTTTACTGCCCACACCGCTAACCGAAGTAATAAGCTTAAAGCATTCCAGCTCTTCCCTATCTATAAAGCCGTAAAGGTCCATAGCGTCCTCACGCACAACCATATAGGTATGAAGAAAAACATTTTCGTTCTTCCCGGGAAGATTATATAAAGTGTTTTTTGTAACAAAGCATTTAAAACCAACACCGCCGCATTCAACCACGGCTGAAGTGTTATCGGTATAAATCAGCTTACCATTAAGAGATGCTATCATTACTTTATCTCCTTAAAACAGAATCAGAATAATGCCCGTGACAAATTGCAATTGCCAAAGCGTCGGCAGTATCATCAGGCTTAGGCACCTTAGTTAAATTTAAAAGACTTTTTACCATTTCCATTACCTGATGCTTTTCAGCCCTGCCATAGCCCGTAACGGCCTGCTTTACCTGAAGGGGTGTATATTCGTTAACCTTAACACCCTTTTGCTTTGCCGCAAGGATTATTACTCCCCTGGCCTCTGCCACCGCAATTGCCGTTGTAGAGTTGGTGTTAAAATAAAGCTTTTCAATGGATATTTCATCGGGCTTGTACTTATCAATAACGGTTAAAGTGTCGTTATAAATATCCCAAAGCCTGTCCTCAAGCGGAGTATGCGCCTTTGTTGTAATCGCACCATAACCAACAACTGCAAAACGGTTTTTTGCATAGTCAAGTACACCGTAACCCACAATTGCATATCCGGGGTCAATACCCAAAATCCTCATTTAAAACACCTGCCTTTCATTAAAACGCAATTACTGCATTATAATTCATATTATTATATCACATTATTGCATTTTGAGCAACATATTTTTATATATTTACATATCAAATATTTTGTAGAATTTTGGTGTTTGATACTTGACATTTATGATGTGAAATAGTATAGTTTACAATAGGTAAAACTTTAGTTTTCCAAAGCATCTGTGTAGAGCGCTGTTTCTAATTTTGTGCCGTAGTTTCCGCTTAGCGAGAAAACTATGAAAAACCCTTTGTTCAGGGCACAAAAAGCAAATTCGGCGGGTATCGCACAGGGTATAAATTATTCTTGTGTCGACACTAAGACCGTGTGACGCACGGTTGTTGTTGAACAAAGGGGGATGCTTTCTTATGCAAAAAGAAGAAAATATTGTACAACTTAAAAACATATCTGTAGCCTTTGATGACCAGGTTATTTTAGATGACTTGAGCCTTAATATTAAGGACAAGGAATTTATAACCTTTTTAGGTCCCTCAGGCTGCGGTAAAACCACCACTCTCCGTCTTATTGCAGGTTTTTTAGAGCCTGACGAGGGTGATGTTTTATTTGAGGGTAAAAAAATAAATGGTGTGCCTGCTTATAAGCGTCAGGTTAACACCATTTTTCAGCGTTATGCCCTTTTCCCTCACCTTAACGTTTATGAGAACGTTGCCTTCGGTTTAAGGATAAAGAAATGGAAGGAAGCCGAAATTAAACAAAAGGTAGAAGAAATGCTAAAGCTCGTTAACCTAACGGGCCTTGAAAAACGCCATATTGACACTCTTTCGGGCGGACAGCAGCAGCGTGTTGCTATTGCCCGTGCTATTGCAAACCATCCGAAAGTACTTCTTTTGGATGAACCCCTTGCCGCTTTAGACTTGAAGCTTCGCAAGGATATGCAAAAGGAGCTTAAAAAAATCCAGCAGCAGCTCGGTATTACCTTCGTGTTTGTAACACATGATCAGGAGGAAGCGCTTACCATGTCTGACCGTGTGGTTGTTATGGACGGCGGTAAAATCCAACAGGTTGGTACCCCGCAGGATATTTATAACGAGCCTGAAAACGCTTTCGTTGCTGACTTTATCGGTGAATCGAATATTCTTGACGGCAAAATGCTTCGTGACTTTTACGTTGAATTTTCGGGTCACAGGTTTGACTGTCTTGACAAGGGCTTCAATACTAATGAAGCGGTTGATGTTGTTGTAAGACCCGAGGATGTTGATATTGTTCCCGTTGAAAAGGGTATGCTTACAGGCGTTGTTACTTCGGTTTCATTCCTTGGCGTGCATTATGAAATTATTGTCGATATCGGCGGCTTTAAATGGATGATTCAAACCACTGACGAGCACTTTGTTGACGATAAGGTTGGTCTTTACATTGAGCCTGATGCCATTCACATTATGAAGAAGAGCGAATATTCGGGTCTTTACGGCGACTATTCAAGCTATAGTGAGGAAATCGACCACCTCTCCGATATTATCGAGGAGGAATAAGCTATATGAACAAAAAAAGCTTTGGCAGTCAGCTTTTAGCTGCACCCCACGTTGTTTGGTCGGTTATATTTATAGTTGTGCCGCTTTTCATAATGCTTTATTTTGCCTTTACAAACGCCGACGGTGGCTTTACATTTGAAAATGTAAAGCAAATCGGGCTTTATAAAAAAGCATTCGGCATTTCAATTTTATATGCCGCTATCGCAACTGTAATAACCCTTTTACTCGCCTACCCAATGGCATATTTTATGACAAAGGTCAACATTTCCTCCCAAAGAATGTTAATGATGATTGTCATGATTCCTATGTGGATGAACTTCCTTATCCGCACATATTCTTGGATAACTATTTTGGCAAACACAGGTCTTATAAACACCTTTTTGGGCAAGCTTGGTATTGAGCCCTTAAAGCTTATAAACACGCCGGGCGCAGTTATTCTCGGTATGGTTTATGACTTTATACCTTATATGATTTTGCCGATTTATTCGGTTATGTCTAAAATCGATAAATCCCTTTTGGAAGCGTCGGAAGACCTTGGCTCAAACGCATTTAACAAGTTTAGGCGTGTTATTTTGCCATTAAGCCGCCCAGGTATTATTTCGGGCATTACGATGGTGTTTGTACCGTCGGTTAGTACATTCTATATTTCCCAAAAGCTTGGCGGTAACAAAACAATGCTTGTGGGTGACGTTATTGAATACTTCTTCAATGCAGGACCCGATTATTACAACGTTGCCTCTGCCATTTCAATGGTGCTAATGGTTATGATTCTGGTTTGTATGGTCGTTATGAACCGCTTCTCTGATGATGACAGCGAGGGGGTAATTATATGAAAATACTTTCCCGCCTTTATATAGCACTTATTTTGTTTTTCCTTTATGCCCCTGTGGCCGTAATGATTATTTTTTCCTTTAATTCCTCAAGCTCGGTTTGGGTATTTGAAGGCTTTTCAACCAAATGGTATGAAGGTCTTGTGTATGATACAACAATGCTGACAGCCCTTGAACATACCCTTATAATTGCTATGCTTTCTGCACTAATTTCAACAGTTTTGGGTACGGCGGCAGCGGTTGGTATTTTAGCCATTCGTAAAAAAGTGGCCTCAAGCCTTGTAATGTCAATGACCAATATTCCCATGATGAATGCCGACATTGTAACAGGCATTTCACTAATGCTTTTGTTCATTTTTATAGGCAATTTGTTTGGGCTTAATGAATCGCTTGGCTTTATAACTGTGCTTGCCGCGCACATAACCTTTAATTTACCTTACGTTATTTTATCGGTTATGCCAAAGCTAAGGCAAACCGATGCAAATTTGGTTGATGCCGCAATGGACCTTGGCTGTACACCCTTTAAGGCATTTTTTAAGGTTATTTTACCTTCAATTTCAACAGGTATTGCAACGGGCGCAATTATGGCGTTTACCCTGTCACTTGATGATTTTGTAATAAGCTATTTCACCTGCGGTAAATACCAAACCTTGCCTATTGTTATTTACAATATGACCAAAAAGTCGGTAACACCTGACACTTATGCCCTTTCAACTATTATTTTCTTTGTTGTATTTGCGTTGCTTATTTTTTACAATATGCTTCAAAGCAAAAGTGAAAAGCAAGCCGCCTCGCGAAAGGTGGGTGCAAAATGAAAAAAGTATTAAGTATTTTACTGGTTTTTGCGCTTTTAACCCTTTCACTTTGCGGTTGCGGTTATGAATACCACGATTTAGAGCTTCGCGGCACCTATACCCGCGAATTAGAGGGCACCGAAATTACGGTTTACAACTGGGGTGAATATATTTCGGACGGGGCTGACGGCACAATTGATGTTAACCGTGAATTTGAAAAGGTTACGGGTATTAAGGTTAATTACTTAACCTTTGAAAGTAACGAAACAATGTATTCGCAGGTTAAAAACGGCGGTGTTAAGTATGATATTATCATCCCGTCGGATTATATGATTCAGCGCCTCATTAAAGAAAACGAGCTTCAAAAAATTGACACCTCTAAGCTTTCAAATTATGATTTAATTGATGACCGTTATAAATCGGTTTACTTTGATAAAAAGAACGAATATACCGTGCCCTATAACGTTGGTATGGTTGGTGTTATTTATAATCCGAAGCTGGTTGGCGAGGTTGAGCATTCTTGGAATGTTTTGTGGGACAAAAAGTATAAGGACAAGGTTTTAAACTTTAACAACCCTCGCGATGCCTTTATGACAGCCCAAATGCTTTTAGGGCTTGACCTTAACAGCGAAAACACAAAGGACTGGAACAAAGCCGCCGATAAGCTTAAAAAAGGCAAGGCTAATTTACAGTCATACGTAATGGATGAGGTTTACGGTAAAATGGAAACGGGTGAAGCCGCCATTGCCCCTTATTATGCAGGCGACTATTTAACAATGGTTGAAACTAATCCCGACCTTAAGTTCTTCTATCCAAAGGAAGGTACAAACATTTTTATTGATTCGGTTTGTATTCCCAAAAACGCTAAAAACGTGGAAGCGGCAATGCTTTATATTAACTTCTTGTTAGAGCCCCAAATCGCCACCGCAAACGCCGAATATATCGGCTATGCTTCCCCGAATACTGCGGTAATTAATAACGAAGATTATTACTATTACCAAAACGAAATTTTATACCCCTCTGACGAGGATATGCCAAAGGTTCAGTATTATCACGATATTGATGATAAAATCAGAATCTATTACGAAACCCTTTGGGTACAGGTGAAACTTTATTAACATTAAAACGGACTTGGAGAAAAAATCCAAGTCCGTTTTTCATTCATTATAAAAACAATCTTTTTCCCATTTTTGTGGGTTACCGTCAATATAGTTCCAAATTGAAAGATAGTCAGCTTCACTGCGAATAATGTGGTCGTGAAAAGAGCGTTGCCAGATTTTATCGTTATACCCATTTTTGTGTATATCACGTGAAGCGTTCATTTTCAAATATCCCATCGCTTTTGAAATTAAAGAACGCTTACGTAGGGGCGATTCACGAATCGCCCGTTCCTCTATTACAACAACCAAATGAATATGATTTGGCATAATAACATATTTATCAATTTTTAATTCAAACCGACTATCTGATTTACGTATATAATCATCAACGATTATTCCATTAGAATTTAAATTCATTTCGGGCGATTCGTGAATCGCCCCTACGATATTACCAAATAAATTTTTGCGGTTATGTGTACAAATTGTTATAAAATATGCGCCTTCAGAATTATAATCATAATTCTTTAACCGTGTGGGTTTTCTTTTTGGCAAATCATTCATCTTCATTTACACAAAAGCCGTAATAATTATCGTTCACAATCGCAATTGTACCTTTTTGATTTTCATCAAACGAATGGTATTCGCTTTCTTCTACTTTATAACGCAAAATCTTTTTATCTTCAGTTTCGAAAATAAAATAATATTCCTGTTTGGTTACGGGATATTTAATACCGTAGGTTTTTAAAAAACATTCTTTTGAAATTAACTTCACCTTAATTTCGGTAAGCGGCGGTTCTTCATAAGCTTCATTTACTTCTTCGGTTTTGCCCTTAAAACCATTTAGCTTAAAAACACTTTTAACACATTGAAACAAAGCCCAACCTGCGCCCAAAATCAACCCAAGTATTAATGCATAAACTAAAATTGTATCAATCACGCGATCATTTACTAATTCTATTTGTAAACTAATCATTTACCGAGCTCCTTCGTACGCTTAAAGGAAGCCTTGACGGTATCATTAACAATATTATCAAATTCGGAATTTAATAAAACCTCAACACCCTCAATAGTAGAGCCCTTGGGGCTACATACACGCTGGCGCAATACTTCAGGGGTTTCGCCGCTTGTAAGCAGAAGCTCTGCCGCACCCTTAAGGGTTTGTGCTGCATATAAAATTGCTTTTTCTTCGCTTAACCCAACATTTTCGCCCGCCTTTGCCAAGGCATTTGCAAAGGTGTAAACAAAGGCAGGGCCACAACCCGATATAACCGAGCCGGCATCAATTAAATCTTCCGGTATTCTATCAATTTTGCCCGAATATTTAAGCGCATTTTCAAATTCCTTAACTTCATCATCGGTAATTACGGGACAGGTTGCATATAAAAGCATACCCTCATTTACCGCAACGGGTGTGTTGGGCATTATACGAATTGTTGGAAGCTTTGCACCTAAAATTTCATTATATTTTGAAATTTTAAGCCCTGCCGCCATTGTAACTAAAATAAAGCGGTCTTCCCTTGCCTTTAAAAGCGGTGCAAGGGGTGACAAAACCTCCGCCATAACCTGCGGTTTAACACCTAAAAAGATGTATTTTGAGTTTTTAACAATTTCCTCATTATTACTAACCGTTGCACCAATTTTCTGTGCTAGCGAATTTGCTTTATCATAATCAGGGTCGGAAAGTAAAATTTCGTTTCCGCCTACCGACTTTGCAACAGCAGTCGCCAACGCGCCACCCATATTACCGCAACCAATAAATCCAAACATTTTGGTTGACATAATGTTATCTCACCTGACCGTTTCCTTTAATGATATATTTATAAGTATTAAGTTCCTCAAGTCCCATAGGACCGCGTGCGTGAATTTTTTGTGTGGAAATACCCATTTCACAACCAAGGCCAAATTCGCCCCCGTCGGTAAAACGGGTTGAAGCATTGACATAAACGGCTGCCGAATCAACACAAGCGGTAAATATTTCAGCCGCATTATCATCACTTGTAATAATGCTTTCGCTGTGGTGGGTTGAATGTGCGGCAATGTGCTTTACCGCTTCCTCAACACCGTCAACAATTTTTATTGCCATTTTATAATCTAAAAATTCGGTATCAAAATCGTCCTCGCCTGCGGGATTAACGCTTATAATATCACAGGTATCCTTGCAACCGACAAGCTCCACTCTGCCTTTAAACATTTCGTAAAGCTTGGGTAAAAATTCACTTGCTATTACTTTATCAACAAGCAAAACCTCAGCCGCATTGCAAACTGACGGACGGCTTGTTTTCGCGTTGTTTACAATACTAAGTGCCATATCTACATTAGCGGTTTTTTCAACAAAAATATGGCAAATACCCGTACCGGTTTCGATACAAGGCACCTTTGCGTTTTCAACACAGGCCTGAATAAGTCCTTTGCCACCTCGAGGAATTAACACGTCAACCAAACCGCGTGCCGTCATAAGCTCGTTTGCACTTTGGCGGGTTGTGTCTTCAACCAAGTTTACATAATCACTATTTATTCCGCATTCCTCAAGACCTTTTTTAAGTGCGGTTACAATAGCTTTAGCCGAATTAAAGGCTTCCTTACCGCCACGAAGCACACAAACGTTACCGCTCTTAAAGGCCAAGGCAGCGGCATCACTGGTTACGTTCGGTCGGCTTTCGTAAATAATTGCCACAACACCGATAGGCACCGCAACCTTATTTACCACAAGCCCGTTTTTAAGGGTGTGACTGCTTAAAATTTTACCCACATTATCGGGCAAATCACGAACATCCTCTATTCCCTTTGCCATTGCTTTAATTCTGTCAGCATTAAGCATTAAGCGGTCAAGCATTGTGTCGCTAATTTTGCCCTTTGCATTTTGCATATCAACTGCATTTGCTGCTAAAATATCATCGGTTGCTTCAATCAACGCCTTTGCCATTGCGGTAAGGGCGTTATTTTTAATATCGGTCGGCAAAGCGGCATTAAGGGATACTGCTTTTGCTTTTTTAAGTATTTCTAAAGTTGTCATTACTGTTCACCTATAAAACGGGTGCCAACGTCTTTACCGTCAACAATATCATAAAGATGTGATGGAGTATCGCCATTTGCAATAACCATATCAATGCCATGCTTTGTAACAATTTTAGCCGCCTTAATTTTGGTTGCCATACCGCCCGTGCCAAGCGAACTTCCCACACCGCCAATCATAGCTTCAATGCTTTCATCAATATTTTCAACCTTATGTAAAAGCACTGCATCGCTGTTTTTATGCGGGTCAGCAGTATAAAGGCCGTCAATGTCAGATAAGATTATAAGCAAATCGGCCTTAATAGCAGTTGCAACAATTGCGCCTAAGGTATCGTTATCACCAATTTCAATTTCAGCGGTCGAAATTGAGTCGTTTTCGTTAATAATGGGTATTACCGAAAGCTCGAGTAAACGGCACATTGTGTTTTCAAAATTTTTGCGGCGAATGTCGTCACCAACATCCTCACCCGTTAAAAGAATTTGTGCAACAGTGTGATTATATTCCGAAAATAAGCGGTCATATGTATACATAAGCTCGCATTGACCGACCGCAGCTGATGCCTGCTTTGTGGGAATATCCTTGGGTTTTTCGGTAAGTGACAGTTTACCCACGCCCATACCAATAGCGCCCGAGGACACCAAAATCACTTCATTTCCAGCATTTTTAAGGTCACTCATAACCTTACAAAGCTCTTCTACCCTACGAATATTCAGATGCCCTGTTTTATGAGCCAAGGTAGAGGTGCCTATTTTTACAACAATACGCATTTTAAAAATCTCCCAATTAAAGAGTTGCAGCCATAACCGCTTTAATAGTATGCATACGGTTTTCGGCCTCGTCAAATACAATGGACTGACTGCTTTCAAAAACCTCGTCGGTAACTTCCATTTCACTTATGCCGAATTTTTCACCGATTTGTTTACCTAAGGTTGTTTTAAGGTCGTGGAAAGAAGGCAGACAGTGCATAAATACTGCCTTACCCCCTGCGTTATCCATAACCTTTTTATTTACCTGATAAGGCGATAAATCCTTAATTCTTTCAGCCCATACCTCATCAGGCTCACCCATAGAAACCCAAACGTCCGTTGCAATTACATCGGCGTTTTTGGTAGCCTTCATAACGTCAGTTTCAAAGGTGATAACAGCGCCTGTTTCCTTAGCAATTGCCTGACAGGTTTCAACTAAATCGCTGTTTGGAAAATACTTTTCAGGCGCGCAAACGGTAAAGTTCATACCCATTTTGGCGGCACCCACCATATATGAATTACCCATATTATAACGGGCATCTCCCATATAAACAAAGTTAATGCCCTTGAGGCGACCAAACTTTTCTTTAATGGTTAAAAAGTCGGCCAAAATTTGTGTGGGGTGGAATTCGTTAGTTAAACCGTTCCATACAGGCACACCCGCATATTTAGCCAGTTCTTCAACAATTTCCTGCCCATAACCTCGGTACTCGATACCGTCATACATACGGCCAAGTACGCGGGCGGTGTCGGCAATGCTTTCCTTTTTGCCAATTTGTGAGCCCTGCGGGTCAAGATATGTTACGCCCATACCCAAATCATAAGCCGCAACCTCAAAGCTACAGCGTGTGCGGGTGCTGGTTTTTTCAAATATTAAAGCAATATTCTTGCCTTCGCAAAGTCTGTGCGGAATGCCCGCTTTTTTCTTTTGCTTAAGCTCGCTTGCCAAGTCAATAAGGCAAGCAATTTCAGCGGGTGTAAAATCAAGAAGCTTTAAAAAGCTTTTACCTCTAAAATCCATTAAGCTTCACAGCCTTTCTTAATAATTTCAACTGCTTTTTTAAGGTCGTCCCAACCGATATTTAAAGCAGGTAAAAGTCTAACCTTGGTTTTTGCCTTTATCGGTAAAACGCCGTTTTCCATACAGTATTTAATAACTTCAGAAGCGTCCTTTTCGGTCTCAATACCAATCATTAAACCCATACCGCTTACACCTTTAACGCCCTTTGCGTTTTTAAGTGTATTGAATATATATTCTGACTTTTCTTTAACCTCAATTAAAAGCTCGTCATCAATGCGGTTAATAACACTAATTGCGCCGGCGCAAGCCACGGGGTTACCGCCAAAGGTTGAGCCGTGTGTACCGGGAGTAAGCACATTTTTAACCTTTTCGCCAAGCATTGTAGCGCCAAGCGGAAGACCGTTACCAAGCCCCTTTGCAGTAGACACAATATCAGGTAAAACGCCGTAATTCATAAAGGCATAAAGCGCGCCCGTACGGCCATTACCTGTTTGCACCTCGTCAGCAATTGTTAAAATATCTTCCTTTTCGGCAATTTCAAAAATAGCCTTAACAAAGTCAGGCTCAAGCGGTAAAACGCCGCCCTCACCCTGCACACATTCAAACATAATTGCCGCTACCTTGTTTTCTTTAACCTTAGCTTCAAGGTCGGCAATATTGTTGGCTTCGGCATAAACAAAGCCGTCAGTCAAGGGTAAAAAGTCGTTATGAAAAACATCCTGTCCCGTTGCCGCAAGGGTTGTAATTGTTCTGCCGTGAAAGCTGTTTTTAAGGGTAATTATTGTGTTATAATCGCTTCCCTTTTTATCAGCGGCATACTTTCTTGCAACCTTTATTGCACATTCGTTAGCTTCCGCACCCGAATTCCCAAAAAACACCTTTTTAAGACCCGTTCTATTACATAAAATTTCAGCTAAATCAGCACAGGGCTTTGTGTAATAAAGGTTTGAAGCGTGCTGAAGGGTGTTCAGCTGATTGGTTACAGCCTTTACCCATTCTTCATCAGCCACACCAAAGGTGTTAACTGCAATGCCTGTCGCCATATCAATATAACCTTTGCCACTATCATCATACACAACCGAACCCTTGCCCGATACCAAATTAAGCGGAAAACGAGCATAGGTAGATGCAACAAAGCTATTATCCTTTTCAAAAATATTCATATCAATCACCAACTACCATCGTACCTGCGCCCTCGTTAGTAAGGGTTTCAATAAGAAGAGAATGCGGCACACGGCCGTCCATTATAAACACCTTTTTAACGCCACGCTTAATGGCTTCAAGACAACATTCAACCTTGGGTATCATACCGCCCGAAATTGTGCCGTCCTCAAAAAGCTTTCCGGCTTCACTAACGGTTATTTTGGGTATTAGGGTGTCAGGGTTATCCTTATCCTTTAAAATACCTGCAATATCGGTCATTGAAATTAAACATTCAGCCTCCAACGCGCCTGCAATATATGCTGCGGCGGTATCAGCATTTATGTTATAAACATTACCCTCGTCATCACGGGCAACGGTAGACACAACCGGTATGTAATGATGACGGATAAGGTCAGTAATAGGCTCGATATTAACATCGGTAATTGTTCCGACAAAGCCAAGGCGCTTGTCTTTAGGCTGAGCAGTAATCATTTTACCGTCAATACCCGAAATACCCATTGCCTTACCACCCTTCATTTGCAAAAGGTTTACAAGGCTTTTGTTAATTTTGCCCGCAAGCACCATTTGAACAACCTCGGCAGTTTCCTTGTCGGTAACACGAAGACCGTCAACAAAAACGGTTTCTTTGCCGATTTTTGCCAAGGTTTCGGTAATTTCGGGGCCGCCGCCGTGAACTAAAACAATTCTTACACCGATAAGGCGCAAAAGGATAATATCCTCCATAACCTGCTGTTTTAATTCTTCGTTAATCATAGCATTACCGCCGTATTTAATTACAATTGTTTTTTTGTTGTATTGCTGAATATACGGAAGCGCCTGAGTAAGTATTTCGGCACGCTGTGCGTTAGTAATATTCAAAGACATTTTGTTTCCTCCAAATAAAGACTTACAGGCGAGCAGTAAATTGCTCGCCCAAGATATTAGGTACGGTAGTCACCGTTTATTTTAACATAATCGTAAGTGAGGTCACAGCCCCAAGCGGTAGATGAAGCGTTACCGCTGTTCAAATTTACAAGAATTTCAATTTCGCCTTCCAAAAGAATTTCCTTTGCCTTTTCTTCCGAAAAATCAACCCCTGCGCCGTTTTCGCAAACTAAAATTTCACCCTTTTGCGACTTAAAACAAACATCAATTTTATTAACATCCACCTTAGCACCCGAATAGCCGATAGCGCAAAGTACCCTGCCCCAGTTTGCATCGGCGCCAAACATTGCCGCCTTTGTCAAAGCCGAACACACAACCGACTTTGCAACAACCTTTGCAATTTCGAGACTTTCAGCGTTCAATACTTTACATTCGAGCAATTTCGTTGCGCCCTCACCGTCGGCCGCAATTTTTCTGCAAAGGTTAACACATACCGTGTTAAGCGCCTTCATAAATACATCAAATTCCGCACCGTCAGCAGTAATTTCTTTATTCTCAGCCATACCGTTTGCCAACACAACAACCATATCATTAGTTGAGGTATCGCCATCAACCGATACCATATTAAAGGTTGTTTGAATATCGGTTGAAAGGGCTTTTTGAAGCATTTCGGATGATATTGCGCAGTCGGTAGTAATAAAGACAAGCATTGTTGCCATATTAGGATGAATCATACCCGAGCCCTTGGCAATACCGCCAATTTTACAAGCCTTGCCGCCAATGTTAAATTCCAACGCGATTTCCTTCATTTTGGTGTCGGTGGTCATAATACCCTCGGCCGCAAGATTACTATTTAAGCCCAAGCCTTCTACCAATTCGGGAATACCGTTTTGGATGGGTGTAATATCAAGCGGCTGACCGATAACACCTGTAGAAGCAACAACTACATCAGTCGCATCAATACCAAGCTTTTCGCCCAAAATTTCGCAGGTTTTTGTAGCAATTTCAATACCGTTTGCATTGCAGGTATTAGCATTACCGCTGTTGCAAATAACAGCCTGTGCCTTGCCGTTTGATATATTTGATTTAGTAACCTGCAAAGGTGCACCTTTCACGAGGTTAGTTGTATAAACCGCAGCCGCATTAGCAAGCTTTTCGCTGCAAATTAAGCTTAAATCCCTTTTTGTTTTGTTTTTTCTAATACCGCAATGAATACCGTTTGCCTTAAAGCCCTTTGCAGCGCAAACGCCGCCGTTAATAATTTTCATAAAAAAACTCCTATATATCTAAGCCTTCTGTTAAATCGGCGCCAAGCACCAAATTCATACATTCTATCGCCGCGCCCGAAGCACCTTTGCCAAGATTATCATAGCGGGCTATAAGAAGTATTCTGTCCTCATTACCTGAAACCGAAATTTCCATACTGTCCTTCATTTCAAGTCGGTTTGCCGAACAAAAGCCGTCTTCATCAAAATCCTCAACATATTTTACTATGGGTCCTGAGTATTTTTCTTTATAAGCATTTTTTATATCCTCTGCACTAAACCCGGCATTAAGCTGAGACTTAAACAAAGGCACAGTAACCTCCATACCACTGTAAAAAGCAGCAACTATCGGCAAAAATACAGGGTCATTTTCAATTCCCGAAATCGCCTTCATTTCAGGCAAATGCTTATGGCTTTGCGTTAGTCCGTATTGTCGTGGAGCTTCAAGTAACCAGTCGCGCTCCATTGATTCATAATCGGCAATCATTTTTTTGCCACCGCCCGAATAACCGGTAAGCGAGGTGCAGGAAAGCAAAATATCCTTGCTGATTATCCCTTTTTCTACAAGAGGGTAAACAAGCGAAATAAAACCGCTGGCGTGACAGCCCGGGTTTGCAATACGCTTGGATTTTTTTATTTTTTCCTCGTGTTCTTTTGACAATTCGGGAAAGCCGTATGTCCAATCGGGGTTGGTTCTATGAGCAGTAGATGCATCAATTACCACTGTTTCGGGATTTTCTATTAAGGATACCGCCTCTATTGCGGCCGCATCGGGAAGGCACAAAAACGCAATATCCGCACCGTTAATGGCTTCGCGCCGTGCGGTAGTATCCTTACGCTTATCTTCTGATAAAATAATCAGTTCAATATCTGTTCTATTAGAAAGACGTTCCTTAATGCGAAGCCCCGTTGTGCCCGCACCACCGTCAATAAATACCTTTTTCATTTAAAAACTCCGTCAAAAATACAATTTGCTTATTTACAGAATCGGGACCTGTGCTGCCGGCAGAAATACGCTTAGCAACACAAGTTTCAAGTGATATTTCATTATATAAGTCGTTATCGAAGATATCGCTGAATTCTTTATATTTTTCAATCGGTAAAGTATCTAATACCAAATTTTCTTTAATGCAATAAGCCACAATTTCACCAACGTGCTTATATGCAGTTCTAAAAGGCATACCCTTTTTAACCATATAATCGGCTAAATCGGTAGCATTAATAAAGCCTTTACCTGCGGCTTTATACATATTGTCCTTTAAAACAGTCATTGTGGCAACCATAGGTGTAAACACACCTAAACACATTTTAACGGTATCAACTGCATCGAAAATAGCTTCCTTATCCTCCTGCATATCCTTGTTATACGCAAGCGGAATACCCTTTAATGTGGTAAGAAGCGACATTAAGTCACCATATACCCTACCCGTTTTACCGCGCACAAGCTCGGCCATATCGGGATTTTTCTTTTGCGGCATAATGCTTGAGCCCGTTGTATAGCTGTCATCAAGCTCAATAAACTTAAACTCCCAGCTTGACCACAAAATAATTTCTTCCGAAAAGCGTGATAAGTGCATCATTAAAATTGAATAAGCCGATAAAAGCTCTAAACAAAAATCCCTGTCGGAAACACCGTCAATGCTGTTAAGCGAAATTCCAGTAAAACCAAGGCGCTCAGCCTCGAATTCGCGGTCGGTATTGTATGTAGTACCTGCTAAAGCACAAGAGCCTATGGGGCACTGTGCCCACATTCTTCCCAAAGCATCGTTTATTCTGTCAAAGTCACGCTTTAACATAAAGGCATAGCTTAAAATGTGGTGCGCAAAGGTAATGGGCTGCGCCCTTTGAAGATGGGTATAGCCAGGCATAATGGCATCCTTATATTCCTCAGCCTTATCCTTAATTGCAGCGATAAGCGAAAGAATAAGCTTGCCGATTTCTTCACATTCCTGTGCTAAATAAAGGCGAACATCAAGCGCAACCTGGTCGTTACGGCTTCTTGCTGTGTGAAGCTTTTTACCCGTGTCACCGATTCTTTTAGTAAGCTCAGCTTCAACAAACATATGTATATCTTCGGCGTTCATATCAATTTGCAAATTGCCGTTTTCAATATCCTCTAAAATACCGCTGAGGCCATTGATGATCACCTTAGACTCATCGTCTGAAATAATACCCTGACGGGACAGCATCATAGCGTGTACCATTGAGCCCGTAATATCCTGCTTATACATACGGCAGTCAAAATAAATTGAAGAATTAAAGTCGTCAGCCTGCTTATCAAGGGCCTTTTCGAACCTGCCTGCCCACATTTTTTCCATTAAAAGAAACATTCCTTTCGGGTTTAGCGTACTGTTTAAAAATAGAATCACCCACAGCGCCGAAAACAAGGCACTGTGGTGATAAAAATTAAAAATTATTTGAGGCCGTTTTTAGCTCTCATCTTGGCATTAACCTTGGTTGCAAGACCGTAAAGGTTAATAAAGCCTGTTGCATCGCTTTGATCGTAAACATCATCTTCATCAAAGGTTGCAATTTCAGGGTCGTAAAGTGAATAGGGTGAAGTAACGCCTGCGTTAATCATATTGCCCTTGTAAAGCTTTAAGGTAACGTCACCTGTAACTGTTTTTTGTGTTTCCTTAACAAAAGCAAGAATTGCCTGAGTTAAAGGGGTAAACCAAAGTGCATTGTAAACGTTTTCGGCAAGCTTTTGAGCAACAAGTGCTTTATAATGCGCGGTATCCTTATCAAGACAAATGCTTTCAAGCACGTTGTGTGCCTTGTAAAGAATTGCACCGCCGGGGGTTTCGTAAACGCCGCGGCACTTCATACCAACAAGACGGTTTTCAACAATATCCAAAAGACCGATGCCGTTTTCACCGCCGAGCTTATTAAGGGTGGTAACAACACCGACTGAATCCATTTCTACACCGTCAACAGCGGTAGGAATACCCTGCTCAAAATGAATTTTAACATAGGTGGGCTTATCTGGTGCCATTTCAGGAGAAACGCCCATTTCCAAAAAGCCGGGCTTATTGTAAAGGGGCTCGTTTGCGGGATCCTCTAAATCAAGACCTTCGTGAGAAAGGTGCCAGATATTCTTATCCTTAGAATAGTTGGTTTCACGGTTAATCTTCAAAGGAACATTGTGTGCTTCGGCATAATCAATTTCCTCTTCACGAGATTTAATATCCCATTCACGCCAAGGTGCGATAATAGTCATATCAGGAGCAAAGGCTTTAATTGCAAGCTCGAAACGAACCTGGTCGTTACCCTTACCTGTACAGCCGTGGCAGATAGCATCTGCGCCTTCAGCTAAAGCAATTTCAGCAATTCTTTTTGCAATGGGAGGACGTGCAAATGCAGTACCAAGCATATAATCCTCATAAAGTGCGCCTGCCTGAACACAGGGGAAAACGTAATCATCCAAAAATTCTTTGGTAAGGTCTTCTATGTAAAGCTTTGAAGCACCTGTCTTAAGCGCCTTTTCTTCAAGACCCTCTAATTCGTCAGCCTGACCCACGTTACCCGAAACTGCAATAATTTCAGGATTGTTGTAATTTTCCTTAAGCCAAGGAATAATAATTGATGTATCAAGACCGCCCGAATAAGCAAGTACAACCTTTTTAATTTCTTTTTTTGCCATTTTTATTACCTCCGAATGCATAATATGCATTTTTCTTTCAAAAACTATGCATAAATAATACCATATAACGAATAAATATGCAATACATATTTGCAAATTTTACTGTTTTGACATAAGTTTTACCCAATTTTCTGCATTTTTATGCAAAATCAACAAGTAAAAGGACTAATCTTCCGTTTCTTCCACGCCGTCCCAGGATTTTTCTTCCTTAGGCTGATTCTTAGTTTTAATAAGGTTAATAACAAAGCCGCTGATTAAGCAAAGGCCGAAAATCACCCAGCCTGCCAAAATGTTTGAAAGCATATTGTAGCCATCAGCCGCGCCGTAAAGACCGCCATTATTAACAAATAGGTTAACAATATTCCAAACAAAGATAATGGTTAATGCAACGGGAGCAATTACCTTAACTGCTGCATAGAACCATACCTTAGGCATTTTAAAGCCGGTGGCATTACGGTTAATTTCTTTAACAACCTTATCGGTTTTAAAGAACCAACCAATTGCAATTGTTTCAATAATACCAACCAAAATAAGTGTAAAGCTGTTGCACCAGTTGTCAACAATATCAAGCACAGCAAGACCTGCGCCCGAGGTATAAATCAAAGAAATAATACCGGCGATAATGCATACCGTAATGGTTGTTTTCTTTTTGTTAGTACCAAATTTATCAGAAAATGCGGTTGAAATACCTTCAACAAGCGAGAATGCCGAGTCAATAGCCAAAGTGCAAAGACAGAAATAGAAAACAAATGAGAAAAATGCATTGAAAATGCCGCTGTTCGAAAGGTTAACAATTGCGGTAGGATAAACAATAAATGCAAGACCGGGACCAGCCTTCTCAGCCAAAACATCCTGCATACCTGTACCGTACATTGTTGTAAACATAACAACACCCGCCAAAAGTGAAACCGCCAAATCGCTGAAAGCAATAATAAGACCGTCACGGGCGATATTGCTCTTATCATCAAGGAAGGAGCCGTAAGCAATCATAATTGCCATCATAACAGACATACTGTAAAATACCTGACCTACAGCATCAACCCAAATCATCGGGTCCTTAAGAGCCGAAAAATCAGGAATAAAGAAGGCTGCAAGACCCTGAAGAGCGCCCGGCATTGTAACGCCCTTAATTGTCATAATAATAAAGCAAACAACCGGCAAGAAAATTAAATACTTAATAACCTTGTCTATGCTTTTTGTGCCGTTACGGATGCAGTAGTAAATAGAGCCCCACGCCGCTAAAAGACAGATTATAACAGGAACTGAAAAATCGCCAAAGCCTTTAATTGTGCCTGTGGTTTTAATAAGCCCTGCCCACAAACCGCTTGCGGCTTCATTATTGCCTGTCATACCGATAAACTTAAAGCTGAAAACAGCCATCATAATAACCCAAGCAAAAACAACCGCGTAATATGTAACAATTACAAATGCGTTTGAGGTTGCGGTCCAACCGATAGGCTCAAACCATTTTTTCATACCGCGCATTGCACCGGGTGCGCCCGAACGCATTTTACGACCGATGGAAATTTCCATCATTAAAAGCGGAATACCGATTGTAATTAAGGCTACAAGGTATACAAGCAAAAAGGCACCGCCACCGTGCTTTGCCGCAAGGTTTGGGAAACGCCAAGCGTTACCAAGACCAACTGCCGAGCCAATTGCAGCTAGTATAAATGTTGCACTTGAGCCCCATGTGGAACGTTTAGTTTCTGACATAAATTTTACTCTCCTATTCAAACTGAAATTGCTTCAGTATTTTCTGTTTTTTGTTTTTTAACTTTAAATTCGCCGATATTGCGGCGCACAATTACATCATCAAAGGTCTTTTTAAAGGACACCCTGCCGCAAAACCGTTTGCCGCAGCTACAGGTAAAGTTTGCCCAAAACCAACGGTTTTGGTATTTCCACTTTGTAACCTGCTTGGCTTTTTTGTTACATTCAGGACAATTGAAAATAAGGTGTTTTTTATCAATGCATTTATCATTGATTTTGGAAATTGCATAAGCCTTAAATTTCAGCCGTTTTAAAAAGTCAGGATTTGTCGTGTCCCTAATAAGCGCCTCAAAGCGTTCTTTGTTATAGCACCTTTTAAGAAGGTAAGCACACACAAGGCTGTCATCCTTTGCGGTGTGAAAATCAATCCCATCGGTTGAAACATTAAGCTTTTCGGCGGCGGCTTCCAAGGATATTTGGTTTTTATCCTCATAGCCCTGAAGTCGCATTTCGTTTTGAATAAACACCTGTAAATCAAGATATTTTTCAATTTTAAAGCGAATATCCTTTAAAAGATTTTCCTCATTTTCCAAAATGGTGTAAAGGTCGGAATTGCTCCAGGTCATTGTGACCGAATTTTCCCCAACCCATTCATTATAGCTTTTTACAGCATCCTTAAAGGGCACACCTGCAAGCATTACATCGGTAGTAATGCCTGTAAGCTTTGCGAAACGGCCCGTTACCTTTTGGGAAATTTCTGACCGAACGGTAGCTTCAAAGGTGTCAATCACATCGAAGCTGTCGTTAAGCTTAACTGCACCGATTTGAAGAATTTGATTTATAAACCTTTTTTGCGGCTTATAAAAGGCACTATCCCATTCCAAATCAAGTATTATATAGTTCATTGTTGCTTTCTCTTTGCCTCAAATTTACTTCTTTCCTCTTTACCAAGGATGCGTTTTCTAAGGCGAATGCTTTCAGGTGTAATTTCCACAAGCTCATCATCCTTAATAAATTCAAGCGACTGTTCAAGGCTTAAGCGTGTATGCGGTACTAAACGAAGTGCCTCATCACTGCCGGAAGCACGGGTGTTTGTCATTTGCTTTTTCTTACAAACATTGCAAACAATATCATCATTTTTCGGGTTTTCGCCAACAATCATACCCTCGTAAACAGGGGTGCCCGGTCCGATAAATAATCGACCTCGGCTTTGGGTGTTAAAAAGACCGTAGCCCGTTGCTTCACCCGTTTCGTGAGCAATAATCGAGCCTGTGTTACGCTGGTCAATATCACCCTTATATTCCTGATAGCTGTCAAACACATGGTTCATAATACCGTTACCGTTAGTATCGGTCATAAACTGCGAACGGTAGCCAAGAAGACCGCGTGCGGGAATTAAAAATTCAAGGTGGGAGGTTCCGCCCTCGCGGGTGCCCATATTCTTAATTTCAGCCTTACGGGTGCCGAGGCGTTCCATAACCGAGCCAACATATTCTTCGGGGACCTCAATCATTAAAAGCTCAATAGGCTCTAAAAGGTTGCCGTTTTCGTCACGCTTATAAATAACCTCAGGCGGTGAAACCTGAAATTCATAGCCCTGACGGCGCATCGTTTCAATTAAAATTGAAAGGTGCAGCTCTCCTCTGCCCGAAACCTTAAAGGTGTCGGCCGAATCGGTTTCCTCAACACGAAGGCTAACGTTTGTCATAACCTCTTTAAAAAGGCGGTCACGAATATTGCGCGAGGTTACAAACTTACCCTCTTTTCCTGCAAAGGGCGAATTATTAACCATGAAGTTCATAGCCAAGGTGGGCTCATCTATCTTTACAAAGGGTAATGCCTCAATGTTATCAACAGCGCAGGCAGTTTCACCGATTTCAAGGTTTTGAAGACCTGCAACCTGAATTATATCACCAACGCTTGCGGTTTCTTCCTCATGCCTTTTAAGACCGCGGTACATAAACATTTTAGCAATTTTTTGGTTATTGTGGGTACCGTCCTTATGGCAAATAGCCACCTGCTGACCGCTTTTAACGGTGCCGCGTATAACACGACCCACACCTATGCGGCCAAGATAATCGTCATATTCAATATTGGTAAACAAAATCTGAAGCGGACCCTCGGTATCACCCTTGGGTGCATCAATTTCGTTAACAATTGCATCAAATAAGGGCTTCATATCCTCACCCTTAATGTCGGGCGAATAGGAAGCATAACCGTCGCGACCGGATGCAAAAATTACAGGAAATTCAATCTGGTCTTCGTCAGCGCCGAGTTCAATAAACAAATCGAGCACTTCATCCACCACTTCGTGCGGTCTTGCCATCGGTCTGTCAATTTTATTAACAACCACAACGGCTTTTTTACCAAGTGCCAATGCTTTTTTAAGCACAAAACGTGTTTGGGGCATACAGCCTTCAAATGCATCAACAAGCAATAAAACGCCATCAACCATTTGTAAAATACGTTCAACCTCGCCGCCAAAGTCGGCGTGACCGGGGGTGTCAACAATGTTTATTTTAACATCGCCGTACATAACGCTGGTATTTTTGGAAAGTATTGTGATTCCGCGTTCACGCTCCAAATCGTTGGAGTCCATTACCCTGTCATCAACCGCTTCGTTAACACGAAAGGTACCGCTTTGCTTTAAAAGCTGGTCAACAAGGGTGGTCTTGCCGTGGTCAACGTGGGCAATAATTGCAACGTTTCTCAAGTTTTTTATTTCAGTCATTTTGACACTTCCTTAAATCAAGCAAAACTAACTCATTTTAACTAAGTTATTATAATATAAACACGTAATATTGTCAACAAATACCGACACAAAAAATAACCGAAATGTTAATTTTTTCTAAACATTAAAACCCCGCTATTGAAAATGGAAAAAATTTGCTTATAATATAGGGTATAATGTTATATGTAACGAAAGGAAATGTCGAATGCTAACTTTAAAAGGCATAACTAAGGACTATATAACCGGCGACAGTAAGGTTGCGGCCTTAAAGGGTGTTGATTTACAGTTTCGCAGTAACGAATTTGTATCTATTTTAGGTCAGTCAGGCTGCGGTAAAACCACACTTTTGAACATTATCGGCGGTCTTGATAAATACACAAGCGGTGATTTATTTATCAACGGAAAGTCCACCAAAAATTATAAAGACAGAGATTGGGATAACTACCGCAACCATTCAGTCGGCTTTGTGTTCCAAAGCTATAACCTTATTCCTCACCAAACCGTTTTGTCAAACGTTGAACTGGCCCTTACCCTTTCAGGTGTTTCAAAAAGCGAACGCCGCCGCAGAGCTAAGGAAGCGCTTGAAAAGGTTGGTCTAGGTGATCAGCTTCGTAAAAAGCCGAGCGAAATGTCGGGTGGACAAATGCAGCGTGTTGCAATTGCCCGCGCAATTGTTAATAACCCCGATATTATTTTGGCCGACGAGCCGACAGGCGCACTGGATACCGAAACAAGCGTTCAGGTTATGAAAATTCTTAAAGAGATTTCCGAAGACCGCTTGGTTATAATGGTTACCCACAACCCCGAACTTGCGGCTGAATATTCAACCCGAATTATCCGTATGCTTGACGGCGTGATTTTGTCGGACTCTAAGCCCCTTTCGGATGACGAAATTCACAACGAAAACGAATTAGAAAAGGCAAAGGCCGAAAAGGCAAAAACCCAAAAAATGCCTTCAATGTCATTTTTTACTTCCTTTGGGCTTTCGCTTAATAACCTTTTCACAAAAAAGGGCCGTACTGCCCTTACATCCTTTGCAGGAAGTATTGGTATTATAGGTATTGCGCTTATTTTTGCGGTGTCACAGGGAACAACCGCGTTTATTGACTCGGTTCAGGAAGAAACTCTCTCCTCCTACCCGTTAACTATTGAATCACAAAACCTTGAAATGACCGAGCTTATAAACACCTTTATGGGTGCGGCTGAATCATCGGGCGAGCACGAAAAGGATGCGGTTTATGAAAAATCCGCCATATATGAAATGATGAACGCCCTTAATTCGCTTGAAGCCAACGAAAACGACCTTAAGGCCTTTAAGGCTCACCTGGAAAAAGCACTTAAGGATAAGGAAAAGTATTCCGACCTTATTGAAGCGGTAAACGGTATTCAGTACACCTACGATTTTAATATGCTTATCTACACCCAGAATGTTGACGGGCAAATAATTCATTCCGATTCGAGCGAGCTTATGGCCGACATTTTGCGTGATTATTTCGGTATGGACTTTTCGGGTATGATGTCAAGCATGACAGGCGGTATGTCGTCAAGCCCAATGATGTCAGGCGGAGTTATGGGCGGCAGTGCAACACTGTGGCAGGAAATGCTTACAGGCACCGACGGTGAGCTTATTAACCCGCTTATTCCAAAGCAATATGACCTTATTCACGGTAGCTGGCCCAACGATTATAACGAAATTTTGCTTGTTGTCGATGAAAACAACGAGGTTGACGATATGACCCTTTACGCCTTGGGTCTAAAATCCAAAGCCGAAATTGAAGCCATGACCGAAGCCGTTTTAAACAAAGAACAGCTTGAGATTGAGGGCAAAAAGTGGAGCTATAAAGAAATTTGCGAAATGGAATTTAAAACAATTTTAAATTCCGCTTGCTACACAAAGGATGAAAAAACAGGCCTTTATACCGACCTTCGTGATACTGAGGCAGGTCTTAAATACCTTTATGCAAACGGTATTCCGCTTAAGGTTACAGGTATTATCAGACCCAAAGAGGGCACCTCTACCACCCTGCTTTCAGGCTCGATTTGCTACACCAAAAAGCTTACCGACTATGTAGTTGAAAAATCAAAGGAATCGTCCGCAATTAAGGCACAGCTAAATGATGATTCAGTTGATATTTTTACGGGTCTTCCCTTTAAGGAAAACAGCAAGAATTTAACTAATGATGAAAAGAAAGCCGAATTTAAGGAATATCTTAAAAAGCTTGATAAGAACAGCAAGGCTGACACTTATGTTAAGATAATGTCGATTCCCGAAAAAGCGATGGTTGAAAAAACCGTTAACGATGCTTTAAAGGCAACCTCGCGCGATAAAATTGAAGCAACACTTATCCCCGGCATTGTTCAGCAAACGGGTATGAGCAAGGAAGAAATTACCGAATATCTAAAGGATATGAAGGATGAAGAGCTTTTTGAAATGTATGCTTCAATTGTTGAGGAGCAATTCCGTATGCAGTACGCTGCAGGCGTAGCCGCACAGCTTATGCCCCTAACGGTTGAGCAAAAGGTCGCCGCACTTGACGCCGCAGTTAAAAAGTTCACATCCGAACAGTTTGCAACCTATTATGATGAGGTTTTGGAATTTTCAAATTCATCCTATGACACAAACCTTGTAAAGCTTGGCTATGTTGAGCTTGATACTCCATCAACTATAAACATTTATGCAAGCTCGTTTGAAAATAAGGACATTATTGAAGCCGCCATTACCGATTACAATAAATCAGTAGAGGATTTGCAAAAAATATCCTATACCGACTATCTTGGCATAATGATGTCATCAATTACCACCATTATTAACGCTATAACCTATGTTTTAATGGCATTTGTTGCGGTATCCCTCATCGTTTCTTCAATTATGATTGGCGTTATCACACTTATTTCGGTTCAGGAACGCACGAAGGAAATTGGTATTTTGCGTGCAATAGGCGCATCAAAGCGCAATGTTTCAAGTATGTTTAACGCCGAAACCATTATAATCGGCTTCACATCAGGCCTTTTGGGTGTGGTTATAACCTACCTTTTGTGCATACCGATTAACATCATTCTTGAAGCACTTACAGGTCTTTCCAATCTTAAAGCGGTATTACCTATTGAAGCAGCAATTTTGTTTGTTGCAATAAGCGTAATCCTCACAATGTTCTCGGGCATTATTCCATCCCGCAGCGCCGCTAAAAAAGACCCAGTAATCGCACTTAGAACTGAATAAATATTTAAAACGGATGAACCGAAAAGTTCATCCGTTTTTGTTTTAGTGGTTACTCAAATTATAGTTTATCGGGCTAATGAAGCACAAACCAAAGCCTTCCCCAGTAGGGGAAGGTGGCAGGCGAAGCCTGACGGATGAGGTGTAAAAAACAGTTTGTACTTACAAAGCTCCTCATCCACCGCTAAAGCGGTCCCCCTTCTCCCGCAGGAGAAGGCATAGATAAACCCTAATTTACATTATAAAATATCAAGATATAATTTAAATAAAAAAATTAAAAATTAGGTCTTCTATTTTATGTTAATATTTGGTATAATATATTTAATTATATATATTGGAGTATTATATGAACATAAACATTGACGGTCTTAACATAAAATACACCGATGAGGGCAGCGGTCAGCCCGTGCTTTTGCTTCACGGTTGGAATTCATCATACACCGTTTATAACGGCATTATAAACCTGCTTAAAAACCGCTACCGTGTGGTTGCCTTAAACTTCCCCGGCTGTGACGGGTCGGACACTATGGAAAGCCCTTGGACACTTGACGATTACTGCACCTTCGTGCTTAAATTTATGGCAGCGTTAGACATTAAAGACCCAATAATGTTCGGTCATTCACACGGTGGTCGTGTCACGCTTAAAATGGCGGCCGAGGGTATGGTTAATCCACCTAAAATTGTACTGCTTGACTCTGCAGGGCTTATACCTAAAAAAAGCCTTAAACAAAAATTCAGGGCTAAAAGCTTTAAGGTTATCAAATGGTTTTTAACCCTGCCCATAATTCGCAATTTTAGCGCAGGGCTTTTGGATAAGGCCCGCGCTTACTATGGCTCGGCTGATTATAACGCCGCACCCGAGGTGCTTCGTAAAACCCTTGTCAGCCTAGTTAATACTGATTTGCGCGATATTATAGGCAATATTACTGCCCCCACACTTCTTATTTGGGGCGAAAACGACACCGCAACACCTTTGAGTGATGCAAAAATTATGGAATCTAAAATTAAAGACTGCGGCTTGTGCGTTATAAAAGGTACGGGACATTATTCGTTTTGCGAACGCCCCTTTGAAGCGCAGACAATTATCAACAGCTTTTTAAGTTAAGAGGTTTTTTATGGATATTTTCTTTATTTTAGCCCTTGCATTTATTGCGGCATCGGGGCTGTGCTCTATCGTTCGCCAGTACCAAATGCTTCAACAAAATTCTTATTACATTTCCCGCTATTTTAAATGGGTGTTTCCCTTTTACCGCACCCGCTTAATTTTTGATATTATTTTTGCCTTGGGCGCGTCGGCCTTACTTTTCTTCAAGCTTTATATACCCGCCTTTGTGCTTGCGGTTATGATTTTTGGCTTCCGCCTTAACACCGCAATTAAAATGCAAAAGAAATCGGTAAAAGCGTTGGCCCTTACCGCCCGTGTTAAAAGACTATTTGTTACCGCATTTTTAGTATCGGCAGGGCTTGTGGTTTTAGGCGTGTTTGTTCCCTACACATACTTAGCCTGCGTGTTTGTTGGAATGCTTTCCCCATTACTTACACTCATTTGTCGCATTTTAAATTCGCCCATTGAAGCGCTTGTAAACGCTTGGTATATTAACGATGCAAAGCGCATTATTAAAGCCCATAAGGACTTAATCGTTATTGGCGTAACGGGCAGCTACGGAAAAACCACCACAAAGTTTATTTTAACCCGCATTTTAAGTGAAAAATTTAATGTTATGTGCACACCTCACAGCTTTAACACACCAATGGGTGTTGTACGTACTATTCGCACAATGTTAAAGCCCCAAACCCAAATTTTTGTTTGCGAAATGGGCGCTAAAGAGGTTGGCAACATTAACGAGGTTTGCGTTATTGCAAAGCCACACCACGGCCTTATAACCTCGGTTGGTCCGCAGCACCTTGAAACCTTTAAATCGATTGAAAATGTTTACAAAACCAAATTTGAATTAGAAGAACACGTCAGAAAAGCAGGCGGTATGCTTTTTGCCAACGGCGACAGCGCTGAAATTAAACGCCAGCTTGATAGAGAGTGTAAAATCTACGGTACCTCCCCCGAATATGAATATTATGCCGATAATATAAGCTACGGCAAATTTGGTAGTTCCTTTACTGTTCATATTAAGGACATTTCGATAGACCTTACCACCAAGCTTTTGGGTCTTCACAGCATAATTGACATTATCGGTGCGGTTGCGCTTTCTTACGAATTAGGCGTATCCCCCGATGATATTAAATACGCTGTGGCATCCTTAAAGCCTGCCGAGCACCGACTTGAAATGAAGCCGTTTAACAAGGGCTCACTTTTAATTGATGACGCTTATAACTCTAACCCCGAGGGCTGCTTAGAAGCAGTTAGGGTACTTGGATCATTCGACGGTATGAAAAAGGTTGTCGTTACCCCCGGTCTAATTGAGCTTGGCGAAAAAGAATATGAATGTAACTTTAATTTGGGGCTTGAAGCCGCCAAAAATGCTGATATTATAATTTTGGTTGGCATTAACCGTTCAAAGCCAATGGCCGATGCGGTAAAAACAACCGATTTTCCACAGGAAAACCTTTATATTGCCGCCTCCTTTAAAGAAGCTATGGATATTTACAACCGCTTTGCTGACGGCAATACCGTTGTGCTTTTTGAAAACGATTTACCCGATAATTATTTAAACTAAGGTGATAAAAATGAAAACAAATGTTGCAGTTTTTTACGGTTGCCGCAGTGTTGAACACGAGGTTTCAATTATTTCAGCCGTTCAGGCAATGCGTGCCATTAACCGTGACAAATACGATGTAACCCCCGTTTATGTTACCAAAAACGGTGAAATGTACACAGGCGACAGCCTTTTCACCATTGAGGAATACCGCAACCTACCCGAGCTTTTAAAGAAAAGCAAAAAGGTTTATTTTGTGCGTGAGGGTGACAACGTTTTAATGCGCGATATTGAAAAGAAGCCCTTTAAAAAGGAGGCTGCAACCGTTATTGATGTTGCCTTCCCCGTTGTTCACGGCACCAACTGTGAGGACGGCACAATTCAAGGCTTTTTTGAATATTTAAATCTCCCCTATGTTGGCTGTGATATTATTTCATCAGCCGTGGGTATGGATAAGGCGGTTTTTAAGGATGTACTTAAAAATGCAGGTCTTCCCACACTTGACTGCATTACCTTCCGCGCGCGCGAATATGTTGCCGAAAAGGAAGCTATTTGCAAAAAAATTGCAAAAGAAGTCGGCTTCCCACTTATTGTTAAGCCTGTAAACCTTGGCTCAAGCGTTGGTATTACAAAGGTTAATACTGAAAACGAGCTTGACTCAGCCATAATGCTTGCAATTTCCTTTGCTGACAAGGTTTTGGTTGAAAAGGCAATTACCTCCCTTCGTGAAATTAACTGTTCCGTGCTTGGCAACGCCGATGAATGTGAAGCCAGCGTTTGTGAAGAGCCATTTATGAACGATGAAATTTTATCCTATGAAGATAAATATATGGGCAACTCCAAAAACGGCGGTCAAAGTAAGGGTATGGCATCCCTTGGTCGTAAAATCCCTGCCGACTTAAGCGAAGAAAAGTCAAACGAAATCCGTGCTTTAGCCTGTAAAATCTTTAAGGCTATCGGTGCTAACGGCGTTGTAAGGATTGACTTTATGATTGACACTTCAACCGATACCGTTTACGCTAATGAAATTAACACTATTCCGGGCTCACTCGCATTCTATTTGTGGGAAGCTACGGGTGTTAAATACAGCGAGCTTATTGACCGTATGATTGACCTTGCATTCCGCCGTCAGCGCGGTCGCGAAAACATTACCTACACCATTGACACTAACATTTTGTCGGGTGTGTCATTCGGTACAAAGGGCGCTAAAGGGGCTAAGATGTAATGACAAGACTTTTAACCCGTCTTTTTATTAAAAATCCCGATGACGTAAAAAACAACAACACCCGTGAAGCCTATGGCTCGTTAAGCGGCGTTGTAGGTATTATTTGCAATTTGTTACTGTGTGCCTTTAAAATAACCGTGGGACTGCTGACAGCCAGTATTTCAATTATAGCCGACGGCTTTAACAACCTATCAGATATGGGGTCATCTGTAATTACAATTTTAGGCTTTAAGCTTGCGAATAAGCCCGCCGATAAGGACCACCCCTTCGGTCACGGAAGAATTGAATATATGTCGGCCTTTATTGTGGCAATTTTAATTATGCTTGTTGGCTTCGAGCTGATGAAAACCTCGGTTACTGCATTGGCCAACGGCACCGCAATGCCCGTATATTCTATCGCTTCTATTATTGTTTTGGCCGTTTCGGTAATATTTAAGCTTTGGCTTTACATATTCAACCGTAAAATAGGTAAAAAAATCGAATCCGAAACCCTGCTTGCCACCGCGCAGGATTCGCTTAATGATTCTATAGCAACCGCTGTAATCTTACTTTCGGTTGCTGTAAGTAAAATGGTTGCACTTCCCTTTAATTTGGACGCTGTAATGGGTATTGCCGTTTCACTGTTTATTCTTTTTGCAGGCATTAACGCCGCTAAGGAAACACTAAACCGCATTTTAGGTGAACCCCCCAGTCCCGAGCTTATTACTGATATTGAGGCCGCCATTTTATCTCGTAAGGACTTTGTAGGTATTCACGACCTTATTGTTCACAACTACGGCCCCGGAAGGCTGTTTGCATCGGTGCATGTTGAGGTCCCACAAGACATTAATATTGTTGAATGTCACGAGCAAATTGACCTTTGCGAAAAAGAAATTTACGACAATTTGGGTGTGTCATTAGTCATTCATATGGACCCTATGGATGTAAATAACGAGCAGGTTGCCTTTGTGCGTTCACAGCTTAGCGACGGTATAAAGGTTATTCACCCCGACCTTACCCTTCACGATTTTAGAATGACCCCAATGGCCGACACACAAACAAATCTTGTTTTTGATGTTGTAATTCCGCAAGAGCTAAAACTCAGCGAAAAGGAGCTTAACGGAAAAATTTCGCAAATTGCAAAGCTTATTAACCCCACATTTTGCTGTGTTATAACCTTTGACCGTGATTTCACAGGTCGTTAAATTACATACACATAAAAAACACCGCTCTTTCGAGCGGTGTTAATTTTTGCTTTAAATTATTCAGCAACTTCTTCTGCTACTTCGGCGGGTGCTTCCTCTACTTCAGCTTCGGGAGCAGCCACTTCCTCTTCGGGCAACAATGCACGGATAGAAAGGCTGATGCGCTTCTTTTCAGTGTCAATTGCGGTAATCTTAGCTTCAACTTCCTGACCGATGGTTAATTCATCAGCAGGCTTATTGATGCGCTTGTTAGCAATTTGAGAAATGTGGATAAGACCATCAATTCCGGGAATGATACGGGCAAATGCACCGTATGTAGTCATACTAACGATAGTAACCTTAACAACATCATCAACATTGTAGTTGTTTGTGAAGATGGTCCAGGGGTTTTCCTCATCCTTCTTGTAGCCAAGAGAAATTTTCTTCTTTTCTACATCAAGGTCCTTAACATATACTTCAACAGTATCGCCAACTAAAACAACCTCGGACGGATTCTTAATACGAGCCCAAGAAAGCTCAGAAATATGAATCATACCGTCAACGCCGCCGATATCAACAAATGCGCCATAGCTTGTAAGCGACTTAACAGTGCCTGTAAAGCGGTCGCCAACAGCGATATTAGCCCATACCTTTTCTTCAGCAGCCTTCTTTTCTTCGCGAAGCACGCTGCGGATAGAACCAACAGCTCTGCGGCCGCGACCGATTTCAATAATACGGAAGGAAACCTCCTTACCCTTAAGGTCTTCGAGAGAATCATTTCTGGAAGCGGTTGCCTGCGATGCGGGGATAAATACTTTTACATTGTTGACATAAGCAACTACGCCGCCCTTAATGATTTCACGAACAACACCCTTAACGATTTCGCCCGATTCCTTAGCGGCAACTATATTATCCCAACCGGCAATAGCATCGTAACGACGCTTTGAAAGCATTGCGGTTCCTTCCATATCGCTAATCTTCATAATAATAAGATTAAGCTCGTCATTAACCTTTACTTCATCAACAAGGTTAACGTTGGGGTCAGAAGAATATTCGCTTGCTGTGATATAGCCTGTAACTCCTCTGCCGATATCCACTGTAATTTCAGAGGAATTAACAGCGATAACAACGCCAGTAACCTTCTGATCACTTGTTAAGCTGTTGAGTGAAGCTTCGAATGCTTCCTCGTCTGTCATTTCTTCGAAGCTTTTGGGGGCAGCTTGAACTTCCTCTTCAACCTGCTCAACCGGTTGTAAATTTTCTGTCATGGTTTTTAAAACCTCCTTTATAATACCTGCAGGTGTGGAAGCACCCGCAACAACAGCAATGTTTTCGCAATTGGAAAAATTACTGATATTAAGCTCATCAGCAGTTTCGACCCAATATGTATTGGAGCAATTGGCCCGACAAACGTCATAAAGCTTTGCCGTGTTTGAGCTACCCTTACCACCGATAACAACAACACCGTCGCTATCCTTTGCAAGCTCAAAAGCCTCCTGCTGCCTCATTGCAGTTGCATTACATATTGTATCAAAAATTTCTGCATTTGTACACACTTTTTTTAAAAAAAATGCAATTTTTTCCCAAACTTTTTTGTTAAAAGTGGTTTGTGAAACTAAAATCACCTTTTTTTCGACAAAATTTGCGTTTTTATCAAGTAAATCGGTGAGTTCATCCTCATTACTAACAACAAAAGTATTGCCTGTGCTATGACCGACAATGCCCTTTACTTCTTGGTGATTTATATCACCTGCAACAATTATAACATAACCTTCACGGCTTTTATCACTTACAATTTTGTGTATTTTTGAAACAAAGGTGCAGGTGGCATCAACATAACGGATATTATTGTTTATACAATAATCAATAACCGACTGCTCTACCCCGTGCGAACGGATAACAAGCACCTCGTTTTCTTTTGCCTCATCGGGTGAAGAAACAATTCTTACCCCTTTTTTTGAAAGCTCATCTACAAGCTGTGGGTTATGAATTATAGGCCCCAAGGTACAAACCCTTTCGCCTTTTTCTATTAAATCATAAACTGTATTCACCGCACGGTTAACGCCAAAGCAAAAGCCTGCGGTTTTTGCAAGTTTAATGTTCATAAATTAAATTCGTTCCTTAACAATATTTAAAATAAGCTGAAGCGACTGTTCGGGGTCTAGTCCGGTTGTGTCGGCCAAAACAGCATCTTCCGCCTGCTTTAGTGGTGCGATTTCACGGTGAGAATCGTTATAATCACGCTGAACCATATCGTCATAAACCTCTTTAAAGGTAACGCTCATACCTTTGCTTATAAGCTCATCGTAACGGCGGCGTGCACGCTCCTCTGCTGAGGCGGTAAGAAAGATTTTAACAGTAGCGTTTGGCAAAACAACCGTGCCAATATCACGCCCGTCCATTAAAACATCATTTTCCCTTGCAAGCTTTCGTTGCATTTCCAAAAGAAAGGCACGCACCTCACCCTTTGCCGAAACGGCGGAAGCCATCATAGAAGCTACGGGTGTGCGGATTTCCTCACTCACATCCTCGCCATCCAAAAACACTCGCTGCTCACCGTTTACGAAGCGAATATCCACCGTTGTGTCAGCCAAAACCGAAGGGATATCACAATTAAGGTCAGTATTAGCGCCCATTTTGGAAAACTTAAGCCCAACAGTGCGATAAAGCGCACCCGTATCAACATAAATAAAGCCAAGCTGTGCAGCGGCCTTGCGGGCCAGTGTGCTTTTACCTGCACCTGCAGGACCGTCAATAGCAACTGATATCATAAAATGCGGCAACTCCCATCAAACATTTTGACCGGCCAAATAACCGGTAGAAAAAGCAATTTGCAAATTAAAGCCACCTGTAAAGGCGTCAACATCTATAACCTCACCCGCAAAGAAAAGGCCCGAAATCAGCTTAGATTCCATAGTAGCGGGGTTAATTTCCTTAACCGATACACCACCGCGGGTAATTATAGCCTCTTCCACAGGGCGAAGCCCCGTAACAGTCAAGGGGAATTTTTTTATAATTTCGCAAAGGCGCAGGCGCTCCTCACGGCTGATTTGGTTAACCTTTTTGTCCCCCTGAATGCCCGAAAGCTTTACCACAACGGGTATTAAGCTTTTAGGCAGTAATGCATCAAGCGAATTTGCAAAGTCCTTATTTTGAAGCTGTGAAAAATCCCTTAAAATGCGGTTATCAAGCATATCAAGGCTTAACGCAGGCTTCAAATCGATTGAAACACTATATTCCTTCCCCGCTTTAACATAAGCCGAAGCCGACAATACAAGCGGACCCGAAATACCGAAATGTGTAAACAGCATTTCACCCATTTCACTGAAAACGGGCTTTTTCTTACCGTTTTCAAAAAGTGAAAGGGTTACATTCTTAAGGCTTAAGCCCGAAAGGCGTGTGCAAAAGCCTTCGTGACAGTTCATAGGCACCAATGAGCCCGAAATTTCGGTAACAGTGTGCCCTAAAGCCTTCGCCATTCGGTAACCGTCACCTGTAGAGCCTGTAACAGTATATGAAGCGCCGCCCGTGGCAATTACCGCGCTGTCAGCAGGTAAAACATCCCCGTTCGAAAGCTTTACACCCGTTACCCTTTCATTTTCAGTGAGAACGGCAACCACTTCGCCGTTTAATATTTTAACACCGTTAGCCTTTACAGCATTAACCAAAGCGTCGACAATATCCACCGCTTTATCAGAAACGGGAAAAACACGGTTGCCCCTTTCGGTTTTAAGGGGTACGCCAACACTTTCAAAAAAGGTCATAGTGTCCTGCGGTAAGAAGGATGAAAAGGCCGAATACAAAAACCTAGGGTTTCGCGGTGTGTTGGCAATTAAAGCATCCATATCACAGTTGTTGGTAACATTACACCTGCCCTTACCGGTTATCATAACCTTTCTGGCAGGGCGGCTATTCTTTTCAACCACCGTCACAGCGGCGCCACCGTTTCTATACTTATTAGCCGCGCTTATTGCAGCCTTAAGCCCAGCAGCACCCCCGCCGATTATAACAACATTTTTCAAGCCTCTTCACCTCGCAATCATCTTTTCTATTTTACAATAAAAAGCGACAAAAGTAAAGGCTTAAAACCCTTTTTAAAAAATAGAAAATGTAAAAAAATCAAAACCGCAGACTGTAAAATCCACGGTTTTAAATTTTAGATAATTCTTACACGAATAACGCCGTCAATTTCATTGATTTCCTTTTCAAGTGTAGCAATATCAGCATCACCAATGTCAAGCATTGTGTAAGCGTAATCGCCCTTTGACTTGTTAAGAAGGTTTTCAATGTTAATGCCATCGTCTGAAACTAGACCTGTAATTTTGGTAATCATATTAGGAATATTCTTATGAATTACGCAAACACGGTTTTTACCGCTTCTGGGCATTGTAACCTCAGGAAGATTTACAGAATTTACAATGTTACCGTTTTCGATGTAATCAATAAGCTCCTTAGCAGCCATTGAAGCGCAGTTATCCTCAGATTCGGGGGTAGAAGCACCCAAGTGAGGAATTGCAATAACACCGTCAACATCTAATACCGCATCGGTCGGGAAGTCAGTAACATATGCTGCAACCTTGCCCGATTCAAGCGCTGCAATTAGTGCCGCATCGTTAACCAAAGCCGCACGCGAGAAGTTAAGAATGCGAACGCCGTCCTTCATTTTAGCAATAGTATCAGCGTTAATCATATTCTTGGTGCCGTCAACAAGCGGTACATGAATTGTGATATAATCACAGTTTGCGTAAATTTCGTTAATATCGTTAATGTAAACAGCGTTATGGTTTAAGTTCCAAGCTGACTTTACCGACAAATAAGGGTCGTAGCCGTAAACGGTCATACCAAGGTGATTTGCAGCGTTTGCAACCATAACACCAATAGCGCCAAGACCGATAACACCAAGCTTTTTACCCTTAATTTCAGGACCGCCGAATGCACCCTTGCCCTTTTCAACCATTTTGCCAACCTCGGCACCGTTGCCCTTTAAGGTTTTAGCCCATTCAATACCTGAAACAACACGGCGCGATGAAAGGAAAAGACCTGCTAAAACAAGCTCCTTAACAGCGTTAGCGTTAGCACCCGGAGTGTTGAAAACAACAATGCCCTGTTCAGAGCAGCGGTCAATCGGAATATTGTTAGTACCTGCACCTGCACGGGCAATAGCCTTTAAGGTAGCGGGAAATTCGGTGTCGTGAAGTGCGGCAGAACGAACAATCGCACCGTCGGCATTTTCAACCTCATCACCAATGGTATATTTTTCATCAAAAACCTCTAAACCCGATTTAGAGATTTTATTATAGGTTTTAATCTTATACATTATGCGTTTTCCTCCTCGAATTTCTTCATAAATTCAACAAGCTTTTCTACGCCTTCAATAGGCATTGCATTGTAAATAGATGCACGCATACCGCCAACGCTGCGGTGACCCTTAAGATTAACAAAGCCTGCCTTCTTGCTTTCAGCAACGAATTTTGCATCAAGCTCATCATTACCTGTAATAAAGGGAACATTCATAAGTGAACGGTCCTCGGGAACAACTGTACCCTTGAACATCTTGGAATTATCAAGGAAATCGTAAAGAATTTTAGCCTTCTTTTCGTTTAGTTCCTTCATCTTCTCAAGTCCACCCATTTTCTTAATCCACTTAAATGTAAGACCTGCAACATAAATTGCATAGCAAGGGGGTGTATTAAACATTGAGCCGTTTTCGGAATGTGTGTCGTACTTGAGCATTGTGGGAGTAATATCCATAGCGTTGCCGATAAGGTCTTTACGGATAATTACAATGGTAACACCGGCGGGAGCAACGTTCTTTTGTGCGCCTGCATAAAGTACGCCAAACTTGGTAACATCAATCGGTTCGGACAAAATGCAGCTTGAAATATCAGCTACAAGGGGAACGTCACCTGTTTCGGGAATATAGTTATACTTTGTACCGTAAATAGTGTTGTTGAAGCAGATGTGAACATAGTCGGCATCCTTGTCAAAATCTTCAGCAGCTACTTTGGGGATATAGCTGAAGGTTTTATCCTTAGAAGAAGCAACAAGGCGTGCTTCACCATAGCGTGCGGCTTCTTGATAAGCCTTGTTAGCCCACTGACCCGTAACAATAAAGTCAGCCTTCTTATTCTTATTCATAAGGTTTAAGGGAAGCATTGCAAACTGGGTAGATGCACCGCCCTGTAAGAAAAGAACAGCGTAATTGTCAGGAATGTTCATAATCTCACGAAGGTTTGCTTCTGTCTCATCAAAAATTGCCTGATATTCTTTTGAACGGTGAGACATTTCCATAACCGATTGACCGCTTGTGCCATATTCTAACATTTCGTCTGCAGCAGTCTTTAAAACCTCTTCAGGTAACATAGAAGGACCTGCGCTGAAATTGTAAACTCTTGCCATAATAATGACCTCCAAAAAATAATGTACGCAATACATTATATTCACCTAATATACTAATGTCAATAGGTTTGTTAAAAACTTGTCAATCTTTTTGTAATTTTTTGGGATTTTTACAAAAAGATTGTTAAATTTGTAACGATTTCTTAACTTTCAGCGTATTCAACCTTATAAATTGAGGATTATCGCTTACGCGAGGTAATAAGTAAGAGGTAATAGTGAATAGGTTCGGTGTCGCTTCGCGACGGATTAAAATAGAGGTTTAGCGGTGAGGCGAAATTCGTAATTCGGAATGCGTAATTCGTAATTATTTTGCAAATTAGAATGTATATTCGTAGGGGCAAGCGTCCCCGATTGCCCGCTAGCGATTTGTCACGTTTTTGCGGACAGTCCGGGAGGCCTGTCCCTACAAATTCTTAATATAGTTTGTGCTTCATTATCCCGATAAACTATAATTTGAATATACAAATACCCCGTGGCAGAGAATCTACCACGGGGTAAATTATTATATATCAAAAAGCTCGGTTGAAAGGTATCGGGATGCGCCGTCGGGCAAAATTACAACAATATTTTTACCCTTCATTTCTTCCCTTTTTGCAACCATAACTGCAGCGCAATAAGCCGCACCCGAGGAAATACCAACCGAAAGTCCCTCATTTACCGAAAGCTGCTGTGCATAGCTTATAGCATCATTATCGGCAACGGTAATTACCTCATCGCAAACCGAAGCGTCATAATTTTCGGGGATAAAGCCTGCCCCTATGCCCTGAATTTTATGAGCACCGCTTTTGCCTGTTGTTATAAATGGTGATGAAAGCGGCTCAACACCGATTATTTTAATATCTTTATTCTTTTCTTTAAGATAGCGGCCAATGCCCGTAATAGTACCGCCCGAACCAATACCGCACACCACTGCATCTACCCTACCCTCTAAATCATTATAAATTTCAGGCGCGGTGGTTTTATAATGTGCTTCGGGGTTTGCAGGGTTATAAAACTGACCCGCAATAATGCTGTTTTCTATTTCACGGTTTAGCTCCTCAGCCCTTTCAATGGAACCGTTCATACCCTTACTGCCTTCGGTTAAAACAACCTCTGCCCCGTAGGAAGCAATAAGCTTACGGCGTTCGACCGACATGGTTTCAGGCATAACCAAAATTGCATTATAGCCCTTTGCCGCACAAATTGCCGCAATCCCGATGCCCGTATTTCCCGAGGTTGGCTCTATAACCGTGCCACCCGCCTTTAAGCTACCATTTTTCTCGGCAGCTTCAATCATATTAAGTGCTACCCTGTCCTTAACACTGCCTGCAGGGTTAAAATATTCAAGCTTTGCAAAAACATTACCGCCAAAGCCGTATTTGTTTTTTGAATTATTTAAGGCCATAAGCGGCGTATTACCCACTATCTGACTTAAAGAATTATATAATGCCATAAAAAACACCTCGTTTATATTTTACCCCAAACTACTTATACTTTGCAACAGTTACTTGAAAAAATTTCAATTTTTGGTATAATATATGGGGTGATAAAATGTTTGACGAATTAACAAGTGTTGATATTAAAAAAATGCAGGACGAGCTTGAATATAGAATAACCGTGCTTCGCCCCAAAATTTTGGAGGAGGTTGTTTTTACCCGAAGCTTTGGCGATTTATCCGAAAATGCCGAATACCACGCCGCCAAGCGTGAAAAGGGCAAAAACGAAAGCCGTATACGCTATCTTCGCAATATGATTAAAACCGCTGTGGTAATCGACACCGACAGCAAGGAAGATGAAATAGGCCTTTTTGACACGGTAACCTATTACGTTGAAGAGGATGATTGCGAAGAACAGGTGCGAATTGTAACAACCCTTCGCCAAAATTCAATGGCGGGTATTATCAGTAAGGAATCCCCGCTGGGCTCGGCAATTATGGGCAAAAAGGTAAACGACCGTGTATATATTAAGGTAAACGATAATTACGGTTACTATATAGTAATAAGAAAAATTGAAAAAGGCGAAGATGATGAAAGCCTTGAAATACGAAAATTTTAAAAAATAACTGCGTTAGAAGATAATAAACTTCTAACGCAGTTATTTTTATTTCAAATTTTAGTTTATCGGGATAATGAAGCACAAACCACATTAAGAATTCGTAGGGGCAGGCGGTCTCACGCTGCGGCGTTTGGTCCCGCCACGGCTCTGACAGTCCACTGGACTGTCATTCACTTCCGTGTCGCACGCTTTGCTACCTCGACTGCCCGTTAAAACTCGACTTTATTTGCGGACAGTCCGGGAGGCCTGTCCCTACAAAATATCAATATAGTCTGTGCGTTAAACCCCAATTTGTAATTACTCTATGTTTAAGACAAAGACTCATAATGCTTATATAATCATCATGATTAATAAAGAGTCTTATATAAAGAAAAAGAGTCATAACGATTCTATTAAGAATCATCATGACTCAAGAAGATTGCATATACATTGAAAATTTCACATTTCTATGATATAATAATAAAAAATGTTTGGAGTTGGTTGTATGGAAAATAAAACATATTCTCTGCCAATTAAAACCCCTAACGGAATTATTAAATTAAAAATCAATCACACTGTGATTAATAAAGATGATGAAAATATGAGCGTCATCATTTCAACAACTATCCAAGGTACACCCGTTTCTTATCAAACCGAAACAACCGAAGAAGCTCTAATTTTGCTCGCAAAGAATCTGCCTGAAAAGTGGCACATAAAGTCCTGCATCTCTTGTCGATTTGGCCATTTCTGTCCTGTAGGCAATTATGATAATGAACTGTTTTGCGTAACAGACTTTGCACCGAAAGAACCCCGTGATTTATGGCATGTTACAGAGAATGAGATAGAACGAAAAAACAGAAGTCGCACACTATTTGATTGTTGCGACCACTACAAAGAACAAGCCGAAGAT
>SVPF01000012.1 GCA_015066005.1 Oscillospiraceae bacterium
CTCGGGCAAGTGCCTGTTCCTTGGTTTCACCTGACTCAACCTTGCCGCCAACGAATTCCCACAGCAAAGCCCTTGCTTTGTGTGCGGGACGCTGGCAGATCATAAATTTATCGTTATCCCATATTAATGCGGCTACTACCGGTACAATCGGCTTCTTTTGATTGTAATACCTTTTGGCCATCTCTTCAGTGTATTCAATTCCCGCTTTTCTTAATTGCTTTTCATAATCGGACATATATGGATCTCTATCCACATTGTTTTTACAGATTTCAGCGATAACTTTTATAAAATCAAAGTTATTCATTATCCTACCACCAATTTATTCGTCTTCTTCAGATATTTCGCCGGGATGGGCGCATCCAGCTTCCATGTAATATTCATCGGTCTAGAACCATTATGTGACACATAATTTGCTGTACCGAGATAGGTGTACGGCGCTGTATTCCCGTATACATCGTTCTTAAATTCACGAACAAACAAAAGTACCTTGCTGCCGTTTTTGCGATGATTGATGTATCTCTGACCAACTTTCCCCTCTGCGTTGGTCGTGCTCTGACTCTGCCAATGGAACAGTGTTTCGTTAATGGAATAATCCTTATACATTGTTGTCGGTGAGTAATCTTTATCAGACTTGTTAAGCGTAATAAAGAACACATCAATTTCTTTTTCGGGAAGCCACTTTACGCCTTCACGAACAGTGTTAGGCTTCATGAAGTCCATCGCCACAAGCAACTGGTCACGAGTATAGGTGCAGTGCAAATCCAACGGGCAAGCAAAACCAATATCCACCGGTGCATCAATAAAGTCGATGTGATTAAAGTTGTATTCGAGCAATGCAATCAATTCCGAAAGCATCACAGGGCTATCCGAAAGGGCACGGAAGTTTTCAATCACCTCGTCTGCATTCCAATCCTCAATCGCTTTGCCCCAAACAGTGATGTAAAACATCTGTAACATGCGTTTTTCTAGATCGGAAAGCTTTGTGAAGTCGTGCTTATCAATGTCCTTCAAAATATGCAGCATAAACACAATCCAGCGCCTTGAATCCACCGAAGCAAAACGTCCAAGCGCCTTTGACAAGACCTCTTCTATCGGCTCCTCAAAATTATCGATCATATCCGCACGTGCACAAAGACGTGAGAAGGAATCGAACTTATAAATTGAACGAGGATCAATTCTATAGTGATCAAGAAAGCTCTCAAGAGTAAGCTTCAGCCCGGTATCCTCTTCAAAGGTTGCAATACGTGCAACAAGTCCCGCGCTGTTTCCGTAGGACGCACGAATGTTATCAAGAATATATCTTGCCGCTTTCTTTTCAAGCTGAATATAGCAACCCTTGGGAAGTGAAACGAAACCGTCTTTGATTTCACGGGTTACACCGCGTGTTGTGTTGGAAAGAAGTGATGCAAACTTATCCTCAAAATTATATTTCTTATTTGCCTGGCCGATGAAATCAAGAACGGTCAGGCACTCTTTATCCTCGGACAAACGCAGACCACGCCCGAGCTGCTGCAAGAATACCGTCAAAGACTCGGTCGGGCGCAAGAACAGAACGGTGTTGACTTCGGGAATGTCCACGCCTTCGTTATAAATGTCAACAACAAAAATAAAGCGCACCTCGCCCTTTACGAGTCGTGCTTTGGCCTCTTTTCTTTCTTCGTCCGGTGAATGTCCAGTCAAGAACATCGACGGGATTCCGCGCTCATTGAAATAATTCGACATAAACTCCGCATGTTCAATAGTTACGCAGAAGCCAAGTCCTTTTACGTCGTCAATATCGGTTACATATTTAAGCAATGAGGAAACCACCAAGTCGGCACGACGATTTGCCATCATACCACTCAACGTATAAATGCGAGAAAGCTCTCCCTTGTCGTAACCACCGGCAGCCCACTTTAAATTATCAAGATCAATATTATCAGTGACGCCAAAATACTGGAAAGGACAAAGGAGTTTTCGGTCAATGGCTTCGGGCAAACGAATTTCGGCTGCAATTCGATTATTAAAGTACGGCAGAATGCTCTTGCCGTCCATACGTTCAGGCGTTGCCGTCAAACCGAGGAGGATCTGCGGTTTGTAATATGAAAGCAGTTTTTGATATGTAGGAGCTGCTGCATGGTGGAACTCATCCACAATGATGTAATCATAAAACTCCGGTGTTGTCTTTTCGGTGAACGACTGAGAGTTGAAAGTTTGAATAGAAATAAACAGATTGTCGATACTCTCCGGCTTGTAGTTGCCGACAAACATTTCTCCAAAGTTTGCATCCTTCAGCACAGCACGGAAAGTATACATGCTTTGCTTGAGAATTTCCTCACGGTGAGCCACAAACAACAAACGACAAGGCTTATCCGGATTTTGCTTGCGGAAACGTTTGTAATCAAGCGCGGAAATAACTGTCTTGCCTGTACCAGTTGCGGCAACAACAAGGTTGCGATTATAACCACGCACCTTGCGCTCTGCTTCCAGCTTATCGAGGATTTCCTGCTGATAGGAATACGGCGCAATGTCCATCGTGTACACTTCGGCGTTGTTACTGTCAAAGTATTTCTCTGCCTTCAGAGCACGAGCGAGGCGCTCCTTTTGTTCCTCGTTGTAGTATTCAAATTCGTTAGAATTCCAATAGCTCTCAAACGTAGCCGCAATCTTATCGATGGTTTCAGGCAGATCCTTCTTTGTGACTTTTACGTTCCATTCAAGGCCGCTTGAGATAGCTGCATTGGAAAGGTTAGACGAGCCAACGTAAGCGGTCGTAAATCCGGTGTCGCGATAGAAAACATACGTCTTTGCATGAAGGCGAGTACGCTTGGTATCGTAGCTAACCTTAATTCTCGTATTCGGAAGCTTACGCAATTCTTCAATCGCTTTTACATCAGTCGCGCCCATATATGACGTTGTAATAATTCGAAGTTTGCCGCCATTTTGCGTAAAGGTAGTAAGCTCGTCCATAATCAGGCGCAGACCGCTCCACTTGATGAAGGACACCAGCATATCAATGCGGTTACAGGATACAATCTCTTTCTTGAGCTCGGTGTACATCTGAGGTTCATGGATTGCGCCTGTAAATAATGAGCTTTGTGCAATAGAAGTTTCGGGACGGACAATCTGCGCCTTTTCATCAAGCGCAAGAATGCTATTCTTCTTATCAAAAAGCGCCAAGAGCTGTTCAGCACGCTCCGCAACCGACATTTCGTCAAAGCCATTTTCTTTAGTTTCGTTGATGATAGTAGAAATAATGCGGTTGGCAAGCGCCACCTGAGAGCTCACGTCACCACCGTTATCAACAAGATTATCCAGACCTTGTTCAACGACCTCTGCGATGTACTTTGCGAGCACTTTGGATGCTTCTGCAATATCAATAGGCGTAGTTGTAGAGAGCTTGTCCGTAGTGGCAAGCTCTGTTTCTAGCCCCTTATTGATTATTTGCTCATAAAGTCCATCGTGTAACATATTACTAAGCGCCTTTCCTCTCATTTATCAAATCCGCGATTTCGTCTGCAATTTCTTCCACGGTAAAATCTGTAGTGCTTCGTGCAAGTTTATCAGCAAGAGAAGGACTATAATTGATCACTTCTCGTTTAGTGACATTATGCCAAATCGGCAGCATCGTTTGCTCTCCATTAACGGCTTTTGTAATTAAACCGTCAAGTTCATAGTTAGTCCATCCTTTACTTATGAAATCTCGAGAAATCACAATAATTCCAAAATTGCTGTTTGCAATGCCTTTATCGATCTTTCTACGTAGACTATCACCGATTTTCAATTCGAATTCATCATACCATACAGATAAGCCATTTTTTCTTAAAGCCTCTGCAAGCGGGCGCGCCACCTCTTCTTTGTCTTCGGATGCATGTGAAATGAAAACATCGTACTCTTTATCATAGTCATCGTATAGGAACGAACTGACCTCGTCATATTCTGAACCCAGATACAGGGACGGCATAGTAGATAATGACTGTGCTGACATCGAGCGAAGTTTATTTTGATATGACTTAGCTTTACGTTCAATACTTTTTAATTCACGCACAGCCTGATTGGCTTTCCGCTCAAATTGGTTGCTTGCAGATCTTAATTTACTCACTTGACTATTGAACCTTGCCATATTCGGCTTTTTATAAGACGGCATAACATTTACCTTTCTATAATTACTTGATTACTAATTATTGGATGATCTCAACTATATCATCCATCTTACACTCAAGCGCTGTGCAGATCTTCACGAGGACGTCGCTCGACACGACGGCGCCATCTTTGCCCATCTTGGTGATGGTGGCAATGCTGATACCGGCTTTTTCGGCGAGTTCTTTCTTTTTCATATCTCGGTCGATCAGAAGTTTAAACAATTTTTTATAGCTTGCAGCCATTGTATTACACCTCATAAGTAGTTTTTGTAAGTGTGCTATTTCACCACTCGTCATTATACCACACCGTGCGCCAAATAGCAACAGTTCTCGGCAGAGAAATACTGCGATTTAAGCATTTGTCGTTTTTTCGTCACAAAGCTGCTGTTCCTTCCTTTGCGAGGAGCAAATCCCTTTTTCTTTGTTTACTGCGGGGCAATTGTTGACGCGGGTGCAGATTTGGCGGTGCGTTTGAATATCTATCTCCGGATTGGCAAAAATAACTTATATCAAACAAACGGAGGTAATAAAATGTTCAAACACGAAAAGATGCTTTTTCATCCCGTGGAGGTGGAGAGACCCAATCCGCAGTATGCGGCGCTTTTGCAAGAACAGCTCGGCGGCGGTAACGGCGAACTGAAGGCGGCTATGCAATATATGTCCCAGAGCTTTCGAATCAAAGACCCCGAGATCAAGGATCTGTTCCTTGACATTGCGGCGGAGGAACTTGGTCACATGGAGATGGTGGCGCAGACCATCAATCTCTTAAACGGTCACGACGTGGATGCCGCAAAGGTGCCCTCGGGCGAGATCCAATCCCACGTGATCCTCGGTCTGAACCCCGGTCTTATCAACGCTTCGGGTTACTCCTGGACGGCGGATTACGTGACGGTTACGGGTGATCTGTGCGCCGATCTCTTAAGCAACATCGCATCCGAACAGCGCGCAAAGGTGGTTTACGAATACCTTTACCGCCAGATCGACGATAAGAAGGTGCGCGAGACTATTGATTTTCTTTTGAATCGCGAGGAAGCTCACAACCAGATGTTCCGCGATGCCTTTAACAAGGTGCAGAATTCCGGCTCCAACCGTGATTTCGGCACCACCAAAGCCGCGAAAATGTATTTCTCCATGTCGGACCCCGGCCCCAACGCATTTGCGACGGGGGATACAAAACCTGTTTCCTTTGAGTAAAATCGAAATGCCGATGAGAAGTCGCTTGATTTCTCATCGGCAGGTAGTTTAACCTTCACTTTTTTGTTTATTGGTGTAACCAATCAGAGAATCAATGCTCACCTTAAAATAATCAGCAAGGCTGCAAAGGGTCGAGATATCCGGCTCCCGTTCTTCTCTTTCATACCGTGAGTATACTGTAGCAGTACAACCCACAGCGGTAGCTACCTCTTTTTGCGTTACGCCCTTCTGTTGTCTGAGTTCACGGAGTTTCATCTCAATCACCCCACTCAAGAACATCGCAGAGCATACTATATGCAACGGATTTTTTGCCTTGCTTTTTAGAGGAATGATTGCCATACCAATATTGATCACGATTCTTCAAATGACACTCACATAGCCATGTTGGATTTCCATTCTCGTCGTGATCTTCGTAAAACTCATAGTACGGCTCATCAATATAGCCCTTTTGATAGAGCTCTTGCAATTGGTTGATTGCTCTATCAATATCCGGCTCGCCTACCTCGTCAATCGGGAGAAGCAGTTCGTCATTTTCTTCTAAATATTCATAAGCGTTTTGCGCTGCATTCATTCTCGCCTCGCGCTTTGAATATCCGCGACCTATAAAATCATCGTAATCATCCGATAACGAAAGTGAACACTCCCATCCATCTTCCATCTCATAAAAATCATATTCCGGAATCCAACTATATCTTTTTTGACACCAGGTTTGAATCAAATCTACATAATTCTCGTCGTCACTGAAACCTTTTTCGAGATAGTGTTCGATATCGAGCATACGGTCAATTACGTCCTCAAGAGCTTCGGCATCCCATCCGCTATCAATAGCCACAGCGCCGACTATTGCCTCAAAGAGATCCTCTTTAACGGAATCTTGATTCTGAGCGTTTTGTCCGACGTCACCTTTTCCCATCAGAATATAATCCGCAAATCCAAAGGTATCAATACGATGTGCAAGCATCTTTTTACATACCAATTTCTTTTTGATTTCCGTGAGTTGTCCTTCTGTCTTTTCAGAAGCGTATTTGCCGTTTTGCGTAGCGTTTCCATAATGCTCGGATAACTTCTTCATCACAACAAAATCGAGCGCTTTGTCACCATAAAACTCCAACACTTCGTTGTGGTATTCTCCGTTGTGTTCCTCCGAATAAGACTTCCGTGTAAACGCCTGTCGCAGAATACGAATATCATCAAAATCGTATTCCAATTGTGTTGCAATTTCTAATAATGTTTCGTTGTCCATAAAAAACAACCTCCTTATAGTTTTCTATAAGAAGGCATAAATATAGCCCGACAAAGCCCACGTATCACGTGCGCCTTCATTCGGGCACCGAAAAATAAACTGCGTTACATAAATCACTTTTACTTGTTACGAATCACTTGCATAACTCAAAACAAATAACATCATTTTATGTCCGGCCTTTTATCAATCAGTACCGCCTTCTTATTACGTACTTATTATAGCAATAAAATTGTTCAAAGTCAATACAGCCAGAGTATCCGTTTTGGATACACGAAGCCTTTTTCTTTGTTTACTGCGGTACAAAATTTGTTCTACAAAAGGCCTTGACTTTTGGGGCGGACAGAGTTACCATACAGACGACAAAAAACACCTCGGATGCGGCGGAAGCTGCATTCGAGGTGTTTTGCTTGACCACAGTTTATCCCACATCCACGCACGGAGCACACGGAAACAGTGGAGGTAAGATGGCCGGAAAGGATGTGTTTCCGAGCGGAAAGGGGCGGAAATGCCCGGAAATAAGCGGAAACAGGTACTCCGGATTTCTTTGGGACAGTGTCGAAAAACGTCGGATTTTGACAGGTTCAAATTCAGGAAAAAGCCCTATTTTATGCGGCATTTCAGCATTTGAACTTTATTCGAACCTTCGCAAAATCAGCGTTTGACAACAGTTAGTCCACTTCATTTCTCAACTTGAACAACCACAAAAAACATTCAACCCTTTGTTTCATCAAATTCCGTATGATTCTCCGAAATGTTTCTTGATGGTTTGCGCAAACAGCTCATAAGGAAATATCCACTCCTCTTTGCCGTTTATCTTTCTCGTCTGAGGCATTTCATTGACTTCTCGGTTGATTTTTCTGGTATGTAAAATACCATCCTTAATATAGCCGTAAAAACGGTACCCATCCCACGCCCAACGCGACTGTATTCCGTTCAAGCTGGCAATAATGCTTTTATCCGTTATCCGATCAAAGCACACCAGAGGAGCGGCGGCAAAGTAGTTCTTTAGCGCTTGCTCCATATCCGAATCCCCGGCATATAGATCCAGCAGGTAATGCGCAACCGCATCCCCCACACATTCAAGATCCTTTACTTTCAAATCCACCAGAAAAATGACCAGTTTCGTTTCAAAGTGCATAATTTGCAAGCATTTTCTTCTATCGAAGTAAAACAGCTTACAGCCCCATTCAAACAATCGATTTCCGCGTTCCCGATTTACGACCGCGCGAACGAACGGCGCCATCTCGGATTCAAATTGTTCCGGAGTTTTCAACTTATAACGTTGTAGCGTTTCTTTTGTGGCATAATAAATCATTCGTAAACTCCACCCACTTTTTTGATTTGCGTTTTAACATATCTTCATTATATATCCATAGCAGTTTCATCAAGAAGAAATTGCTCAATACCGATATAGAGAATGCCGTCATCGTCGTGCCACGGAATAATGTTATCTTTTACTACTATGATCTTTTTAAAGGAGTCACCTACACGGTTGAGAGATCTGACTTCCTGCTTGCGTTTTTCTTCCTCGCTCACGGTAAGTGCGGACTGAATATAATATTTTTTGCTTCCTTTATTGGCTACAAAGTCAATTTCCAGCTGTACACGCTTACTCTTTTTGTCTTTGTCCTTATAGCAGTATTCAACCACGCCGACGTCTACGCTGAACTCTCTGTTACAAAGCTCATTATAAATGATGTTTTCCATAATATGATTCTCTTCTTGCTGACGGAAATTAAGTCTCGCGTTGCGCAGGCCTACGTCGCTGAAATAATATTTAAGCGGAGATCCAATATATTTTCTGCCTTTCACATCATACCGTTCGGCTTTATATATCATAAATGCATCAATGAAGAAGTCCAGATATCTGCTGACGGTTTCATCGCTTATGCTTACTTGTCTTTCGCTTTTAAATGTTTTGGATATCTTGCTTGCATTAGTAAGTGATCCTACCGAAGAAGAAATGATATTCAAAAGGTCGTCAAGAACGGATTTATCGTGCAAAATCTTGTTTCGTTCTATGATATCACCAATGTAAATTTTACCAAACAAAGATTCCAGGTATTTCGCTTTTTCCTCGTGTCCTTTTTTCTTCATCACCAGAGGCAGACCACCGTAGGTATAATACTCTTGCCAAGCATCACGCTTATCGCCTTCGTACGCATGATAGAACTCTTCAAAAGACAGAGGATTCACACGGATCTCGTCACCGCGCCCGCGGAATTCGGTGAGAATGTCCGAGGATAGCATCTTTGAGTTACTGCCGGTTACGTATACGTCAATGTTTTCGTGTTTCATCAGTCCGAGCACAACGTCCACAAAGCCGATCTTATCCTCGACACCTTCTATATAAGGGTTTTGAATGGTAACAACCTTTTGAATCTCATCGAGAAACACATAATACGTTTTGCTTTCATCTACAGTTAAGCTGCGGATATACTTGCCAAGCTCAAGCGGGTTGCGATACTTGATGTTTTCATCATCATCGAGCGCAAGACAGATAATGCACTCGTCCTCTACGCCGATGGACTTGAGATAGTCTTTATAAATGTTGAACAACAAATAAGATTTACCACATCTTCTAATACCGGTAATAACCTTTACCAATCCATTTTCTTTCTTAGCAATCAATCTTTCGAGATATTTTTTTCGTTCGATCATAGCCAAACCTCTTTCGGGAATTTTGCGTATTTACTCATTTTCGTCGATCCTATTATATCATAGCCAACATTATAAGTCAATATACACTTCCGGAAATTTTGCGTATTTCTACGATTTTACGGATACTACGCACATTTTCCCTTACTGTTCACATACAGTTTCTATTTCAACCGGAACTTATTCTTTGTCTACTGCGGATCAAATTTTGATATAGAGAATGGCTGTAAATAAAAACAACCTTGCAGCGTCTGAAAATCCCAACACTGCGAGGTTGTTTTTTTGACCACAGTTTATCCCACTTCTGTGACCGGAACACACGGATATAAAGGAGATAAAAGCATCAAAGAGGATGTGGTTTTGAGTAGAAAGGGTTAGAAATAACCGGAAACATCTATAAATTAGGTATTTTTTACCATTTGGGAACTAGATGCCGCAGGTTCGACCCCTGTCACCTCGACCAAAATTCCAAATTCAACCTTTTGGTTGAGTTTGGAATTTTTTATTACATAAAAAACACTCAATGAAATCAAAACATCATTGAGTGTTTTTTCTATTCACAATATTCTTTTATTGCCTGTGATACATATTCAGCAGTGCCTACACCCTGCTTATCAATATTTTCTTTAAAGCGTTCATCAGCGACATACATTTGACCCAGTCCTGCAAGGATTTCGTTTGTGCAAGTATAGTAATTATCTGTTATATAGGCTTGCAGTTCGATTACTAATTCCTGTGCCTTTATAGAGTCGGCGGTGTTGCTGTTTTGCATACACTCGGTAAATTTGGCGAGGACTGACATTAAACCATCGTTTACCTCTTGCCATTTGTATTTAGTATAGTTTGCGGTTTTTTCTGCGTGTTCTTTATAGGCATCAGTTTCTCCCCATCGCTGTTTTGCCTCAACTTCATACTGATTACGTGCAGTTTCGTAATCGCTGTTATCAAACGCTTTCATTGTAATCTTTCCTTTCTCAGCACCGTCCAAAGCATCGATAATTCTCTCTAAACGTTCTTTTTTAAGAATCAAAAGTTTTCGTTGCTCGGCAAGTGCTTTTTCCTTATCGTAATCGGGAGATGACAATATCTCTAAAATGCTTTTGAGTTCAAAATCGAGTTCGCGATAAAATAGTATCTCTTGCATACATTCGAGAGAATTTTCATCATAAAACCTATAGCCGTTTTGCATATCCACAAAGGCGGGTTTTAGTAGCCCTATTTCATCATAATAGTGCAGTGTGCGAACACTCACACCTGTGAGCTTTGCGAACCCATTTATTTGCATTTTCACAGTAAATCACCTCTCGTAACAGAGTATAAACCATAACGCAACGTCAGAGTCAAGCTTTTTGTTTCCTCTTATAATTCAAAATAAGAACACCAGCTTTATTTTCAGTTTTAACAAGTTCAAAATCTTGAACGGTGCTGTCCATAAAGAGTGGTTTATCGTTTTTGTCAGCTACAACGGGTGCAACAACGAGGCTTAATTCATCAATAACGTTAGCACGCTGAAATGCGCCGTTTATAATGCTTCCGCCCTCTAACAGCAAGGTATCGATTCCTACTATGTTTTTGAGTTTAAAAAGCGCAAGTTCAACATCAATTTTATCTTCACCTGCAAAGATATACGGAATTTCCATTTCTTCAAGGTAGCGTAGGTATCGCTCGTCAACATTTTCGGAAAGCACCTCAATAATCTGCGCGCCGTCATAACCAGGGTCGCCATCGGGGTCGATTATTTTGTTGGATTTCCAACCGAGCTTACCATTTGTATCAAAGGCAACAGCATAAAAGCCTGACAGATTATTCGGTATAAAATCCGTCTTTTCTGTTGGCTGATATGCGCTTAAATCGGGATAGTACCCGCCCGTGAAGCTACTTTCCATAGTAACCCTACCGCAAATAAAACCGTTAGTTTTTAAAATACGATTAATGTCGTAATATACTTCGCAAGCCTTTTTGCAAGTGGGACTGCTTAAAAAATCGCCTGTAACCTTACCGTCAATTGAGGTTACCATATGGCAAATTATGTATGGTCTGTTCATTCTATTTCTCCATTTTATAAAGTTCGGCGGTTTCTTGGTTCCTATATTCGTGCTTTTCGTAATAGCCGATAAGTGTGCCGTTATCATCACGTAAAGCGACCATATAAATATCCTTATTTTCCTTATCGTTACGGGAAGTGAAAACCATATTATTATCCTTACTCTCGGCAAACCAAGCGACTACGCGGTCAATTTTGGCACCCGATTCGGCATTGTGGCAAGCCTTTAGGCTTTTGCCTGTAAGGTCGGTATGATAACGTGAAATAGATGCAGGGTTCATATAAACCACTGTATGCTCTAAATCGCAAATAACAACGGGTGCCGTGTCCTGCTCTAACACACTTTTGAAAAATTTTGATAGTTCCATATTATTTCAACTTCTTTCCGTCAGAAAAGGCATTACCGACCTTTTCGCCGAGTTTTATGTAGGTGTGATGCACGGGATCGTAAGTGATAGCCTGTAACTTTTCGGGGTCAATTTGTCCATCTTCGCCCAGTACCGACACATCCGCGCTAACGTTTACAATCTCACCAATGCAAATGCCGTCTTCATTAAACTTTAAAAGTTTGCATTCAACGGTCATAGGAAATTCGTTGATTATAGGTGCATTTACAAAGGCGGATTTTGTGGTGGTAAGTCCTGCTTTTTCCATTTTATCGGGGACCTTGTTGCCCGAAACAATGCCGACATAGTCAGCCTCAATAACATGCTTTGCATCGGCAATGCTTACTGTAAAAGCACCGCTTTCAATAATATTTTGGGTTGTCTTATGGTCATCGGCAATGCAAACCATAATCTGATTAGTATCGTAAATTCCACCCCAAGCCGCATTCATACAGTTTGGCTTTCCATCTTTATCGTAAGCCGCAACAATAAATACAGGCATAGGATAGCCCCAGGTTTTAACTCCAAAATCTTTACGCATAATTTTCTCCTTTTATTTAACAGTTTCATACGGCCAGTCGATGATACCACCGAATTCTTTAACATTGGTGTAGCCGAGTTTCACAAGCTCTTCGGATGCGATTTTGCTTCTCCTACCGCTACGGCAGTAAACGAGAATTAAAGCATCCTTATCGGGCAGTTCCTTTTCGGCACGGTCTTTAATTTCATATTCGGGAATCAAAATCGCATTTTCAATATGTCCCTCGGCGAATTCTTCTTCAGTACGGGCATCTATGATAATATAATCCGTTTCGGTGTCCATAATAGCTTTAGCTTGTTCGGCAGTAATCTGTTCGTAGGTCGAAGATTTTCCGTTTTCACCGTTACAAGCGGTCATTCCAAATAATGATAGTACTATTAAAAGCATTATGATCAATCCTTTGACTTTTTTCATTGCATTTGCACCTCGACTGAATTATATCATTTTTTGCAAGTTTTCTCAATCCCTTAATTCCTCTTTGCCGCATATAAAATTGATGGTTTACTAATATATGAGCAAATATATTCATATCTATGGAAATGATTCAACCCAATAAGCTTTTACTTATCGGGTTGAATTATAATATATTAATTTTAAATAATCCTTTTAATCTTTCAGTCAATTATACTTTTTCGCCGCTTCCATTAATAGCAAAACGCAATTGAGGAATCACAAAAAGTCTATCCGCAATTTATCTGTTTTGCAAAGGAATATACTCGTTTTCCTCTTTCACATTTATATATGCGGGACGAATAATTTTTCCTGCGTTTTGTATTTCTTCCATACGGTGAGCACTCCAACCCGCAATTCTTGCAATAGCAAATATTGGAGTAAACAATTCGTAAGGTAGACCAAGCATTTTATAGACCATACCTGAATAAAAGTCAACATTGGCACTGACACCTTTATACATTTTACGCTTTTCGGCAATAATTTCCGGTGCCATTTTTTCTACGGTTTGGTACAACTCAAACTCATCGTGAAGACCTTTTTCCACAGAAAGCTGTTCAGCGTAATAGCGTAATATGTCGGCTCTCGGATCAGATAATGAATATACTGCATGTCCCATACCGTAAATAAGTCCCGATTTATCAAAAGCCTGCTTATCAAGAAGTCTGACAAGATAATCCCGAACCTCATTTTTATCTTTAATGTTGATATTGGCTTTCATATCATCAAACATTTGCATAACCTTGATATTTGCACCGCCATGACGGGGACCTTTTAAGGAACCTAGTGCCGCCGAAATAGCGGAATAGGTATCTGTTCCGGAAGAGGTAACAACATGTGTTGTGAATGTTGAGTTATTACCGCCACCATGCTCAGCGTGAAGAACAAGCGCAAGGTCAAGCAGCTCTGCTTCAAGTGGTGTGTACTGTCCATCCTCTCGTAGTATATAGAGCAAATTCTCGGCCGTATTCAATTCTTTTTTTGGATGATGAATAAATAAACTTTGCCCTTTGTGATAATGCTGGTAAGAATGATAACTATAAACGGCGAGAAGCGGAAATTCTGCTATTAATTGTAAGCATTGGCGCAGGATATTTGCAGTAGAAATATCATCAGGGTTATCATCATAAGCATAAAGCGCCAATACACTTCTTGACAAAATATTCATCATATCCTTGCCGGGAGCCTTTAAAATCATATCACGCACAAAGGAAGGCGGCAAGGAACGGTAAGATGATAGCTGTTCACAAAAACGCTTCAATTCATCGCTTGTCGGAAGCTTAGAAAACAAAAGCAAAAATACAGTTTCCTCAAAACCGGGACGGCCATCAGAAACAAAACCTTTTACAAGGTCACGAACATTAATGCCTCTGTAATAAAGCTGTCCTTCGCAAGGAATATCATTCCCTTTAGCATCCTTTTTCTTGGCTTTTATGCATGACACCTCAGTAAGTCCGGCAACAACGCCATTACCGTCAATGTCACGTAGTCCACGCTTTACATCGTGTTTTGTATACATATCCGGAACAATATGGTTACTTATATCTGATAAAGAAGCAAGTTCTTTAATATAGGGTGTGATTTCAGAATAGCTCATTATATTTTCTCCTTATATAACAATATTCTATAGAATATTATACCATATTTTATTTCCAATAACAAGAGTATTAGTGTTGATGATTTTTAAAAAAGCGGTATGACCGAATAAAGTCACACCGCTTTATAACTTTAATAAAAAATTTTTAATTGATATCTGTTAATTCTGCTTTATTCAGCCTTCTTACTGTCAAGGAACTTGTAAACCAATGCAGCAAGAACACCGCCAATCAAGGGAGCCACCAAGAACACCCAAACATTTGCAAGAGCATCGCCACCGACAAAGAGAGCGGGGCCAAAGCTACGGGCAGGGTTAACAGAGGTTCCGGTGAAGGAAATACCGAGGATATGTACAAGAGTTAAGGTTAAACCAATCACAATACCTGATACGGCACCGTTTTCCTTCTTGGAAGTAACACCTAAGATAGCGATTACGAACACGAAGGTCAGTATAACCTCAACAAGCAAAGATAATGCAATATTACCCTCATAAAGAGCGTTTGCACCCAATCCGCTTTCCTTACCGACAATAGCCATAAGTGCTGCAGCACCGGCAGTTGCACCTGCAAACTGAGCAATTAAGTAACCGATAAATTCTTTTACTGAGAGTTTGCCGCTAACCAACATTGCAATTGACACTGCAGGGTTGATATGGCATCCGGAAATGTTGCCGATAGAGTAAGCCATTGCAACAATAACCAAACCAAAGGCAAGAGCAGTTAATAAATAACCTGTTCCGTTTTCAGCCGAGCAACCTACAACCGCGGCAGTTCCACAAGCAAAAAAGACTAAGACGAAGGTTCCAATAAATTCTGCTGTGCATTTTTTGAGTAAATTCATAAATCTTTGCCTCCCAATTTATTATATATTCAAGTTTTGCCAAGTAAATTATATCACAAAAAAGCCAAATAATCAATATTTAATAGGTTTAACTAATATATAAATTGTTCGCTTAATATTTATGCTGTTATATGGTTTCAATTTTTTCTTTGTCACCCTGCGCTTCATCTTTCTTCTTTTTACCCAAGCCGAGCAAACCTCCAAGCCAGAAGATTACCGCTAACACAAATGGCAATGCCGCAATCACACCTGAAATAATACAAAGTATTGCAATAACAGGGTTCGATGATGCTGCAAGCAAAGCGGGATTATGGAAAGACAAGCCTGCAACTGTAAATAGTAAAATCGCAATAAGTGTTGGAATTGCTATAAGCAAAGCTATTAAAAATTTCATTTTATCACCTTGGGGTAGAGCCTTTTTTATTTAATAACACTAGCCTTCGACATTGTTGCGGTATAGGAAGAAACCTCATGAATGGTTTCGCCGTCAATTTGCAATGCAACCGGTCTGTCAAATTCGATAGTTATTTCATTTCCTGTCAAAATTTCGACCTGCTTTGTATGCTTAATATGCTCTCCCTTAAAGAGTGACGGAAAAATCATAAGGGTTTTCAGCTTACCTGAATTATGGAATATCATTGTTGAAAGCTTATCGGAATTTCGTTTTTGCTGGGGTGTTGGCATCATACCGCCGCCGTAATATCTACCGTTCATCGTAGGCGCAATCCACACTTTTTGGTATGTATGTGCCTTACCATCCACCGTAACCTTGGCATTCGTCGGTTTATAGTGGAACAATAGCCCCTTAATAGCAATTGAGGTATAGTTAATTCTTTTACCGGGAATCTTCTTTAGTTCATCACCCACCTGACAGCAGTATCCATCAATACCATATCCTACACCGTTGATAAAGCGGTATGTTTTGTTTTTAACGGTTACTGTCGGTAAGCTTCTTATGTACTTGTTTATTGGAAAGGGGTTACATTCCTTCGAGTAGCCGAGATCGTGAGCAAAGTCATTACCCGTGCCGTTTGGAAAATATAATACTTCATTATCAAATTCAATGCCTTCAATATTATTGATAAATCGATTAAGGGTTCCGTCACCGCCGGCAAGGATAATATAGTCATCTTTTTCAAGTCCTGTTATGAATATGCGATAATCAGAAACCTCTGACACATCAATATATTTTAATTGATCGTTTATGATAATTTCGAGTACTTTTACGCTTTCCAGTGCATTACTGTCACCTGCCTTGTTATTATAAAGAACATACGCCGTAGCCATAATTTTACCCCTTTTTCCTTTATTTTACGGTCACAGTATACTTTTTAATTTACAACTCAACCTCAACTGAAAGTCAATTTTTGTTGAAAAAAGGACATCGACCACAAACGATCAATGTCCTTTATATATGACGTTATTGTTTATCATACAATGTAACGGTAAATCGGCAACCGCCACCGTTTACATTCTCGGCGGTAATATCTCCGCCATCTATATCAAGAATCTGCTTTACAAGAGCAAGCCCCAAGCCGTTACCTTCTGATTTATGAGAAGTATCCGCTTGATAAAATTTATCAAATAAATGCTTTTTTGCTTCTTCGGATAAGCCACTGCCTTGATCAGTAACACTGAAAATCAATTTATCCTTTTGATTTTTGAGGCGTATATTGATAACGCTATTTTCGGGAGTAAATTTGATAGCGTTACCGATAAGATTACTCCAAACATGCCGCATCAAAATTTCATTGCCGTTATACTTCACACTGTCAAGTTCAACATCTAATTCAATATTTTTCGGTGCCCAAGCTGTTTCAAGCGCTACAATGGTTTCCCTTATTTGCTCATCCAAAGAAAAAATCTCTCGTTTTGCCTGTATGGATTGATTCTCAATTTTAGAAAGCAGTAATATGTTGCTGACAAGTGAAGATAAGCGCCCGGTGTTAAAGAGTATTTTTTCTACATATTCCTTTTGGTCATCATCCAAATTTTCGCACCCCTGCATAAGCGTGGAATATCCCTCAATAGCATTGATAGGTGTTTTAAATTCATGAGACACATTTGATATAAAATCAGTTTGAAGAATTTCAGTAGCACGTAATTCGTTTGTCATTAAATTGAATCCGGCATATAATTCCTTGATTTCGCCCGAAGATGACTTATCGGTATCAAGCCGTATAGTGAAATCGCCGTTTGCGACCTTATCCATTGCCTGACGCAAGTTCTTTATGGGGTCGAAAAAAGTTCTTGAAATAATGGCGGTCATCACGCCGCCAACAACCACACTGACAATAACGAGCTCCAAAAGCAGAGGAATATTCCAATTCGGATTCACCGTATGTGCAATATTATCAATTAAAAAAGCAAGACCCACACACGCCAACAACTCCAACTGCACCCAAAGTACCATTCGCACTCTAAGCGTAAAGCGGTCTTTTTTTCTGTTGCGGATGTACTCAAAGGTTTGTCTTGTTTTCATACCTTTACCACCTTGTATCCGACACCGCGCATAGTCACAATTTTAAAATCATTATTATCATTAAAACGTTCCCTAAGTCTGCCAATATGAACATCAACGGTGTGGGTGTCACTGTCGGTATCATAGCCCCAAACATCATCCATAAGCTGCTGTCGGGTAAAGATACGACCCGGGAAAGATGCCATTTTATAAAGCAGCATAAATTCCTTTTGCGGTAAAACCATACTTTCTCCATCGCAGGACACTGTAAATGTATCACACTCGAGCACAGTACCGCCAATAGTTTGTTTACGCTCGTTTATCATCTGAGCGCGGCGAAGAAGTGCCCCGACACGCAATACCATTTCATTAACATTGATGGGTTTTATCATATAATCATCGGTTCCCGATATAAAGCCCTTGCGCATATCATCAAAGGCATCCTTTGCAGTAATCATCAACACGGGAGTGGTGTTACCTGCTTCCCTAAGAAGACGCACAAACTCATAGCCATCCATCACCGGCATCATAATATCCGAAATAATAAGATCAAAATATTCGGTATCAATAGCATTTAAAGCTTCCTCACCGTTAGCGACCTCTTTAACGGTGTAACCGTTTTTAATAAGAACATGCGCAAACAATCTACGCAGCTCACGGTCATCCTCTGCAATTAAAATTTTAAGCATTTTCCCCATCCTTTAATCCAAGGTTCGCATTTACATTTTAACATTTTACTGTGTTTTTTTCAACTCACTATCAATTAAAGTTCAACAATTGTTGAACTTTAATTGAGGAAAAGTTGATTTTTAATTTTTATACTATTTTATTATGGAGTATTTTGTCGATACAGAAGGGTAGATATATTTTGAAGAAAGAACAACAAAAGCCTTGGCTTTTCAGAGCTATTAAATATTTAGTCAGGCTATTTTATCCTAAAATGGAGGTTGTCGGGATGGATAATATTCCTGATGAACCTGTAGTCATTGTAGGAAACCACACACAAATGCACGGACCTATTGCTTGTGAATTATTTTTCCCTGATAGCTATTATACTTGGTGTGCGGCACCGATGATGAAGTTAAAGGAAGTACCGTCTTATGCGTACACGGATTTTTGGTCTCAGAAGCCAAATTATATCCGTCCTCTTTTCAAAATTGTATCATACATAATTCCGCCGCTTTCCGTGTTCATTTTCAACAATGCACGCACTATAGCCGTTTATAAGGATAACCGAATTTTAAGCACCTTCAGGGAGTCTGTATCCAAACTGCAGAAGGGCAACAGTGTTATCATCTTTCCTGAATACGACAAAAAATATAACAACATAATCTATGACTTTCAAGAGGGCTTTGTTGACATGGCGCGGCTTTATTATAAACGCACAAACAAAGAGCTTTCCTTTGTTCCGCTTTATATAGCACCAAAACTTAAAAAAATGTATTTGGGCAAACCGATTAAATTCTCTGCTGAAAACCCGATTGAAGAAGAACGCCGCCGTATATGTGATTATCTTATGAATGAAATTACCGATATTGCTATAGGCTTGCCTGAGCATACCGTTATTCCTTACCGCAACATTCCTAAAAAATATTATCCCAAAAATATTAAGGAGAAGAAAAATGAGAAAACCCCAAGTTGATTACCGCCAGTTCCGATTTTCCAAGCTTAATACTCCTCAATTTTCCCACCTTAAACTGCTGCTTGGTTGGGTTGGATATTTTATTTTGTATTTTCTCACTGAAAATCTGATACCCGTAGAAAAATGTCACGTCATTCACTGTGGTCTTGACGATATCATTCCGTTTTGCGAATGGTTTTTGCTACCGTATGTATTTTGGTATGCGTTGATTGTTTTTTCGCTCGGCTATTTTGCGCTTTATGACGTGGATAGTTTTAAAAAATTACAGACCTTTATTATTATTACGCAGGTATGTGCTATGTTGGTATATATCGTTTATCCCAACTGCCAAAACCTGCGACCTGCCGAGTTCCCGCGAGATAACTTTTTAACCGACTGTATCGGCTTTTTATATGCCTTTGACACCAATACGGGCGTTTGTCCGTCACTGCACTGTGCATACTCCATCGGTATCGCAAGCGTATGGCTGAAGGCAAAAGAAGTTTCAAAGCTGTGGAAGGTTTTTGTGGTAATTGCAGTTGTTTTAATTTGTCTTTCTACAATGTTTATAAAACAACACTCTGCAGTTGATTTCTTTGCAGCTTTGCCTGTGTGTCTGCTTGCAGAAATATTAGTGTTTAAAGTCTTTTACAAGAACAAGGCATAAAGCTTTAGAAGGATGGGGTCTATGAGTATCAACATAAAGGAAGTTACATCAAAAAAAGATTTAAAGAAATGGATTGAGTTTCCGAATTCACTTTATAAGGACAATGAGTTTTATGTTCCGTTCTTGGCAAGTGATGAGATGGAAACCTTTTCACCCGACAAAAATCCGGCCTATGCTTTTTGCGAAACGAAACTGTTTTTAGCATATAAGGACGGTAGAATTGTCGGCAGAATTGCAGGACTGATCAACCATGCTTATAACAAGAAATGGGACAAAAACGCTATTCGTTTTACTCGCTTTGATTTTATAGATGATAATGAGGTTTCGAAAGCATTATTCCAAAAGGTTGTCGATTGGGGCAAAGAAAACGGACTTACTGAAATTATGGGACCTATTGGTTTTACCGACATGGATCACGAAGGTATGCTGATTGAAGGCTTCGAGGAATTTAACCTTTCCATCACTTTTTACAATCACCCTTATTACATAGAGCATATGGAACGTTTGGGACTGCAAAAGGATATTGATTGGTTTGAGTATAGAATCAGCGTTCCCCAAAAAATAGACCCACGATTTGAAAAAATCGCGGGTCGTTTGGTGGAGCGAAACGGCTATGAGGTTGTCACGTACAAGAATCGAAAAGTGTTATATAACGATGCGTTAGAAGCCTTTAAGATTATTGATGTTGCGTTTTCAAAATTATACGGAACCGTGCCGCTTACACCCGAAGTTATTAAGCACGCCATTGATGGTTATGTTCCCGTTGTAAATCTTGACTATGTTTGTTCCGTTAAAGATAAAGACGGCAAAATTATTGCCTTTGGTGTATTGGTGCCATCTATTGCAAAGGCTCTGAAGAAATCAAACGGCAAGATGTTGCCCTTTGGTATATTCCGTTTGCTGAAAGCGCTAAACGGCAAAAATGATACTTTAGAAATGTTCTTTGTTGCAGTTCAGCCTGAGTATCAGTCACAGGGACTTCCGGCAATTCTAATAAATACATTGGCTCAGAAAATTATCGGTAATGGTGTGCGATATTGCGAAACGGGGCCGATGCTTGAAACCAATTCGGCCGTACACAGTATGTGGCGACACTTTGATAAACGTCAACACCGTCGCCGTCGCTGTTACATAAAAACCATTTAATTTATAAATCTTGAATTACAAAGTAAAATATCGTATAATTTAAGTCATAGTTTTTAAAATTTACGGAGTGACATTATGAGCGATAACAAAGAAATGCTCGGCACGGCACCAATCGGTAAACTCCTATTCAAATTAGCGGTCCCAACGGTAGTTGCCCAGCTTATCAATATGCTATACAACATCATAGACCGAATTTACATCGGTCACATAAATGATATCGGTAGTCTCGCGCTTACGGGCGTTGGCGTATGTATGCCGATTATTATGATTATTTCGGCCTTTGCGGCGCTGATTGCCTCTGGCGGTGCGCCGAAGGCGTCTATCTGCATGGGTAAGGGCGACAACGATTCTGCCGAAAAAATAATGGGCGGTTGCTTTTCCTTGCAGCTTATTATCTCTGCCGTTCTTACCACTGTTTTGCTGATTTGGAATAAAGACCTGCTTTTAATGTTCGGTGCAAGTGAAAACACCATCGGTTATGCCACCGACTATATGAACATCTACGCTATCGGTACAGTATTCGTTCAACTAACACTCGGTATGGGCGCATTTATCACCGCGCAGGGCTACACCAAAATCAGTATGATTACGGTGCTGATAGGCGCTGTCAGTAATATCATCCTTGACCCGATTTTCATTTTCGGATTTAATATGGGTGTTAAAGGCGCAGCGCTTGCTACCATCCTTTCACAAGCCATATCTTGCATTTGGGTAATTATATTCCTTTGCGGAAAGAAAACCTATCTCAAACTCAAAAAGCATAATCTCCGCATAGACGGAAAGCTCGTTTTTCCTTGTATTGCACTGGGAACAGCGACATTTATTATGCAAAGCAGCGAAAGCGTAATTTCAGTCTGCTTTAATTCTTCGCTATTAAAATACGGTGGTGATATTGCCGTTGGCGCTATGACCATACTTACAAGCGTAATGCAGTTTGCGATGCTCCCAATGCAAGGTATTGCACAGGGCGCACAGCCGATTTTGAGCTATAACTTCGGCGCTAAAAACGCCGACCGTGTTAAGAAAACCTTTAGGCTTTTGCTCATATCCTGCCTTACTTATTCATTCGCCATTTGGGGCGCCATTATGCTATTCCCGCAAATGTTTGCAGGAATATTTACACCTGATGCATCACTCATTAAGTTTACCGCAACAGCACTTCGAATCTACTGCGGTGTGATGTGTATTTTTGGTATTCAGATTGCCTGCCAAATGACCTTCGTTTCTATTGGAAACGCACCTTGCTCCATTATTGTTGCCATTATTCGCAAGTTTGTTTTGCTCTTGCCGCTTATCTACATTATGCCGCAACTGATTTCAAATAAAACAATGGGCGTTTATGCGGCAGAGCCGGTTGCAGACCTGATAGCCGTAACCTTTACTGCAATTCTTTTCACCGTTCAATTTAAGAAGTCTATTAAGCGCGTCATTTCGAATAAATAATGTTTTCAATTATTTGGGTTAACTGTTTAACAAATAATATCGCACAAATTAAACCCTATAACCTTTTTAAGCTCATTTAGGGAAAGCTCGACCTGATAACCGATTTTACCCGCGCTGAAAAGGATTGTTTCAAAATCACTTGCAGTTAAATGTATGGTGGTTTTAAACTGCTTTTTCATACCTATAGGCGAACAGCCGCCGTGAATATAGCCTGTAATGGCCAGCAAATCCTTGGATTTTATCATTTCGATGCTTTTTTCACCTACAGCCCTTGCCGCCTTTTTAAGATTTAGTTCTTTTGCGACAGGCACCAAAAACACATAATAACCTTTTGAAGCACCCTGTGTTACCAATGTTTTAAAAACACGGTCGGGGTTTTGGTTTAATACTGCCGCAACCTCTACCCCGCTTATAGCATCGGTATCGGCATAGCAATAGCTCTTATATGCGATTTTCTTTTGGTCGAGGATTCGCATAACATTGGTTTTTTCAATATTCTTTTTCAATTTTTATTACCTTACTAATCAATTATAACCGACTTTTTCTTACCGTTTTTATTGCGGGGATATTCCCTTATTCTTACAATAAAATCAAAGTTAACAAGTTCTAAATTGCCTGCTTTATCAATTAAAATTCCACCGTTATTAATTTCCTTAATAACACCTGTTAGCTGTGAATTAAAGGTATAAATAACACATTCCTTGCCTAAAAAGCTTTTAGCCAGTTCAAACATTTTCGAATCCCCCATTTTTCTTTTGCTTAATATATTTTTTATCATCATTTTTTCGTTGCGCTGCGTTATAAAAATAATTATAAGCAGCATAAATAACGGCAAATAGGTGCTCACATCAATCCCCCTATTTCAAATTAAACCATATTTTTTAAGGTCAACCTTATTATTTTTAACTTCTATTCCCTCAGCTTCCAAACGGCGCCGCTGTTCACCGACACCACCAAAGACAAATGCCTCACAAAGTGACCCGTCACCGTGAACAACCTTATAGCAGGGGTATTTTTCCCCGTCGGGATTACGGTGAAGCGCATTACCGACTGCCCTTGCCCAACCTTTGTTTCCAAGTAATGCCGCCGCCTGACCATAGGTTATAACCTTGCCGTATGGAATTTTTTGAAGTAAGGCATATAATTCAAGCCTGTCAAATTTTTTATTCATAAAATCACCATAAAATAATTATACCATCTAAATAACTTTTTCTCAATAACTATATAAAAAACGCTTGGCAAAAAAGCCAAGCGTTTAAGTTTAAAATTATTCTTTATCCTTTTTAATTTCTTCAAGAATTTGCGCCAAAAGCTCCTCAGTTGTAGGACCCTTGGGTGCTTCGGGTGCGGGTTCTTCCTTAGCTTTTTTAGCTTCAGCAAGCTCTTTTGCCTTTGCCATAATTTTGATAATAAGAAAAACGATAAAAGCAATAATAAGAAAATCTATGATGGTTACAAGCAAGGTACCAATACCAATTACAACGGCGGGCTCTAAAACCTCGCCAGCTTCGTTAAGTACTTCTTCAACCAAGACAATGTTTACCTTGCTTAAATCAATATCGCCTATAAGCCAACCGATAAAGGGCATAATTACATCGTTAACAAGGCTTGTGGTAATTTTACCGAAGGCAGTTGCAACAATAACACCGACAGCCATATCAATAACATTGCCGCGCATAATAAAATCGCGAAATTCGGCTACAAAGCCTTTACCTTTTTTCTTTAAGCTCATTTTAACTTCCCCTTTAAAAATTATTTTTCACTAAAAATAACTGTTACGTCGTTATGTAACTGAAGAATTGATGCAGGAACCTTGGGAGTAATAGGACCGAAAAAGGCCTTTTCAATAATATCCTTTTTACTTTGACCGTTTGCAATAAGCAAAACCTTTTTAGCTGACATAATGCCGCCCATACCCATTGTAATTGCGGTTTTGGGAACATCGTCAATGCTTTCAAAGAAGCGTGCGTTAGCAACGATGGTGGATTCATCAAGCACTACCTTATGAGTTTCCTTAGTAAAGAATTCGTCAGGCTCATTAAAGCCGATATGACCATCAAGACCGATACCCAAAAGCTGAATATCAATACCATGATCAGCAATTCTTTGATCATAAGTCTTACATTCGGCATCAATATCATCAGCCTTACCGTTAGGAACAAAGGTATTTGCTTTATCAATATTGATATGATTAAATAGGTTATCGTTCATAAAATAGCGATAGCTTTGGTCGTGCTCACCGTCAAGTCCTTCATATTCGTCAAGATTGATTGACATAACCTTAGAAAAATCAAGCTTACCTTCCTTATTCCATTTAACAAGATTTTTATATGTACCGATCGGAGATGATCCTGTCGCAAGGCCTAAAACGCAATCAGGCTTATTTATTACCACATCGGCAATAATTTGTGCAGCCTTTTCGCTTAACTGTTCATAGTTTTCTACCTTAATAAATTGCATAAAATTACTCCTTTATTCATTAGTCATATAGACCATTATTAACCATTTCGGTAAGTGCATTTACTACATTGGGTTTATCTTCCTTGTATGTAACACCGTACCATTTATCCTCAGCCACTAAAACCTTAACCTGTTTTTCACCACGGTCAATAAGCTGTGAAACAACGGTAGGCAAATAGTATTCTGCCTTGGGCACATTAAGCTTTTCAGCCAAAAATGCTTTGAAGCCTTCTTCAATGTAACCGAACAAATCAGGCTTAAAGCCCCAAAGGTTCATTGAAACAACCGAATCGGGCGACAGTGCCTCCCAAGTTGCGCCGTCATCCTCGGTAAACTTACAATCCATAATTTTGGTGCGTTCGGTAACCGAGGCCAAGATACCGTCCTCAATTTCACAAACGCCGCGTGAAACGTAGCCGTTTTCGGTAAGAGTATTCTCCAAACGGAAGCCAACCATTGCATAATCGTTGCCATCTTCCCTTAAAAAGTCAGCAACCTTCTTAAATGCAGTTTTACCGTAATAATCGTCGGCATTAACAACTGCAAAGGGTTCGTTTACAATGCCCTTGCAGGAAAGAATTGCCTGCGCCGTACCCCAAGGCTTTGTGCGATCAGCCGGACAAGTAAAGCCCTCGGGCAAATCGTTAACCTCTTGAAAAGCATATTCTACCTTAATTTTTTCAGCAATGTGGTCACCGACAATTGCTTTAAAATCAGCCTCAATTTCGTGCTTGATTACAAAAACAATTTTTGTGAAGCCTGCTTTAATAGCATCGTACGCAGAAAAGTCAAGTATAACCTCGCCGTTGGGACCGACGGGCTCCATTTGTTTAAGACCGCCAAAGCGACTGCCCATACCTGCAGCCATAACAACCAGGGTAATATCCTTAGCCATTTCAATTACTCCTTACAATATTCTTTAACTATTGACTTCATTTTGTCCCACTTGCTTTCCATATCAGCAACCAATTTAAGCTGAGTACGACAACGGTCAAGGTTATGACCTTCGTAATGGGTTTTAAAGTATGTATCGCCCTGCAAATAGTCAGCCAAGAAACGCATACCGCATTCAATGGTCATCATTTTAGCACCTTCAGGCAAAAGCATAATTTCGCTGTCTAAAAGCTGACCGTTGCAGCCCTCAAGGAAGCCCTTTGCATAAGCAGCAAACATATCAATATCCATCCATACCTTTGAAAGATCCTTTTCATCCTCAGCAGCGGTAGAAGCACCAAAACGAATAGCATCGCCAAAGTCGGTTACCGAGAAGCCGGGCATAATAGTATCAAGGTCAATAACACAAAGTGCCTTATGTGTCTTAAAGTCAAGCATAACATTGTTTGACTTTGTATCGTTATGGCTTACACGAAGCGGTAAAACGCCTGCCTTGTTGCTTTCAATCAGCACAGGATAAAAATCCGCACGGGCTTTAATAAAATCAATTTCAGCCTGAACAGATGCTGCGCGACCCATTTTATCCTCTTCAACAGCCTTCAAAAAATCCTGATAGCGCTTAGGAGTGTTATGAAAATCGGGAATGGTTTCATGTAAAGTATATGCAGGGAAATCTGACAAATATCTTTGAAATTTGCCGAACGCCACAGCGCACTGATAAAAGTCGTCCAAATTTTCGGGACGGTCAAGGCAAATAGAATCCTTCACGAAGTCATACATTCGCCAGAAAAAGCCATCTCTATCCTGATAGTGAAAACCACCCGAAAACGTGCGGATAACCTTTACAACCTCACGGGGACTTTCAACCTGACCGATAAGATAATCGCTTACCTTTACAATATTTTCCATAACCTGTGCCGGAAGCTTAAACACATCGTTGTTAACGGCCTGTAAAATATATTCGTGCTTTGTGCCGTCATCCTCATAGCAGGTTACCAAAAAGGTGTCGTTTATATGACCGTTACCGTAAGGAGTAACACTTCTTACGGTTCCTTCAAGGTTAAAATTCATAATTGCATTAGTAATTTGTTCCAAGTTTGCTTTCCTCATTTCAAGTTTTCTCCCTCTCGAAATTTAATTGCAACTAATTATAACATTTCAACTTGACAGTGTCTATAAAAAATAGTACAATTGTTAGTATAAAACTGTAAAGTGCACGATTTTACAAATTTTGAGAGGCGCCTATGAGACAGGAAATTGAAATAAATTCAATTCTTAAAAACTTTTACAAAATTTCAGGAACAAGAATTTCTATTCACGACAGTGAATTCAACGAAATATATTCTTACCCCGGTGAAGCTTCGGTATTTTGTAAAAGCCTGCAAAATAATGCCGCAATTTTAGCCGAATGCAAGCGCAACGACAGAATTGCTTTTGACGAGGTCAAAAAAACAGGTGAGGTTTATGTATATAAATGCCACTGTGGTCTTTATGAAGCGGTTGCGCCCATTTACCATTACGGCGTGCTTTCAGGATATCTGATGATGGGGCAAATCCGTGATAACGAAGCCGGTTCACTTGGATACATCATCAAAAAATCCACCGAAATTTTAAAGGACGGCATAAAAGCACACGAGATTTCAAAAACCGTTAAGGTGATTGACCGTGACCTTATTTATTCATACATAAGCATTATGACGGTTTTAGCAGAATACATAACCGCTGAAAACAAGCTTTTTTCCTATTCAGACCAGCTTCCTCAGCTGATTATGGATTATATCCACAACAACATATCGTCAAAAATCACCTTATCTATTCTATCACAAAAGTTCGGATGTTGCAACTCTACTTTAGCAAAATGCTTTAAAAAAGAGTATGGCATTTCAATTATGAGCTATATTTGCAAATTACGTCTTGAAAAATCCGAGCAAATGCTTCGCAAAACAAGAAAATCACTTAAAGAAATTTCCTTTGACTGCGGCTTTTACGACCAAAACTATTTTTCAAAAACCTTTGCAAAAAAGTACGGCTGTTCTCCATCGGAATACCGTTCAAAGCATTATCATTCTAATTCACAATTATAATAAATTCAACCAACATTGCTTTACATTTTATTGTGAACTAAACTTAACAAAAACGGAGAACCCGATTGGGTTCTCCGTTTTATGTATCCATTGATTCCTGTTTTTTAATGCCAAAAAGCATTCGCAAAAATCCACTTAAAAATTTAGGGCTTTTAAATAATACAACCTTCAAAAAATTCCCTCCACTAGCATCTGGCTGCTGACAATCCAAGTATTATTACCCAAATTGCAAGTACCGCAATTAAAAATCTGGGGGGACAAAAACAGCTTACAAGCAGCCCCACCGCAAAGGCTATTGCGGTTAACCCTTTATTTAAGGAAAAGCCACGGCGCATTTTAATTCCCCCTTCATTACATTATATAGGGAGAATCTGAAAATGTTACCTTTTTTTACGCTTTACCGTTTCCCAAGGCTTTAAATTTTTAAGTTCTTCATATAACTGCAAATATGACCTGTGGCGTGTTTCTTCAATTTCGCCGTTTTTCACTGCATCAATGACAGCACAGCCTGACTCCTTCGTATGAGAACAACCCGTAAAACGACAATTATAAATATAATCCGAAAAATCCGTAAACAACTGGGGCAGTTGCTCCTTAAAGGCGTAATCGGTTTCATCGTATTCCAGAGAAGAAAACCCGGGTGTATCAACCACAAAGCCGCCACTTAACAGCTTATATGCTTCGATATGGCGGGTTGTATGTCGACCGCGGCCGAGTGTTTGGCTTACCTCACCCGTTGCAATCACATTTTCGCCAAAAAGTCGGTTTAAAATGCTTGATTTACCAACACCCGAATTACCTGTAAAGGTGCTGACACAATCCTTTAGTTCAGCCCTAAGACAGTCAATTCCCTCACCCGTTTCTGCGGATACGACATAGGTCCTGAAGCCTGCATTTTTATAAATTTTAACCCAGTTTTCAAAATCACCCATATCGCATTTATTAAAAACAATAATGGGTTCAATATTGTTATAAACCGCTATCGCAGTAATTTTATCAATAATAAATGCATTCGGCGCAGGTGTCGTAAATGATGACACAATAAAAAGCTTATCAATATTGGCAACATTGGGGCGGATAAGCATATTCTTACGGTCAAGCACGGTGTTTATCACACCGTGCTTTTCATCGTTCAATTCAAATTCCACTTTATCGCCAACCAAGGGTGAAAAACCGCTTTTACGAAAGCTTCCCCTTGCCTTACATTCATAGGTTTTACCGTCGCTTTCAACATAATAAAAGCCTGAAAGCGCTTTAATTATTATACCTGTCATAGCTTAATTTGATAAAACCGTAACAAGCTCGCTTTCACGTGAAGCGCGGTAATTTACCCTTATGGTCATATAGTCCTTTGAGCTTGAGGTTTCACCCTTGATTTTAACTGTAAATTCGGCAATCTTACTCTTCGATGCTACATCCTCAAAGGTATAGCTTGAAACCTTGGTTAAATCAAGATTAGCGCTTGCCATAATTTCCTTGCCGTCTTGCCAGAGCGAAACAGTACAAATGCTTTCGCCGTTATGACTTTCGGGAAGGTCAATTTTAAGGTCAGCAACATATCTGCCGGTGCTTACATAAAGCGTAACGGTGCTGCCTTCAGCAATTTTAGAGCCTGTCGATTCAGGGCTTTGCCTTACCACATAGCCCTTTGGCTGATATTTTTCATTCCAAGCAATATCAACCTCTTCAACAACAACCAAAAGCTTACTATCGGTAAGCTTTTCCTTTGCCTGTTCAAGCGGTTCGCCTGTGACATTGGGAACGGCTACATACTCCGTAGGCTTACCTGTTGAAACATAAATCGTAACAGTGCTGCCTTCACTAACCTTGGCATTCTTGGCGGGTTCAGTACGAATAACATAACCCTTTTCAACATCCTCGCTCGCCATAGGTGTAACAATGACCTTGAACTTATTTGCTTCAAGCTCATTAATTGCACGAACCTCGGTCATTTTGTAAACATCATTTACAACGACTGTTTTCGGTCCCCTGCTTATATAAAGAGTAATATCGGTGTCAGCATTATCCTTAATCTTGGCACCCTCTTTAATAGATTGATCAAAAACATAACCGATAGCATGCTCAGAATTATGGTCCCACTGTTCCTTAAAGTTAAAGTCGGCATCATATTCAGGGTTATTTATGATATCCTCATACTTCATTCCAACAAAATTAGGAGTTTGTACATTATTACCTGTGGCGCCGAAAAGGCCCGGAAGGAAAATTATAAGCAAAACAATAATCGCTAAAACAAAAGCAATTGTAATACCCAACAAGATGGGTAAAATACCGCTTTTCTCCTTTTGAGTCTTCTTTTGTTGCTTAACCTCTGGCTCTGGGGTAACAACTCCGCCAACAAAACGGGTAGGAGAATCATCTACAAAATAATTATAAGAGAAGGTAAGCGAAGGATCTTTTCTGAAATTATTTAAATCGCAAAGCATTTCAGAAGCCGACTGATAACGCTTATCCTGACTTTTTTGCATTGCATGCATAGTGATTTGCTCAAGTCCCAAAGGAATTGAAGCATTAATTTCAGTCGGACGCTGAGGGTCGCGCTGCAGCTGCATAATTGCGACCGAAACAGCACTTTCTGCCTGAAATGGCAATTTACCGGTAAGCATTTCATAAAGCATTACACCGACAGAATAAATATCCGCCTTTTCATCGGTCTTTTCACCCCTTGCCTGTTCGGGTGAAATATAATGAACCGAACCAATCGCCTTATCGGTAATGGTGCGCTGATCGCTGCGTGAAAAGCGTGCAATACCGAAGTCGGTAACCTTAATTGTACCGTCGGCCAAAACCATAATGTTTTGCGGCTTAACATCACGGTGAACTATACCCTTGTCGTGTGCGTGCTGAAGACCCTTTAAAATTTGCATTGCAAAATGCACAGCATCCTTCCAACAAAGACTGCCCTGATTTTCAATATATTCCTTTAAGGTAATGCCTTCAATATATTCCATAACGATATACTGAATAAGATCCCCGAAGGAAACATCGTAAACATTAACAATGTTAGGGTGTGAAAGCATTGCAATAGCTTTGGATTCATTTTTAAAGCGGCGTAAAAATTCGTCGTTTGACAAAAATTCTTCCTTTAAAATTTTAATTGCAACCATTCGGTTTTCCTGGTTATCAAAAGCCTTATAAACACGGGCCATACCGCCTTCGCCGACAATTTCACGAATTTCATATCTACCGTCAAGGCGCTTTCCTACATACTTATCCATAAAATTCATCCTTTCGCATTATTTAGTGAGGGTGACAGCTGTAATATTGTCACCGCCACCTCCCGCATTTGCAAGCTCAACAAGCTTTTCGGGAACAATCGCAGTATCGTTTTCTTTAAATGTTTTAAGTATATCTTCCACTGTTACAAAATTTGTTAGACCGTCAGTGCAAAGTAAAAGGGACTCATTTTCCTGCAAAATAAGCTCAGCAGTGTCAACAGCAACATCCGCTTCAACACCCAAAGCACGAGTTATAACGTTTTTTCTCGGATGCCGTGCCGCAGCTTCAGGTGAAATTTCACCCGATTCAATTAGGGTTTGAACAATTGAATGGTCGCGGGTTAATTGAGTTATTTCATCATTAACAAGATAAATTCGGCTGTCACCCACATGTGCAATAGCTACTTCGTTTTCCTTGACAACCGCAACAACCACAGTCGTACCCATACCCTTTAAGGCGTCATCCTTTGAAGCCATATCATAAAGAGTGATATTAGCGCTGATTATTGCATTTTTTAAGATTTTAACAAAATCGCGGATAGTGATTTTTCTGCGGTAGGAATTTATTATATATTCGCTTATAGTTTTAACGGCAGTCTGACTTGCAACATCACCTGCATTTGCACCGCCCATACCGTCACAAACAACAGCAAAAGCAATATCCTGCGAAATCTCACCGGCAAAAAATGCATCCTGATTAAGTGTGCGTTCTTTACCAATGTCGATTTTACTGTAAATTCTCACTGCAAAATCCCTCCTTTACTTTACGTCTTAGCTGACCGCAGGAAGCGTCAATATCGGCGCCCAAGGTCCTGCGAACAGTTGCGTTTATCCCCTTTTTTATAAGTCTTTCTTTAAAATGTATGATTTTATTCATATCCGGCTTTTTAAAGGAATTTTCCTTAACCGGATTTGCAGGTATTAAATTGACATGACACATTATGCCGCGAAGCTTTTTTGCAAGCTCATCAGCACAGATATCACTGTCGTTTACGCCTTCAATTAAAGCGTATTCAAACGAAATACGGCGGGTGGTAACTGCCTGATACTCCCTACAAGCCGCCAAAAGCTCATCCACACCCCATTTTCTATTTACCTTCATCATACTGCTTCTAATTTCATCATTAGGTGCGTGAAGCGAAATTGAAAGAGTTATTGGGAAGTTATAATCCTTAAGCTCTTTAATTTTACTGACTACGCCCGAGGTTGAAAGCGAAATATGGCGAAGCCCGATGTTAAGACCATTATCGTTTGATACAAGCTGTAAAAATTTAACCGAATTTTCGAAATTATCAAGCGGCTCACCCATACCCATCATAACAACATTTGAAATGCGAATGTTATTATCCTGTTGGGCTTTGGTTATTTGCGCCAGCATTTCAGACGGGGTTAAATGCCTGAATAAACCGTCAAGACCCGAAGCGCAAAAGCTACAGCCCATTCGGCAGCCAACCTGAGTTGAAATACAAACGGTGTAGCCGTGCTCATATTTCATAACAACCGATTCTATTCTCTCGCCATCATAAAGCTCGTAAACATATTTAACCGTGCCATCAATTTTTGAAACGAATTTTTGAACAATGCTAACGTTTGCAATATAGCATTTTTCTTTTAGCACGTCACGCAGGGTTTTAGGAATATTTGTCATTTCGTCAAAATCTTCAATTCCCTGCTGTAGCCATTTAAAAAGCTGAGCCGCCCTGAATTTAGGCTGGTTAAGGTCATTCATAAGTCCCAAAAGCTCGGCTTCGTTCAATGACTTTATATCAATTTTATCCATTGCGGCTCCCCTTTCCTATTTTTTTATAAGTAAAGCGCAGTAAAAACCGTCGGTGCCGTCAATATGCGGCATAAAGGTGTGGCTGTATTCCAGCTTAAAGCTATCATTTTCAGCCAAAAACTTATTTATAACATTCTCGTTTTCGGCTTTGCGAAGCGTGCAGGTTGAATAAAGCAGCCTTCCGCCCTTTTTAACGTAATTTTTTGCACTATTTAAAATTGCGGTTTGAATTGGTATTAAACCGTCAAATTCAGAAAAATCCTTATACTTTATGTCGGGCTTGCGGCGAATAATACCAAGCCCCGAACAAGGCACATCGCACAGCACACAGTCAAATTCGCCAAAATCAGCATTAAATAAGGTTGCATCCTGCACGGTGGGTTTTATAATATCAAGACCCATTCTATTGGCTGATTTTTTAATCAGCTCGCATTTATGGTCGTAAATATCGCACGAAATAATTTCGCCCTTATTTTCCATTAAAAGTGCCATTGCAAAGCTTTTACCACCGGGGGCTGCGCACATATCCAAAGCCCTGTCATTCGGCTTTGGCGCAAGCACCGACACCGCTGTTTGAGAGGCCGTGTCCTGCACATAAAAATGGCCCTTTTTGTATAATGGATTATTATTTATATCAATACCTTTATTTAAAACAACCGCACCAAAGGGCTTGGCTTCGGTCGCATCACCAATTTCGGCAATAAAGGCGTCAACATCGGTTTTAATGGTATTAACCCTTACGGTTAGCGGTGCAGGCTTTAAGGCTTCTGCTAAAATAATTACTGCAGTTTCCTTGCCATAATCGCTGATAAAGCTTTCAATAATGCTTTCGGGGCAGGAATAAATAACGCTTAAATCAGTAACGCTGTCCCCTGTAGGTAAAAGACCTTCAGCCCTTAAAACATTCCGAAGCACCGCATTCACAAAGCCTGCATTTCGGCTTTCCTTTGACTTTTTAACAAGCTTTACCGCTTCGTTTACCGCCGCACTTTCGGGGATTTTATCCATATACATTATTTGAAAAAGTGCTGTACGCAAAACGTTAAGGGTATAAGGTGAAAGTTTTTTAATAGGTGTTTTCACAAAGGAAGAAATTACGTAATCAAGCGTAATTTTTCTATCCAAAACGCCGTAAATCAGGGCGGTAGCGAGGGCCTTATCGGCAGGGGTTAAATCGGTATCCTTTAAATAAGAATTAACCGCTATATTCGAATATGCCCCATCGACAAAAATTTTTTGGAGCGCCAAAACAGCAACCTTTCTAGCACTGGCCATTTTATTCACCAACCACAGTGCCTATTGGTATTTGCTTACCGCAAAGGTATTGTTTTGCATCCATCATCTTTGAGCCTTCGGCCTGCAAGGTTAAAATATCTAATGAATAACCATCACCGCAAGCAATAGAAAGCACACCGCTGTTACCCACAACTGTACCTGATGCCTTATCGGTTTTACCACCAACTGCGGCCTTTATAACCTTAATACGCTTGCCGTCCATAAAAAAGTAAGCACAAGGCCAGGAGTAATAGCCCCTTACAGCGTTAAAAAGCTCTTTAGCGGGTTTATTAAAATCAAGGAGTGCCATTTCCTTTTTAATAATAGGCGCATAGGTGGCTTCCCCCTCCTGCTTTTTGGGAGTAACTTCACCTTTTTCTAATTTATTAATGGTAGAAAGCATTAAATCAGCACTGATAACCGAAAGTCTTTCAAAAAGCTCTTCCGCGGTTTCGTTATCGCCGATTTTAGTAGTTGCTGTTTCTAATATATCACCTGTATCAATGCCTTCATCCATAAGTTGTATTGTAACACCTGTTTCAGTTTCTCCGCAAAGTATTGCATACTGTATTGGTGCAGAACCGCGGTATTTCGGCAAAAGTGAAGCGTGACCGTTAACACAGCCAAATTTTGCGGCCTCCAAAATTTCCTTAGGTAAAATTTTACCGTAAGCCACAACCACAATAACGTCGGGGTTAATTTGGTTTATAATTTCTAACGCTTCCCCCGTTCTAACCGAATTGGGCTGATAAACGGGTATATTATAGCTTTCGGCACAAACCTTAACGGGCGGTGGTGTTAAAATTTGCTTTCTGCCAACAGGCTTGTCGGGTTGGGCAAAAACCGCCGCTACCGTGTGTTCACTTTTAATAAGCGTCTCAAGGGTTTTCACCGCATAATCGGGCGTGCCCATAAAAACAATTTTCATTATCTTTTTACCTTATCTATATATAAAATTCCGTCAAGGTGGTCAATTTCGTGACAAAGAGCACGTGCCTTAAGCTCGGTGCCTTCAACAACAATGTTATTGCCAAAACGGTCCTGTGCGCGTACTTTAACGTACATAGGGCGTTCAACCTCGGCCGATTCCCCCGGTACTGAAAGGCAGCCCTCGGGCCCGATTTGACTACCGCGTGTTTCCATAATAACAGGATTTATAAGTTCAATTAAACCGTCACCAACATCTATTATGCAAAAGCGGCGTAGAAGGCCCACCTGAGGTGCGGCAAGACCTACACCCTCGGCCTTATACATAGTTTCACGCATATCGTCTAAAATCATAGCCAATTTGTCATCAAACTGCATTTGCGTGCGACAAATTTTGCGAAGCACATCATCGCCCTTAGTTACAATATTTCTAATAGCCATTTAAAATTCATCCTTTAAAGCATTGTTTCGGGGTTAATATCCACCGAAACGGTAATATCACGAATAAGTTTTATATTTATTGCATTTTTAAGCATTTCACGAAAACGCTTGTTATTTTTACATTTAATTATCATACGAAAACGGTATTTATTATTTACCCTTGCTATGCCCGACGGTGTAGGCCCCAAAATTATAACCTTAACATCGGTATAGCTATTATTTATCATTTCCCGAATTTTGCCAAAAATTTCTTTTATAGCCCTTTCGGCATCCGCGCGGGAGACTGACTGGGTATAAACCGCGCAAATATCACAGTAAGGCGGGAAGGTCATAAGCGAGCGCGTCATAATTTCCTGATTATAAAAGCTGTCATAATCCTGCGCCTCAGCAAAGGCAATAAGCTGACTGTCAGGGTTTACGGTTTGAATAATAGCCCTGCCGGCATTATCGCCGCGTCCTGCCCTGCCAACCACCTGTGTTAAAAGTGAAAAGCTGCGTTCAAAGCTGCGAAAATCCTCACTGTACATTGCGGCATCAGCACCCATTACGCCAACCAAGGTAACGTTTGGAAAATCAAGTCCCTTTGCCACCATTTGTGTACCGAGCAAAATATCATACTCACCTTTAGCAAAGGCCGAAAGGTAGGTTGAATAGGACTCGCGCGATACCGTGCTGTCAGCATCAAGCCGCAGTATTCTGGCATTTGGGAAAAGTATTTCTAACTCCTCAGCTGCCTTTTGTGTACCAAGCCCCATAAATTTAAGGCTTTCACAGTCACAGTCGGGGCATTTTTGTGTCACAGGCACGGAATGGCCGCAATAATGACACATAAGCCGTTTATTAGCTGAATGGTAGGTCAGCGACACGCTACAGTTTGGACAGGTGGCAACATAGCCACAGTTAGGACAGGAAATGTAGGTATTATGTCCCCTGCGGTTAAGCAGTAAAATTGCCTGCTTATTGCTGTTAAGCGTTTCGTTTATGGCTTCATAAAGCGCTTCACTTACAGGGGAAGTATTACCGTTTAAAATTTCCTTTTTCATATCAACAACCTCCACCTCGGGAAGCTGTGAATTGTTATAACGGTTTTTAAGGGTAAAAAGTGAATACTTTCCCTTTTTTGCCGCTGCATAGCTTTCAAGCGAAGGTGTGGCAGATGCCAGGCACAAAAGCGCCTTATGGTATGCCACGCGGAATTTTGCTAAATCACGAGTGTGAAAGCGGGGTGATTTTTCGGATTTATAGGTGTGCTCCTGCTCCTCATCAATAATGATAAGCCCTAGCTTTTTAAAGGGGGCAAAAATTGCACTTCGGGTACCGATAGCGATAACCGCATCACCGTTTTTTATGCGGGTCCATTCGTCCATACGCTGACCCATAGACATTGCGCTGTGAAAAACCGCAATTTTATTGCCATAGCGTTTTGTGAAAATATCAATCATTTGTGGTGTCAAAGCAATTTCGGGCACCATTACAATAACGCCCTCACCTTTTTGGGACACCTCATCCACAAGCTTTAAAAACACCTGCGTTTTGCCCGAGCCCGTTACACCGTATAAAAGCGAAACCTCGGCCTTATCACTTTTCAGCTTTTCACGAAGCCCCATAAAAGCGGCCTGCTGTTCGGCAGTTAAATAAATCTCATTAGGATTTGGTGCCGCATTTGTTTTATAAGGTGAACGGAAAACCTGACGTTCAAAAGCAACAAGTACGCCCTTTTGTATTAAATTTTCAATAACCGACATTGAAACCCCCGTAAAATAGCGAAGCTCCTTAACCGAAGCGGTTTCAATATCCGAAAGCAAATTAACTACGTCTTTTTGGCGGGCGGTAAGCTTTATTTCAGATATATCGTCATTAAGCTTTACCCACTTTTGTGTAGCGTCACCCATTTTTTGCTTGGTTTCGCTGTTTTTAATAAGGGCTTCCTTTTCGGTCATTTGCTTTAACACTAAAGTGTCAACACCAAATGTAGAGGTTATATCATCCTCGCTTTTTTCGCCCTTGGCTTTTAAAAAGTTAAAAATTTCCTTTTCGGTATCGGGCAAAAGCTCAAGCCCCATAAAGTCAATATTAGCTGAATAAAAGTTTATAAGGCGATGGTTAAGCCCTGTCGGCAGCATTGCAGACACCGCATCACAGCGGGTGCAGAACACCGTTTCGTGCATATATTCGCACATTTTAAGCATTTCATCACTTAAAACGGGGTTTTCGTCAATAACCGATTTAACCGTTTTTAAATGATAACTGTCTTCCTCGGCCACTTCAAAAACTATGCCCTGCTTTTCGGTGTTGCCACGACCAAAAGGTACTATAACCCTTTGCCCTGCCCTTAAATTCATTTTAGGCGGAATTGCATAAGAATACAGCTTATCAAAGGCGTAGGTTGCACCGTAAAGGGCAACTTTAGCTACGGGTGATAACATACACAATCCCTCCTTTTAAAAATTTAAGGTTTAATTATTCAAGCTCGCTTGCTAATTTGTCAATTGCAACCGAAACGGGCTTTTCAATAGAAATTTCGCCCATTTCCTCCTGCTTTTGCGAAATATCACGGGCTGTGTGAGCCACGTCAATTACCAAACGGTATCTGTTTTCGTAACCGCCAATTAATTTACCAATATTAGGATTCAACATTACTAAGCACTCCATCAATTAAATTTTTTTGTCTTTTAAGTGTCAAGCGACTGCTTGATATTACTTCAATTATATCGTCAACAGCAGTATTGATATCATCATTTACAACAATATAATCAAACTCTGTAGCACGCGCAATTTCATTTAAGGCTTCCTTCATACGCTTGTCAATAAGCTCCTGCGTTTCGGTGCCTCTTCCGCTTAAGCGGCGCTTAAGCTCCTGATAAGACGGGGGCATTATAAAAACGGTAACAGCTTCGGGTAATTTTTCGCAAATTTCCTTAGCGCCGTTAACATCTACTTCAATTAAAATGTCCTGTCCCTTTTCAATGGCGGCAATCACCGGCGCCTTTGGTGTGCCGTAGTAATTACCGATATATTCGTTATACTCAAGTAATTCATCATTCTCAAGCATACTTAAAAACTTTTCACGGGTAATAAAGTTGTACTTTTCACCCTCAACCTCACCCACACGCATCGGTCGGGTTATACTGGATATTGAAAATTTTATTTCGGGCCTTCTTTTAAAAAGCTCTTTAAACAATGTGTCCTTACCGCTGCCCGAAGGTCCTGCAACTACAAATACGCCGCCCTTACTCATCTTCATCCTCCTTAAACACCTTAAACACTTCATCACTAATTCTGCCTGCCAGTTTTTCAACCGTTAGGTAACACAAAATAATATGGTCACTGTCAGTAACAATAACGGTTTTGGTCTTTCGACCGTGTGTAGCATCAATAAGGTTTCCCTTTTCCTTAGCATCCTGAATAATTCTTTTTATCGGGGCGGATTCGGGTGTTACCACCGTTACAATACGGTCAGCCGACACCAAATTGCCCGAGCCAATGTTAACAAGCTTCATAAAAATTACTCCATATTTTGAATTTGCTCACGAATTTTTTCAATTTCCGACTTAATGTCAACAACTGTGTGGGCAATTTCAATGTCTTGCGCCTTAGAGCCAATGGTGTTTGTTTCGCGGTTCATTTCCTGAACGATAAAGTCAAGCTTGCGGCCAACAGGCTCGTCACTTTCCAAAAGACCTGTAAACTGCTTTATGTGACTGCGGAGCCTTACGGTTTCTTCAGCAACGGCAACCTTGTCGGCAAAAATTGCAACCTCGGTTAAAATGCGTTGCTCATCCACAGTGTTATCCCCAATAAACTCTTTAATTTTTTGGGCAATTCTTTCCTGATATGCGGCAACCGTTTCGGGTGATTTGCTTTCAATAAATTCAACCTTTGAAAGAATATATTCGGTGCGGGAAACCACATCGTTCAAAAGGCGCTCACCCTCAACACTGCGCATTGCAATAAAGCTTTGGCAGGCCTCCTCCAAAACAGGCATTATTGCGGCTTCAATAACATCATCCTCAACTTGCTGGCGACGCACCTTGAACATTTCGTTATTGCCGGCAAGAGTTGAAACCTTAACGTCGTTTTTAAGCTTATATTCCTTAGAAAGATTACTTAAAGCCTTTATATATGCATCGGCATATTCGCGATTAATTTCAATAACGGTGGCGTTTTGGTTAAGGTCCTCAACCAAAATTGAAACCTCCACCTTACCGCGTGAAATTTTTTGGTTTAAGTAGGATTTTATTTTTTCCTCCAAAAAACCGTAAGCGCGAGGCATACGGGCCGAAAATTCAAAATACCTGTGGTTTACCGACTTGATTTCAACAGTAACATCAAAGCCGCCATGCTGACCCTTTGCCCTGCCGAAGCCTGTCATACTTCTGACCATTTATATCACCCTTTGCGAAAAACATATAAACGGAATAAACCGATATTATCCCATAATATTTAATCTATTTTAGCAAAAAGAGTAGTGTAATGTCAACTTTTTGGCATATATTGTAACCTTTTTTTAACTTTTAGATATATTTAATATATAATATATAGGGAAAATTTCACCTTTCACGCATAAAAAGCAGTATCTATACCCACAAACGCGATGATTAACATTCGTTATAATTTTATTTGTAAAAATCAAAATTTGGTATTGACAAAACGGTATTTTGTGTTATAATAATTTTTGCTTATTTGGAGCATTAGCTCAGTTGGTTAGAGCAACCGGCTCATAACCGGTTGGTCCGGGGTTCGAGTCCCTGATGCTCCACCAAATAAGCGTTAATTTAATATAGGGGTATGGTGTCAACGGTAGCACACCGGTCTCCAAAACCGTTTGTGAGGGTTCGAATCCTTCTACCCCTGCCAAAATAAAAGCACTGATCTTTAAGGTCGGTGCTTTTATTTTTGTTTGATAAATAAAGGATTCGAACGGGGTTCGGTAGTGAATGACAGTCCGGTGGACTGTCAGAGCCGAACCTGACCGAGCACCGCAGTGCGAGAACGAATCCTTCTACCCCTGCCAGAAAAAAGCATCGACTTTGTCGGTGCTTTTTTCAACTAAATCCACCCTTGCGGGTGGGTGAAATCGCCTGCTGCGATGAAATCCAACTTCGTTGGGTGAAATCCGCCTCGACGGAGGATGGGTGGATTTAATTTCACATTTTGCTTTAGCAAAATATTTCACCAAAGGCGTAAGCCTTTGATTTCACCGTAAGCGTTCGCGAACGATTTCACTTTTTATATCCCCCGCCTCCGCCGCCCTGCTTGAAATCTTCACAAATTTGTGGTATAATAGAGTAAAGAAAAGTGGTGAGCGTTATGAATTGGCAAGAATTTCATTCGGCAATTCAAGAATATTATCATATAGAAGCAGAAAATACAGTAACCAAAATACCTTTTGAAAATATAATAAATGTCAATGCTAATACGCTTATGTATAAAGACAATTATGGAAATGTATCTCAAATTAATCTCGATAATTGTGTAGAAAATTTTTCTTTTGCTTTAGGTGAAAAGTTGAAAAATTTTTCTGGACAAACTATATTGGCTGTAGGCGGCAGATGTTTTTCAAGGCCAACAGCATTTTACGAATTTTTTACAGAAGGTCACCACATCCGATTTTGTATGCCGCTGAAAAAATCTCCCTTTGACAAATTCCTTACAAAGATTGGTTGGAATGTTAATTCCGGTGCCTTTTCAAAGTTTTATTCGTTACAAGAAAAACTTAATTCTTTTGGATATTCAGCTATTGATTTAAATTAAATTGTTGTTTGAGCAGACCTTGTATGCAAGCATAACATTATATTTGGTACTAACACGCTAAAAAGACAGTCTTCGGACTGTCTTTTTTATCTAATCAAACGGCTATGCATATAACCCCGCTTTAGCGTATAAATCACCACCGCAATAAATATTTCTTTTGCTTGACTATACAAGATGAAAATTTTATAATCTATTCGGTGATAAAATGATAAGAAAAGCTAACCTTAACGACCTTTTGGAAATACTTGAAATATATGCTTATGCCAGAAACTTTATGGCGCAAAACGGCAACCCTACCCAATGGGGAAATACTACGCCGAAAAAGGAATTGTTGGTAAAAAATATAAACGACGGCTTACTTTACGTGGTTGAGGAAGACGGCAGCTTACAGGGTGTTTTTTATTTTAACCTTGAAAACGACCCAACCTATGAAGTAATTAAAGACGGCAGTTGGTTAAGCGACAGGCCCTACGGCGTTATACACCGTATTGCAAGTGCAGGCAAGAATAAAGGCGTACTTAAAACCTGTATTGATTTTTGCCTTAAAAAAACTAATCATATTAGAATTGACACCCACGAAAACAACACCGTTATGCACCATTTGTTAACTAAATACGGGTTTTCAAAATGCGGAATTATATTTTTGGAAAACGGTAGCGAGCGTATTGCCTACGAATATATTGAATGATAATTTAAAGCACCGACATCGGTGCTTTTTTTAATAAAACACAATAAACAACACAAAATATCCATAATTGCAATTTAAACCAAAATATGTTATATTGAATTTATAATACTTGGCAAAATAATTTGAAAGGTGTATATTATGAAGCTTAATTACAAACGCGTTTTGCTTGTTGGTATGGCCTTCTTTCTGATTTCGGCCTTCTGGCAAGCGTATGACGCAATAACCCCACTTATTTTAACCAACCACTTTGGTTTACCGCAATCGGTTTCGGGTGCGGTAATGTCAATTGACAATGTTTTAGCGGTGTTCTTGCTACCAATTTTTGGCGCACTTTCGGATAAGACAAACACCCGCTTTGGCAGGCGCACCCCATTTATTTTCTGCGGTACAATTGCCGCTGTGGTTTCCTTTATTGGTCTTACCTTTGTTGATAATTATCAGCTTGCCCGCATTACCGCCGCAGGCATACCCGAATTACAGCAGGGCGCTTTAAGTGATGAAGCCTTTAAGGCCGCCGTTCGTGAAACCACCGTAAAGCTTACCCTTGAAAACCCGTGGCCGCTTATTGGCTTTATTGCAACACTTTTGGTTGTGCTGATTTCAATGGCGACCTTCCGCTCACCCGCGGTTGCTTTAATGCCCGACGTTACGGTAAAGCCCTTGCGTTCAAAGGCAAATGCTATTATTAACCTTACAGGCACAGCAGGCGGTATTATTGTGCTCATACTTGGTATGGTTTTCGCAACCAGTAAAAACCTTTATATGCAGTACACCGGTTACGTTGCCGCTGTTTGCGGTGTTATGCTTCTAGGCTTTGTGCTTTTCCTTTTAACCGTAAAGGAAAAGAAATGGGCCGCCGAAATGGAAGAGGATACTGTTAAATACGGTCTTGAAGCTAAAGAAGAGGCCGCGCCCGTACAAAGCAAAAGCGGTCTTACAAGGGCTGAATTCACTTCCCTTTTACTCATTCTCGCCTCTGTTGCTTTGTGGTACATCGGTTATAATTCAATTACAAGTAAATATTCGGTTTATGCAACCAATATTTTAGGCTTTGACTATAACTTTACCCTTATTGTAGCCCAGGCCGCCGCAATTGTTTCCTATATTCCCGTTGGTATGATAGCCTCTAAAATCGGCCGTAGAAAAACAATTTTAGCAGGTGTTTTAATTCTTGCAACAGCCTTTACAATAGGTATTTTCATTACACCCAAAACGCCCGAAATTATTATGTACCCCGTATTTATGCTTGCGGGTGTGGGCTGGGCAACCATAAACGTTAACTCCTTCCCAATGGTTGTTGAGCTTGCCAAAAAGGGTGACACGGGTAAATACACAGGCTATTATTACACCGCTTCTATGGCAGCGCAAATCGTTGCCCCCATTCTTTCAGGTGTGCTTTACGATGCTTTTGGTATGCGCTTTGTGTTCTTCACCTTCGGTGCAATTTTCGTGCTTTTATCATTTATTACAATGTTCTTTGTAAAGCACGGCGATTCAAAGCCCTTAAAGGCAAAAAGCAAATTAGAACAGCTTGATGTTGATTAAAAAGTTGAACGGTAGAACCTAAATGAGTTCTACCGTTTTTATTTATACAAAAAGCAATTAGGGTGACATAATTATTGTGTATATATCCTCAAATTTAATGTCACCAACCGTTAATGTTATGATTTGGCTTTTAGGGTTGATTTTTTGAACTATACCCCTTGTGGTTATATATTGTTGCTCTGAGCTGTTATAATGCACCACCGTAACGGTATCGTTTATATTAAGACCCTTAAGCGCTTCATCAATTTCCCACAGCATATCATCGGATAACTCCTTGCGCGGCACCCTAATTTTTTCTTTTTCTTTTAGCGCTTGGCGAAGCCCCACCACCGCATCAAAGGGTGCGAACTGCTTTGCCCGTTGGCTTTTGGGCATTTTTGCCCGAATTTTGCCCACCTGCTTTGTGACCTCCTATTTGCTGATTTCTTTCCCTTGTGGTTGCAGCTTCCTGAAAATTCATACCCTTAAGTATTGCATTTTTGCCGTACCGCGACTTAATTTTCAGCATAGTTTCCTGAATAACCTTATTTTTAACAGTATCATCATTATCAAAAACGCTTAGCTGCTCGGCACCACTGTCTGCCACAACACGATTAGCTGTAAGGTTTATTCGCCGCACGGGGTATTCACGGTTTACTATGCGGTCATAAAGCGACGTAACGGCCGGAATAATAACACTGTCGGCGTTGGTTTGCTTGGATATGGCGGCTGTACCGTGAGCGCCGTGAACGTCAAGCGTGTTTGAATAACCTACATAAAGCGTGACCGAATCGGTAACAAGGTTTTTACTTACCATATCAAGACAAAGTAAATCCACCATTTCCTTAACAATAAGCCGCGCCTCTAAAAAGCTGTAGTCCCGCATAAGCACCTGACCGCTTGCAAGACAGTTTGTTTTTGCGCGGTAGCTTTTAATGTCCTTTATCGTTGTACATTCCCTGCCCCAAGCGTGATCAATAAGCAGCTCGGCATCAATACCGAACCACTTATATAAAAGGTCCTCGGGGGCGGTTGCAATATCCTCCATAGTAAAAATTCCATATTTAGCAAGACGCTCGGCCGTTCCTCTACCGATACGCCAAAAGTCCGTAAGGGGCTTGTGCCGCCACATAGTTTTTTTAAAGGTATCCTCATCAAGAAAACCGATAAAATCAGCTGAATGCTTGGCAGTAATGTCCAGCGCAATTTTTGAAAGATACAGGTTTGTACCAATACCGCAGGTAGCCCTTACCCCTACCTTTTTATATACCTCATCCATAAGCTTGATTGCAAGCTGCTTAGGGGTCATATCGTAAAGCCATAAATAATGCGTTACATCCAAAAACGCTTCATCAATTGAATAAACGTGTATATCCTCGGGGGCGATATATTCCAAATAAACCCCATAAATTTCGGCCGCATAGTCAATATACTTTTGCATTTGCGGCGGCGCCATTATATAGTCGAGCCCTTTTGGAATTTCAAAAACACGGCAACGGTTTTTAACACCCTTTGCTTTTAGCGACGGACTTACCGCCAAGCAAATAGTTTTATCGGTCCGTTCGGGATCGGCAACGACAAGGTCGGTTGTCATGGGGTCAAGCCCACGCTCAACACATTCAACACTTGCATAAAACGACTTTAAATCTATGCATAAATAATAGCTTTGCGTCATTTTTTCACCCCACCAAAAGAACATTTGTTCGGGTATATTATATCACTCTACAGCGCAAAAATCAATTGTTATTTTATGATAAAAAAATGAAATTTTAACCAAAAAAGGTACAATATTCAGTTGTTAGGGTAAATTGTTAAGTTTGCCTTGAAAAGAAAAAATCCCTTTGATATAATTTTTATTGAAAATAAACCGAATGGGGTGTTTTTATGGTAACCGACAAGAAAACTATTTTAAAAATTACTGCACCTTCAATAGAAAAAGGCTTTATCGCCGTTATTGAAGCAGAAAATTTAATTGAAAGCGCAAGCTTTTCGGTAAAGGATAAAAACGGCATTGTAATGTGCTGCGGTGATATGACAGTTACCGACCTTAAGGCTGAAGTAAGCGGTGCCTTTGAGGGTGAAATGTGGTCGCTTTCATCCCCCAAACTTTACACCTTTTATGCCGACGTTAAATATAAAAATAACGATACTGAGGCCATTTGCGACAGGTTTGGTTTTAGAAACTTTAGCTGTGATGAAAACTACATTTACCTCAACGGCTTTCCCTTTTATATGCGCGCTTATATTCGCGGCGCCGCCGCACACGAGCACCAAAACAACTGCGGCCTTTCCGAGCGCGAATTTTATAAAAAGAACATACTTATGGCTAAAAGCTATGGCTTTAACACCATTCGTTTTCATTCGGTTACACCGCCACGCGAATGCTTTGAAATGGCGGATGAATACGGCATTTTAATTCATATTGAAAACCGTGCCAAGCATATGGAGTATGACAATCTGAGCGAAATGCTTCACGGCAAAAACGAGCTTGCCAGCAATGATGAGCTTATGGAAACAATAAACAATCTTTATAATCACCCTTCATTTATGGTTTACTGCATTGGTAACGAAATCAGAAAGCCGGGCAAAACACCCCGTGTTCGTGAAATTTCACAGTTTATCAAGAAAAACGACCCCACCAGGCTGTTTATTGACACCTGCGCCCACGGTGAATATGACCGCGACTATGTTGATTTTGATGTTCAGCATATGGGCTACTTCTTCCCTTACGGCAAAAACCTTAATATGTTTTCTGACACCTCAAACCTTTTATGCTTCGGCACCGTAAAGGACAGAGATATGGTTTTAGAATGTGGTGAAAGCAAAATTAAGCGCGCTATTGAATTTAAACGCCCGCTTATAGCGCACGAGGTTTGCCACTATACATCTTGGCGCAATTACTACGCCCTTAAAGAAAAGTTTGAAACATATGGCATTGAAGCACCCTGGTGGGTGGATGAAGAAATTAAAATGGTAGAAGCCAAAGGTTATAAGGAAGGCTTTGCCGATATTCTTCAAATTACCAAGGACAACCAGTTCCGTTGCTGGAAAACCGCCCTTGAGGGTATTCGTTCAAGCAAGCTGCTTTCGGGCTTTCATATGCTTCAGTTTGCCGACACCGACAAATATGAAAATTCCAACGGTGTGGTTGACTGCTTTGATGATTATCAGGGAATATCCCCCGAAGCCTTTAAAGCCTTTAACGATGATACCGTAGTTATAGCCCGCCTCGACGGTCAAATTTATTCTTCCTGTCAGCTTGTGAAAATTCCCGTTATATTGTCACAATTTAAAATTGACCCACCTAAAAGCGCCACCCTCAGCTTTTCGCTTAGCGGCAGCAAGACTTATATTGAAGGCGCTTTGACCGATGTTGATACATTTAAATCGGGCATTTACGATATTTGCTCGCTGGACCTTGTTATGCCAAATATTAAAGCCCCCGAAAAGCTTATCTTGAAAATTGATATGGCGTTTTGTGATGGCAGCACCGTTTCAAATTCGTGGGAGCTTTGGGTTTTCCCGCAGGAAAAGGAAATTATATCACTTAATGCTAAAAACGATATGCAGGCCGATTACCTGAACTATAAATGCAGCTTTAACGGTAATTCTGACCTGACCGTTACAGATAAGCTTGATGACACCCTTTTTGAAAGAATGCAAAACGGCGAAAAGGTGCTTTTAATATACCGCACCGACTGGACACGCCATTTACTTCACAAGGGTATGGCGGCGCCCAAGTACAGCTTCCGTCACACCTGGGAACGCTTTAAAGGGGTTATTTGGGACCGCGGCACCTTTAACGGCGGTTACGATAAAAAGGAAATTTTAAACAAATACGGCTTTGTAACCGACGGACAAACAAATTTTCAATATTATAAGCTCATTGATGACAGCGACAAGATAAATCTTGATGATTTTCCCGTTAGTGTTACATCCCTTGTAAGCGGCATTGACAAGCCTGCCCGTGACCGCTTTGACCCCAAATTCTTTAAGCTGCGCGAGCTTATGTATGACCGCACAATGCGTAATTTTACATACGCATTTGAATTAAAGGTTGGCAAAGGCAACCTTATTGTTACCGGCTTTAACTTTACGGGAATAAACAATAACGAGCCTTCCTCTATAGCTATGCTTAAAACTCTTGTAAGTTATATGCATAGCAGTGATTTTTGCCCCGAAAACGAAATTTCGATAGATGCTTTAAAAGCTTATCTTGAAGCAACTGCGAAAAAGGGACCTCAAAAGGAAAGAATGATGACACAGTACTGGCAGCTTGATGCCGAGCCTGTGGAATCGGCTGAATATTGGCAGGAATCCGAAGCATATTTAAAGGAAGATGAAGAATAATTAACTTTTTAAAAATCCTCACTATTAGTGGGGATTTTTGTTGCTTTTTGTCGCTGGGTTATGTTATACTGTGGATAAATAAAAAATTAAGGATGTTATATGTCTGGTATAAGAAAAGATTATTTTTTAAAGCTTATGTTCAGGGCGGCTGTTCTTATTCTCTTTACCGTGCTGTGCTTTTTGACACCGTCGGTTTTTGATGTGCTGAACGGTTGGAATTTTTTTAAAACCCTTTCGCCGTTACACATTCTGTGGGTTTTATGGGTTGCAGATATGTTTTTGCAAATCGTGCCCATTAAAAACCGCATTGCATTAGGCTCGCAAAAGCTGTTTGCAAGCCGTTTCAGACCTATAAGGGAGAAAATCAACAAAAAAGCGCTGAAGGCTTATATTGTTAATACCACAAAATCAGCTTATTTGGTGTTTTTGCTTTGGTGCGCACTTATTGCGGTTATCGCGGTGCTTTATTACACCCATATTATTGATAAAAAATGGCTGTTTATGGTATCGGTTTTGTTTTATGTGTGCGATTTGATTTGTGTGCTTATTTGGTGCCCCTTCCGCCTTATTTTGAAGAACCGTTGCTGCACCACCTGCCGCATTTTTAATTGGGACCATATAATGATGTTTTCCCCCATTGTGTTTATGGGCGGCTTCTTTGCCGTTTCGTTGTTTGCGGTTTCCTTTATTGCCTGGCTTGTGTGGGAGCTATGCGTGCTTATTTATCCCGAAAGGTTTTGGCACGAATCCAACATAGCACTTAAATGTTCTGAATGTACCGACAAGCTTTGCACCCAATACTGCCAAAAATTACGTTAAATTTAAACCCGCCAAAACGGCGGGTTTTTTATTGCAAATAATTATTAAATATGGTATAATTTTAAAAAATAAATTTATGGGAGAGTTTTTTATGAAAAAGTTTATATGCTTATTTATGGCGATTATTATGCTTGTTAGTTTATGCGGCTGTTTAGGCGGTACTGAGGATGTTCGCGGTGATATTAACAGCGGCTCTTCCAACAGCGACAAGCCCGAAGCCGAAAGCAAATTCTCACTAGGTGAAACCGCGGCAAATACCTATAAAAATGACTTTTTGGGCATTAGCTGCACCTTGCCTGCGGGTTGGACCTTCTACACCGATGAACAAATTATGCAGCTAAATAACCTTGTTGGCGATATTGCCGGCGAAGAACTTGCAAGCAAGCTTGAAAACGCCAACATAATTTACGATATGTATGCCACCAACGAAGGCGGATACTGTAATATGAATGTAAACTTGGAAAAGCTAAGCGCCGCACAGCTTTTAAATCTTGATATAAAAAAATCCTTGGAATCTCAATTTGACGGTATAAAATCATCATATCAGAATATGGGTTATACCGATATTGTCCTTGCATACGAAAAAATCACGGTTGACGGTAAGGAATTTGACGGAATTACAATTAACGCCAAAATTCAAGGTGTAAACTTTTATTCAACCGTATTTTGCTTTAAAAAAGGCACCTATCTTGCAAATGTCACCATTGCTTGTTTACAAACCGATAAAATTGATACAATTTTAGATTATTTTACCATTAAATAGTTTTAACCCCAAGCTGTAGCTACAGCTTGGGGTTTTTCTATAAATATTCGTACGGGTCTATGCCGGGACCTACGGCTTCTATTTGGGCAAGCGCCTCATTTGTCGGTAGCGATTGAAGCTCACTCTCAAGTCCAAGCACAACTGCACGAAGGCAGGTGCCATAGCAGTCCTCGGCATCAAAAAATTCCACCGTATGCTCCTGCTTAAATCCATAATCCTCCCTAACGGTAAAGCGGTCGCCCGCCTTGAAGTAAGCACCGTTTTTAATGGCGCGATACACCTGATTTATAACCATGTGGTCGCCCATTTCAACATTGAAATTTATTAGCGCTTGAATGTTCGGGTGGCCGTAATCTCTTTCAAGATTAAGCGTTCTGGCATACTGCAAATAATAACTTGGAAACCAATCCTCACCTACGGCTCGGTAATTATCAATTACCGTTGCAAGTCCTTTTTTGTGTGTTCTGTTTTTTCTTTCGTTCATTTTTATTCCTCCGTTTTTTGCAAAAAGAAAAAGCCGTTTGCCCCTTTTTGCAGTTTTTCTACAAAAGGACACAATAACCCCTTGTATCCTTAAGTAATAAAATTCTTGCAAAATGGTTCAAACAAGCCGAACACATCTGTTTTTTGTAATTTTAACACACAAATAAAACACTGTCAACCCTTTTATATTGTTGACTGATATGATATAATTAAAAAATGAAAGGTGGTTATTATGAAAAAGAAAAAGCTTTTTAATAAAATTTTAAAAATTGCGCTTTGCGTTTTGCTTTCCTTTGTTTTGGTTGTTGCCTCATATTTAGGGTATGTAATTTTTTCTTACGACCGCATTAGTGATAATCAGCAAATTACACCCCAAAAAAGCGGTAATGACGGCCGGCTTAAAATTAACGAAAGCTATACCGCGGTTATACAAAACCTTGGCTTTGGCGCCTACACGCAGGATTTTACCTTTTTTATGGATGGCGGCACGCAGTCCTGGGCCGAAAGTGAGGAAAGCGTTAAGGCCTGTATTAACAGCGGTGCCGACAAGGTGAGTGAATTTAACCCCGATTTTATACTTTTTCAAGAGGTTGACTTTGATTCGACCCGCAGTTACCACATAAATCAACGAGAAATGCTTGAAAAACGCTTTAAGAATTTCAGCAGTACCTTTGCGGTAAATTATCATTCAGCGTTTTTGGCATACCCCTTTACACAGCCCCACGGTGCCTCTAACAGCGGTTTACTTACGCTAAGCAAAGTTAACATTACTGCTTGTAAAAGGCGCAGTCTGCCAATTTCTGAAAGTCTTAGCAAGTTTTTAGACCTTGACCGTTGCTACAGTGTGTCACGTATACCGGTTGAAAACGGAAAGGAGCTTGTGCTTTACAACGTTCACCTTTCGGCCTACGGCGGCAGTGATGAAATAAGAACAGCGCAAATGACCATGCTTTTTAATGATATGAAGGCCGAATATGAAAAGGGTAACTATACCGTTTGCGGCGGGGATTTTAACCACGACTTTACGGGGGATTCAACCCAAAAGCTAAACGGCGGTCAAACGGTTGATTTTGGCTGGGCACAGCCCTTCCCCGAAAAGCTTTTGCCCGAATGTATTACCCGATGCGTGAATTATGAGGGCCTTGCGCCCACCTGCCGCAACTGTGATGTGCCATATAAAAAAGGCAATTTTACTATAATTGTTGACGGCTTTTTGGTAAGCCAGAACGTTGACGCTGTTAAAGTGCAAAACATAGATACTGAATTTACCTATTCCGACCACAACCCCGTTGTTTTGGAATTTAAATTAAAATAACGGTAAATTATAGTTTGTAGGGCTAACGCCCAATGCGTAATTCGTAATTATTGTACAAACCAAGCCTTCCCCAGTAGGGGAAGGTGGCAGGCGAAGCCTGACGGATGAGGTGTAAAATACAGTTTGTACTTACAAAGCTCCTCATCCACCGCTAAAGCGGTCCCCCTTCTCCCGCAGGAGAAGGCATAGATAAACCCCAATTTATATTCACACATAACAAAAACTGCGATGGAAGCTTCCATCGCAGTTTTTTATTCGGTTATTTGTTCATTATTTTCCTGATTTTCGGTCTCGTCCTCGTTACTGGTTTGGTTACCGTTTTCAGCCTCATTATTTTCAACGGAAGGTTCATTATTTATATTTTCAGACTGTGCCGGTGGTGTGGATAAGTTGGGCACAAGGTTAATTTCATCATTGTTTTCAATATAATTGGCTGGCTTATTGCCTGCAACGGCACCCGCGTAAAGCGAGGATGTGCCCCACCTTGCTTCGACCGTTACCAAGGTTGGCTCTGCAAGATTTATAGTAAAGGTAACGGTGTTATAATTACCGTTTTCATCACGTATAAACTGCTGTGTTATATATTGCTTCAGGTTTTCACCCTCGCCAACTGAAACCACGCAATAGCCTGTTGTTGCAGTGCTTGTGTCTTTAACAGAAATTTTAATCTCCTTTGTTCCGTCCAATACACCAACAACATCAACATTGCTGCCATTAACAGCAATATCCACATCAAAGCTTGCGGAGGTTAATGGTGTCACAGAAGAGGAGGCGTCAGATGTGAAGAAAGCAAAAGCAGTAATCGACATTAAAACTGTACAAACCAAAATTATTGCAACGGTAGAAATTACACGGCCAAGCATTACCTTGTCGGTAATTTTTCCATTTTCCGAAATTTTGAAATATTCCAAATAAAGCTTTTTCACAAAAAACCTCCTTCCTGAATGATAAGCATAAATTTTACTGGTTTAATTTTTGTGTTGCTTCAACTGTTACGCCAAGCTTAACCCACGGGCTTGTTTTGTCGTAATTTGCCACATTATCGACCGATTCGGGCATACGCAAAACTAAAGCAACATAGGCTTCTTCACCAACACCAAGCTCTACCTTTTGGGTAGCATAGGATGTAAGCGCTTCGGTTTTAAGGGCGCGGATTTCCTCACGGGTGTCAAGGGTTGCTACCATTTCATCGTGAGTGTCGGCCGAGGTAATTGCAAAACGCAAATAGTCCTTTAAATTAAATTCCTGACCCCAAACATTAGTTGCAACCTTGTATTCGCGAACGTTGATTGCGGTGTTGAAATAAAACGGAAGTGTACCGTTGTTTTCAATCTTTAAATAAACAATTTGCGTATAACCTGGTTCATACAAAGCGTTGTCATCAAAAAGCTTTGTATCGCTGGTTAGGGGCTGATAATCGGTACCGTCATAATAGAAAACATCCATATTAAAATCGGCACCGTGGAAAATGTTGTTAACCTCTTTCGAAGTATCACTAAACCACGCAAGCGAGGTGCCGGTGCCCAGCACCGACCAAACAATTATAAAGCAAAGGCTGAGCGCCAAAGCTATTTTTTTATAGGGTTTTTTAATCTTCAAACGCGCAACCTCCTCAAATTATTCTTCGCGCTTTTTACGGGTAAATACAATAACTAAAACAATAAGTAAGGCCGAGCCTGCCATAAGGGACGCCCACAACCAAAGTTGTGTGTTATCCCCTGTTTGAGGTGGCTTAGGGTCTTGGGGGCTTACGGGAAATTCTTCCACCTTAAATTCCCAATCAAGATAGCCGATTTTATCGCTGTATTCATTGGAAAGCGAGGTAGGAACATCTAATTGAACATCCAAATTAACAACGCCGCCCGAATAAAGTGTGCCAAGCTCAACCCAGTCAGTAAGCTGTGCGGTTTCACTGGCAGCGGCATCAAACATATATGCCATATCATTATCGGCGCTTTTCCTAACCTTTAAATTAAGCTGTGACAAAAAGTCCTTCGAATTTTCGTGTGCGCCAAGCGAACGCATATAAATTTTAACCTTAACCTTGTTATCGGCGTTATTCTTAACGGTTATGGGCTGAATAATACTGTCGCCGGGAAGTACATTTTTAAAGTTTTCAAAAAGGTCGGTTGGTGAATGTTCACTGCCGGGGGTGAAAATAAAATCACCCGAATTACCGCTGTAGGTAACGTTACTGTCAGCACTGACCGACATTATAAGCGAAAGTGAGATTACCGCCGCCGCAAGTAAAGAGAATAATTTTTTCATATATTACCCTCCCTTATGCATTCGGCCAACCCGATGCGGTGTAAACCAAATCATCGGTAATGGGGTTATTATCACTTTGAACGGCTTCGGCCTTAACGGTCAGGCTAAGGGTTTTGCCGATATAGCTGTTATCAACCTTAGCACCCACAATTTCAACATGTGAGAAAATTTGCGGTGTGGTTTCACCCGGCTGCAATATACCGTTATAGTAATACCAGCCGTCGTGAAGGGTCCAATTAGTTGTGTTAATGTTTAGCTTAAAGCAGTCGTCGGATGAAAGCTCCTGCGAGTTTATGCCGTAAACCGCCTTAACGCGCAAATAAAAGGGGTGCGCGCAGTCGTTTTCAATAGTAACCTTTTTGCTTACAACATCACCCGGAATAACATAAACACCTTTTTCGGGGAAGGGCTTATCACCGTCGGTGGTTTCGTGAATTAAAAGCTGAATGTTACCGGAAGTAACAACATTTGTTGCCTTGCCAACGGTTGAATAATAAGCCAAGGTTGACTGCATTAAAAGTGTTACAACTATTGCTGCGAAGGAAATTGCAAACAGCTTTACTTTAATTTTACCAAACATATTGTTACCTCCTTTTTAATAAATAATGAAGATTGAAAAATAAACAGTTAAACCTATTCACTTTTCACTGTTCACTATTAGTTTATCCTATGTCCTATCCCCCGTTTCCGAGGGATAGGACGGACTTTATTATCCGTTCACACGGAAAGAATTTACGAGATTAGTCGTGATCCACGGTAGCGTTGTTGATCTTTACACCATCTACGTTAATTGTTGTCATTGCACCATTGGTACCATCCCATTTAGAAATGAATACCATGTCGCCGTTTGCGGGTGCGGTGCATCCATCCATATTAACCTCAATGCCGACAGAGAATACGCTGCTGTTGATCTCAACAGCACCCTCAGAAGTGTTACTCGTGGTAGTAAAGGTGCAATTCTTGAAGTTTACAACCTGCTTACCACCATCAATATCCTGATCCTTGTAGCAGTTAACTGCTCTGTCACCATAGATAAAGTCGCAATCGATAAAGTCGATGTTCTTCGCACCATAAGTCCAAACGGAATGAGGCTCTCCGGTATTTGCACTGGAATCAATCACACAGTTTTCAAAAGTGACATTCTCACCGTACAAGAACTGCATACCTGTTATGTGACAGTTTCTGTAGATCAAGCTTGCTGTGTTAGCAAATCCCATATAAATGTAGCCGGAACCATCGTTGAAATTAAGGGTAACGCCCTCGAACACGAGAGAGGCACCGGTCACAAACTGATCTCTTGTATCGACGTTACTTACGTCGATAACAGTATCTTCGGTACCTGTGATAGTCAAGGTCTTACCTTGAAGGTTAACATCGCTACCGTCGAGCATGCTGTAACTACCTGCACTTAAATTAACAGTTTCGTTACCTGCTTTAAGAGCATCCTTCAAGCCTGCAGTAGTAGCTGTTACAACGCTTGTTTTGCAGTTTTCTTCGGTGTTGTTTTGAACAAGGCTCTTATCGCCAACATTGTAAGAAACAAATACAGCAGCAGTTGCATCAGCAGTAGTAGTGATGCTTGCATTCTTAACTGTGTTGTTTTCAATAACGATTATTGCGCCACCTATATTAGAAGAGTTGGGCTGTGCTACAAGTGCAGAAGCAATTGAAGGAGCAACAACTGTTACATTTTCTACAAGGTTGTTAGCAATTACCTTATCTACTGTGGTAGCGCTACCATCGTTTGAAATATAGCCTGCAAGACCGCCGGCTTCCTTAGTATTAATAGAGCCATTAGCCTTATAAACAGTCTTATCAATCTTTACAGTGCTGTTCTTAACAGTTGAGTTATTAACGTCGCCGTTACCCCAACCGAAGACACCGCCAACATACTTGTTACCGATTACAGTAGCATTGTTAATGGTTACATTATCAACACTACCTACCCAGTTTTTACCGATAAGAGCGCCAACAGATTCGTTACCCTTAACATAAGCGCCGTCAATGGTCAAGTTAGAAATAACAGTGTTACCACTGTCGTTGTTGGTAACTTCACCAAACAAACCTGCTACGCCGTTTTCGTTAACGTAAAGATTAGCGATTACGTGACCGTTACCGTTGAAGGCCTTAAAGCCCTTTAATGTAACAGGCTTCCAAGGCTTACCAAGAAGGTTTACATCAGTGTCAAGATTGATGGACCATTCCCATACACGACCGCCGTAATTACCAGTAATCTCATCACGAACCAAAGCTAAAGCAGCGAATGCTGCGGGATCCTTAAGAGTTACGGTCTTTGTAGCAGCATCAAAAACAACGGTGTCAGGTAAAGTGGTGGGAATTACACCATCCCATGCAGCGTCCTTATCATATAAGTTGCTGTTGCTGTCAAATTCATATGTTACCTGAGTAGCATAAACTGTGATAGCAATACCATCGATAGTTAAATCCTGATATTCGTTGCCTGCAGATTCCTTCATGTGACCCTCAATAACGATAGGATCAGATTCCTTCTCGGGCAAAATCATACCATTAGCCTCAAGAGTGGTGCCGTTATAGGTCCATTCAATAACTTCATTAAGCTTAGCATCGCCGGTAATACCGGTAATAACTATTTGATACTGAAGTGCAAGGTTGCCTTTGTTTACAACCTTGATTGCGGGAAGCTCATAAGTGCAACCGGGCTCCCAAAGGATTTTTTCATCAGTAGGTGCGCCTGCAGCCTTTTTAAAGTCAAGTGTTTTGCCTTCAGCGTCAACCCAAGTGCC
>SVPF01000013.1 GCA_015066005.1 Oscillospiraceae bacterium
CGTCGCATATGCGAAAAAATGGTATAAAAAGCGAAATAAATATTATTATAGTTATAGCACAAATTGTGCAAACTTTGTTTCGCAAAGTCTTTTGAGCGGTGGAATAAAGATGAATGAAGCTTGGCATTCCTATAAAGAATTCAATTTAACAAAGCATTTATGGGATCCGAGGTCTATTATTTCTCATAATTATTGGTACGATTGGGATGTAGCAGAAGCATGGAGATTGGCTCAAAAACAATATGACTACTTTAGCGATGAGGATAATGGCTTTATCAATGGAGAAGTTATTAAAATCAGTAATGTTGATGATATTTCTAATATAATAAAAGAAAACGATATTAAAAAAGGCGATCTTTTATATTGGTCTAGCGACTCTGGTAAATCCGTACATCATGCAACGATGATATCTAGTGTTACAGAAGATGATATTTTATATACCGGAAATACAAGTAGTAGATTTGACGCTTCGTTGAGTAAAGCTCTAAAAAATGAGACTGTTCTAATAGTCCGAATTAATGATTTCATTATGGAGGAATAATTAATGAAAATATTAAATAAGTGGATGATTTTTTGTTTAGGTATAGTAGTTGCTATGGGTGCTATGGGATTGATATATGGAATAATGGTGCTTTCAACGAATGGTATATATCAGTATGTTCAGCAAGTGATAACAAAACAAGTTATAATTACTGATGGCAATGATCCTCTTTCTTATTTTTCTAATGATTCTAAGTTACAGAATGCCGCATACTCCAAATTCGAATTCAAACGCAAAAACATTTGGCATAATTTTAGAGAAGGACAAATGACTATTGTATTTTCGGAAAATATTTTTGATAATAATGATAGTTTGATTCATCAGTTTGAAAACATAGAAGTGATTATTTATATAAAAATACAAAATGGTGAATGGGTTGTAACTAATCTCAAAAGAGTGATATGAATAGAACATAGGGTGACGTTTCTCTATCTTAATAAGAATCATTAAAGGTTTCATTCTCTAAGACTCCTTTCTAATGTGGAGACAAGGGGACGGTTAGCGTGAGAGTATACTATATATGTTAAAAATATTTTTAAAAATCTATATATAGGCTCTCATGCCGTTGTGTGTGATGACAAATCATGCGGGGTTCTCTTGTCTCCTATTGGAAATATGATTTTCTATATTTAAAATAATAGTTAACATTAAAAAATCCTCCTTTTAAAAAGAGCGGTTGGTGTAAAAGCCAACCGCTTTTTGCATACACCCCGCTCGGTAAGGTGTGGACAGCGGTAGATTCAATGAATCACCGACAGGAATATTTATATAACTCGCGCGGTTATAATACCGATGTTAAAGATGCAAATAACTGCACAAGCCACGCCGAATATGATTACTTTGGCAATATAACAAAGCTTACGGGACCAATGGGTGGTATGATTAACTATACCTATGACCAAATGGGCAGACTTATTGCCGAAACAACCTCGTCAGGCGGTAGTATAACTTACGGATATAATGCCCTTAACGTTAAAGAACAGCTTACTAATGCCAGAGGTCAGGTGAGAAGATATTTCTATGATGCGGCAGGCAGAATTACAGGCTTTGTCGGTGAGGAGGATACCGTAAGCTATACCTATGACCAAAACGGTAACGTTTTAACCGTGGCTGACAGCAAGGGTGTAATCAGGCGTGAATATGATGCGCTTAACCGTGTCACCAAATATACCGACACCTTTGGTAAGGTTATTTGCTATGAATATGATGCGGTAGGCAACCTTAAACGTCTTGTTTACCCTGATAATACCTCGGTTAGTTATGATTATGACGAAAACAATAACCTTTTAACCGTTACGGACTGGGCAAACAGGGTTACACGCTATACCTATGACGAAAACAACCGTGTTGTAGGTGTTGTTAAACCCGACGGCAGTATTACAACCACCGTTTACGACAATAAGCAGCGTATTGACTCTACTGTTGAAAGAACAGCGGCGGGTCAGGTTATTACAGGCTTTGAATATACCTACGATAATTTGTCGAGAATTGTCGAGGAAAAGCATCTTGCAGAAAACGTTAAAATGTGCTATACTTATGATAGCTTAAACCGAGTAACCAAGCGACAGGTTATTAGCCTTGGTTGTGACTGTGTGTTGTCTGAAGAAAACTACACATACGATGCAGCGGGCAATATTACAGATGCACCTGATAGTTGCTTTATCTATGATAACAACAACCGCCTTACAACCTTTAACGGTAATGCGGTAAGCTATGACCTTGACGGTAATATGTTATCTGACGGTTGTGCTACGTTTGAATATGACTCTGCAAACCGATTACTTAAAGCAGACAGTCACACATATACTTATAATGCGGAAGATGTTCGTATCCGTAACCTTTGCAGTGATGCTGACACAACCTACACTTACAACACAAACTGTAAGTTAAGCCAGTTGCTAACCAAAACAACAAACGGCATTACAACCAAGTATGTTTACGGCAACGGTCTTATTGGCGAAGAAAAGTGTGGCGAATTTAAGACATATCACTTTGACTTTAGAGGAAGCACAGTTGCAATTACCGACCAGTATGGCAACATTACCGACACCTTTAAGTATGATACTTACGGTAACTTGACTGAAAGAACGGGCAACAGCTTTGTAATCTTCGGCTACAACGGTCGCGACGGCGTAATAACCGACAAAAACGGTCTTATCTATATGCGCGCAAGGTACTACTCCCCTGCTATGCGCCGTTTTATCAACGCCGATATTATCCACGGTCAAATTTCCGATTCAACCTCACTTAACCGTTATTCCTATGTTAACGGCAACCCAGTTTCCTTTGTTGACCCGTTTGGGTTGGCACCAGATATAGGAGGAAGAGGGGGAGTTCCTGATATTTTTAAAAAAATTGAGCAAGAAAGGCTTATAAAGAAAATTCAAAATTTTAAAAGACGCCAAGAAAGTATTAAAAAATTACCGGGATTATTAAATTATATACTAGATAACATAACTTTTGATGCATCATTGACACAAACAATACAACTTCCTTTGGGGTTTGAGTTGAGTTATTCTGTAACACAATCATTGGGGGATGGATATACAAATATTGAGTTATTGAATTTTGCTAATGGGCAAAAAGAGTTTTTGAGTGCAGTTGCTTTATCTAGCGATGATTTTGAGGCGGGTGTTTCATTAGATGGAACTTACGCTGAATGTTCTGTTGAAATCAATGATAAAACCAGTTTATCGGCATCTCTTATAATGGGACAGTATGCATCTATCGGTGCTGGATTTTCGATTACTACGAAGGTTGATGATTATAATGAAGTTACAACATCAATGTCTCTAGTCAAGAAACCTTTTGAAACCTTCGATTCCAAAAAAGTATTAGAATCTGCTCAAACAGTTGCATTAGCGGTAGGTATATCTTCTTTTATTGTAGGCGTAACATTAGCAGAGGATGTCTTTACAAATGGTGTAGGTGTATATAATGATCTCCCAGCATTTATGGTATTAAAAGATTCTATTGATCAACTGATTAATATGTATAATAATGTATTGTCTCAGACACAAATTCAACAAAATATACTAAAACCTTGCTATTGAATTAATTAGCTTTTAAAAGCTCATTTACAAAATGATTTTTTCCTGTTAAGGAGCGTTGGCTATGTCTATAAAGTACTGTAAAACATGTGGTACAACTGTCTCAAATTCGGACGAGTTTTGTCCGGAATGCGGTTGTCGTTGTAATTACATTTCTAAAAGCCGTTCAAAAAGTATTTTTAAAAGCTGTATTATTCCATTTGCATTTGCTATTTGGTATATTATAACCAACGTTTTTATTGCACCCAATTATAACGGCATATATTTAGTGTGTTTTTCAGCTTTAATTTCGATAGGCTTAGATATTTTATCATTTTTTAAGAAAAAATTTAATAATAAAAATATTCTTAGCATAGTTATTTCTATTTCAGCGGTTGCAATTGTACTACTTTTTAATCATTGTAACTTTCTTACCTTCAAAATTCCAAACAGCAAATTTCAAAAATTATTTTCAATAAGTGCATCTGGGTTTATCGATACTAAAGGCAGTGGAACAGTGCTTGATGGTAAATTTGCTTTTGCGAAGCAAACTAAAGATGGCACAGTTATTATTAAAATGTCCAACGAACAAAAAGATGAGTTTTTAGCACAATGTGCAACCGAAATATCAAAATCAAGAAATGATGATATTTATATTTCAACGAGTTTCAATGAAATACAAGTGAAATTATACCAAGAAAATCTAATTACTGATACAATGTCCGCTGCAACTACAATACATTATTGTTATTTATATCAGTTGTTTAACAACCCCAAAAATAATGCTGATAATATTTCAGTTAATTATATATTATTAGATGGTTCAACAGGTAAAGAATTGTATAGTAGTAAGGTTTTTATTGATGACAATCCAAAAAAATTTCATATAACGAAAGACGAATTATCATCAAAATGGGATGATAGGTAAGAGGAGACAAAGTAAGACAGAAGTAAGACAGGGGACGGTTCTGTGTCTTGATAAAATAGTTTTCATTTAAAATCCTCCTTTTAAAGCGGGCGGTTGGTGTAAAAGCCAACCGCTTTTTGCATACACCCCGCTCGGTAAGGTGTGGACAGCGGTAGATTCAATGAATCACCGACAGGAATATTTATATAACTCGCGCGGTTATAATACCGATGTTAAAGATGCAAATAACTGCACCAGCCACGCAGAATATGATTACTTTGGCAATATAACAAAGCTTACGGGACCAATGGGCAGTATGATTAACTATACCTATGACCAAATGGGCAGACTTATTGCCGAAACAACCTCGTCAGGCGGTAGTATAACTTACGGATATAACGCACTTAACGTTAAAGAACAGCTTACCAATGCCAGAGGTCAGGTGAGAAAATATTTCTATACAAGACAGGGGACGGTTCTATGTCTTGACGGTTAACTTCTTAATTTATGGGGCGGTAGGCGAAAGTCTACCGCTTTTTTATTAAATTTTGCAAAACTTTTTTAACAGTGACAAAAACTGTCACCATTTACATTTATACTTAAAATACAATGAATAGAGCTTTTAAACTAGAAACAACATAAAAACAAACGAGGTAATAAAAATTGAAAATAGAACTTGAATTACTAGAGCCAATGTATAGTACATATCACCATTACGGTGCAAGTACAGCGATTATTAAATCAAATCCTACAATTAAAAACTGGTATTTAAATAACGCAATAAATCTGTATTGTTCTACTAGATTTACAAGGGGATATACTACTCCGGAATTGGGAATTTGTAATGCTCATTGGCAGCAAAATGATATTTTTGAAATCAAAAATTATCCTTTTACTCATATTACTGGATGCACAAATACAGTTATTCATAATTTGTTGAACGATGGATATTACGTTTACTTTAACGGCGTAGATGATTATTACATAAAAGGTAAAACATGGTATAAAGAACAACACTTTATTCATAACGGTTTAATTTGCGGTTATGACACAGTGGAAAAAACATATTGTATTTATGCCTATAATAGCAAATGGAAATATGAAAGGTTTTGGACACCCCAAAAATGTTTTGACAAAGGAAGATTATACGCTAAAAAACAAGGTGCTAAAGGTGGACTATGGGCGCTTAAACCAAAATCTGATATAATAAATTTTTCTATCAATGATGTTTGTAAAGAAATCAGTAAATATTTAGACTCAAATATGTCTAAATATCCGGAAGATAAATGTTGGTCAGTTTACGGTATAGTAGTGCATGAGTATATCGCAAAATATATGGATAAACTATATGATGGTTCAATACCGTATGAGCGTATGGACCGACGTGTGTTTCGCTTAATTTGGGAACATAAAAGAGTTATGCTTGAGATAATTGGAAAAATTGAACAAGAGTTAATGTTGGGTAATGAAATCAGTAAGAAATATAAATTGCTAGTATCCGAAGCAGACACAATGCGTATGTTATACGCTTCTCATCACATGAAGCGTCGTGATGCGGTATTACCAATAATAAAAAAGAAATTATTGAAGTTAATGGATGAAGAAAAGAAATTACTAACATTACTTATTGAAAAAATAGAGGGAAAAGTTTGAAGGTATGCTATGTCAGCAAATTGAGTTTTCATCTGAAATCATCCTTTTAAGAGAGCGGTTGGTGTAAAAGCCAACCGCTTTTTGCATAATGCTACAGTTTATAATGCAAATAAAATTGGAAAAAATTTCATATTTTCTATTGACAAGGCATATAATACGTGTTATAATGTTCACAAATCAGCGAACAGGCGAACGGTTTGTTTGGTGTAAATATCGCAATAGGTGAATTACAATTAAATATTTTTGCCGAGAATTAAAAAAGAACGGAGTGTTAAAATAAAATGAAAGAAAATAACTTGCCGTTTGGCGAGTATGTTAAGCAAAGGCGAGAACAGCTTGGAAAAACTATGAGAGGCTTTGCTGCTGAGGTGGAAATTTCCCCTGCTTATTTATGTGATATTGAAAACGGTAACCGTAAAGCACCTGAAAGATTTTTAGAAAAATTCGTTTCTGCTTTGGCAATTACTGAACCTGAAGAAATTAACGGTTTTTATGACCTTGCCGGAGTTAGCAAAAACGGACAACATAGCGATATTAATACATATATTGATGCTCTCCCTTCCGCCAGAATGGCGCTTCGTACAGCTAAAGATAACAACTTTACAGATGATGATTGGCAAGAGCTTATTAAGATTATTAAAGAAAAGAAATTATAGATTTGTAAAGGGTGTTTTTTAATGCAGTTGAATTTTCCAAAAAAAGAAAACGGAATGTATATTTTATCAAGAGATGATATTGATTGTATAGCAACTGCTATTTTGAAAAAGTATTATCCTCAAAATTTAGAATCACCTTTACCGCTTAATACAATTGAATTATTAGAAGAACATCTTGGTTTGACTATTAAACGTAAATATATAGGTACTTTACGTTCCGGTATATTGGGTTTAATTGTAATGAATGATGATGTAGAAATACCATCGTATGACGACATGTATCGTCCAACCGTGTTACAGGAAACTTATGGCACTGTATTGATAAGTCAGCATCTTATTGGTCGTGATAATATTCCAAGAAGACGTTATACCGAAGCACACGAAGGCGCACATTTTATATTACACAGCGACTATTATAATCAAGCTAAAACAACTATTGCCAAAAGAAGCAATAACCATCTTGACTATATAGCTTGTCGCCAAGTGGAGATATATAAAGGCCCCCCTAAAAGTGATGCAGAATGGATGGAATGGCAGGCAGATAGTCTTGCCGCCTCCTTGTTGATGCCTAAAGATGTTTTTTATAAGTTTGCTAAAAATGTTATTAGGGAAAACGGTGTATCTCGTGGTTATTTAATTAACAGTCCATACGCCAACAAAAGACAAGCTATTGATATCATAACCGAAATAGCACAAAAATTTAATGTGTCTTATAGAGCAGCTCAAATCAGAATGTTGCATTTGGGGCTTATTAAGGATAATAGTTTTTAATAATATTAACGGTGAGGCAACTCACCGTATATTTAGACTGTATTGTTCGCAATTTTGTGAACAAACGAACAAAAGGAGCGTGAAAGCAATGAAGCAAATTAAATGTCCGGTTTGTGAAAAGAGGTTATTCGATTCTAATATACCGCTTCAGGTTGGCAAACTGACCAGCATTAATATGAAAGGAGCTGATATAGTTATGAAATGCAAGATTTGTAAATCTTGTATAGCGGTAAATGTTCAAGAATAAAAAATTAATATTAAACTTAGTACGTAGCACGATGTTAAACATATGAGCATGACAAGTAGATCTTTGTGGTTTACTGTCGTGCTCTTTTTTTATTTATTATAAAGGAGGGAGGATAGTTCAATGGGAACAGCTGAAAGAAGACTAGAAATAATGAAGCTGCTTTGCAAAAGAAGATATGAAACAATGTCTAATTTATCGGATGAATTTGGCGTTTCCATTAGAACTATCCACAGAGACATTGATGAGCTCACCTTTTTAATGCCCTTATATGTTAAAAGCGGTAGATATGGTGGCGGTGTGTACGTAGATAAAAACTATACGATGGATAGGATGTACATGAGCACAAATGAAATAAATCTACTTATTAAAGTGAAAAAGTTGACATCGGACAAGCTCTCAAAATCAGAAAATGCTTTATTTGACCAGATAATTAAAGCTTATTCAAAAAATAAAGCAGGATAATTTTTTAATAATGACATTAGTTGTCAGGTTTAAATTTTACAATAACCTCACAGCCGAGAAAGGAGGAAGCAAATGGATATCGAGGTTATCATTGCAGGTCACGAACAAAGAATAAAAACTTTGGAACGTGATATGTCAGCGATGAAAGCGGTGCAGGCCGAAATACGTTCAATGAACGAAACACTTGTAACACTCGCAAATGAGTTAAAGCATACTAATCAACATTTGGCAAGGCATGAAAAGAAAATTGATGAAATTGATGCTATACCTAAACAGCGTATGCAGCAAATCGTTACTGCTATTATTGCGGCATTAGCTGGTGGATTAATTTCAACAATTATTGGAATGATACTCGCTTAAGAAAGGAGAAATTATGGATTTTCAAGATTACATCAAAACGGAACTTTTAATTTTAATTCCAGTCCTTTATTTTATTGGAATTGGGATAAAGAAAAGCCAAATACCTGATAAGTGGATTCCTATTATTCTTGGTGTATCTGCCGTTGTATTATCTGCTGTTTGGATTATTGCAACTACAGATATATCCGGCTTACAAGAAACTGCTGCAGCAATATTTACGGCTGTAACGCAGGGGATTCTAGTTGCCGGTGCAAGTGTATATGTGAATCAACTTTATATTCAAGCTAAGAAGGAGGAATAAAAATGCTTAACATTATTAAGGCTTATGCTGTGAAAAATCTTTGCTATATTACTGCACAAAAAATGGTGCCAAAAGGTATTGTTGTTCATTCAACCGGTGCTAACAATCCAAACCTAAAGCGTTATGTAGATGCGCCTGAAGAGGTTGGAAAAAATCAATATGGCAATCATTGGAATAAAGCCAAACCCGGCGGTAGAAAAGTGTGCGTACACGCTTTTATTGGTTATGACAAAAACAAGGTTATACGAGTGGCAGAAATACTTCCGCTTAATATTTGCTGTTGGGGAGTGGGTAGCGGTAAAAAAGGCAGTTATAATTTTAATCCTGCATATATTCAATTTGAAATTTGTGAAGATGGATTAAAGGATAAAACCTATTACACCAAGGCTTTTAACGTTGCTGCAGAATATTGTGCACATTTATGTAAGCAATATAATATTTCGGTTGAAAATATTGTAGGTCATTGCGAAGCATATCGTTTAGGATATGGCTGTAATCATTCCGACCCGGAACATTGGATGAAGAAATATAACCAAACGATGAACGATTTTAGAAAGCAGGTTTCGGAGATTCTAAAAATTGATGGAGTAGAAAAAGAGAATAAAGACGAAACCGCTTTCGAAAACATATCAATTCAAAAAGGTGACCTTGTTTCAATCGTTAAAGGCGCAACATATTATAACGGAAAAAGTATTCCCGATTGGGTGCAAAAACAACGCTGGTATGTGAAATCAGAGCCGACAGGCAGTCGAGTAGTGATTGATAAAAGTGAAAATGGCAAACATTCAATTTGCAGTCCTGTAGATAAAAAGTATTTAATTAAAATTCAAAACAATCAAGAAAAACCTTCCAAAACTGCAGAAGCTGTGTCTTATAAATGTCCCTATCTTGTAAAAGTTAAGGTGGCTTGCTTGAATATTTATAATGACGCATCACCTAACAATATTAAAAAGGGCGCCATTAAAGATAAAGGTGTTTACACAATTGTAGAAGAAAAAATTGATTGTTCCGGTAAAAAGTGGGGTAAATTAAAATCCGGCGCCGGTTGGATTTTACTTGACTCCGTTGAAAAAATTTAAAAACTTTTTTAAAGGTGACACTAGTTGTCACCTTTAATTTTTATAATGCAGATGTAACGTTACAAAAGAGTTTGAACTCAAAATAAAAAATTATGAAATGAGGTAAAAATTATGGCATGTAAAGGTGCTAAACACGCCAAGGCGTTAGCCGCGGCTTCAAGGGTTGCCGCTGTTCAACCCAAAACAAAAACAGTCGAGGAGGCAGTTCCCGTAGAAAGATTGTTGTTTGGTGTGGATTCTAAAATCCAAGCGAATGACATTCTTCAAAACAATATTTCAATGTTTGAATGGGTGGTTCGCAACAAGATTCATCCTAACTTCTGGGGCAGAAACCTTTTAGGTGAAAACGCATTGACGAAGGATGAGATTGAATTTATTCATTCTAAGGGTTGTAAAATCGCTGCTGTTTATAACGATTCGGGAGAAAAACAGACCGAAGAACAAGGTAAAGCTGCCGGAGAAATTGCAGTAGCATTAGCCTTTGATTTAGAAATTCCTCAAGGCAGTGCAATATTTCTTAATATTGGCGAAGAGTCTGCAAGCCGAGATTATTTAAAAGGATTTGCAGAAGAACTTGTTGAGTCGGGATATACCCCTGCATTCAAAGCCAATACCGATGCTCAGTTTGATTTTGACCGTGAGTTTAGCAGAGGTCTTCAAACTGACCGTGAGCTTTTTGAACAGTGTCTTGTATGGGCAGTGGCTCCTACACTTACTGAATATGACAGCATGACCACAACTCACCTGATTCATCCCGATAACTGGATGCCTTATGCACCATCTGGTATAAAGCGTAAGGATATAGCAGTTTGGCAGTACGGTAAAGACTGTCATCCCATCGAGGATGATAAAGGCATAGAGACCACATTCAATATTAACCTTGTAAGGAATGATAAGGTTCTCATTGAAAAAATGTTTTAAATTTGGTATAATAAGGAGGAAAAAAGAATGATATGTATAAATTCAGTTACTGTATATCCAAGCAGTGCAACCGTTACAAAAGGAAAATGGTATTACGGAGCATACGCTAGTATCGCTTCTGACTGTCCCGAATGTGCAGAGGTAGAATGGTATAGTAATAGTCCATCGATTGCAAGCGTAAATAAAACTACAGGATATATTTACGGTGTAAGCACGGGCACAACAAGAATTTATGCCGAGGCAACAGACGGTAGCGGCAAGAAAGATTATATTACAGTAACAGTAACTGCGCCCGTAGCGGTAACAGGGGTAAGCGTTTGTCCTACATCAATGTCAATGGATGTCGGATGTACAGATTATTTATATGAAACAATTTATCCGTCAAACGCTACAAACCAAATGGTTACTTGGTGCAGTAGTGATGATAGTGTTGCAGAGGTTAATACTTATAGCGGTAAAATAACTGCTAAAAAAGCAGGTATTGTAACAATTACTGCTTGTACAGTTGATGGTGAGTATTCAGATAGCTGTGAAGTCTGGGTACACGGTAAAACACCAGTATTCTTGATTCATGGTAGAGATAGTAATGCAAAAGCAACTTGGGGTATTAAAACAAATATTCCTAGCGGTGCAAACAATGATTTCGATCCAAGCATTGATGCAGAGTATGCAGAAGATAAAAAGTATATTGAGGTTGATTCTCAAAGAATAGTTGATGTGGTACAAGGTAATAGTAGTAATGACGATAAGCCATGTAATCTTGGAGATGAATTGGAAAAAGCGGGTTATACGAAAAATATTAACTTGTTTGTATTTACTTATCCTAATCAAGATGCGGTAGTACATAGTGCAAATAAATTTAAGAGATATATTGAAAACTTAATTGATGATGTTAGAGCTTCAGGTACTGATGAAGAGAAAGCTTGTTTTTATGCTTCAAGAAGCGATTACGAGAATAATATTTACGAATTCAATATTGTAGCTCATAGTATGGGTGGATTAGTAGCTAGATATTATATTGAAAATCTATATCAGGATTGCCGTGTTGATAAATTGATTACCATTTGTACTCCACACTGGGGTAGTGGGTATGCAAATCTATCTAATTTTACGGGTAATATAGGGGATTTAAAAATCCACTTATTAGCAGACCATGATTTAGATTTTAATAGTAAAATGTTTGGTGGATCAAACGCTGTAACAGTAACCTGCAACAAAGGCGCTTACCCTGTAAATGATTATGAACTTACTCCAACTTTGCAATACCAACGACAACGTTCGACAAAATATTATGCTATTGCAGGTATTGATTATAATGCTATTTTCGTAAATCGTAACGATCATTCATTTGAAATGCCGACAAATTTCATCATTCCCGAAGAAATAACGAATTTCTTAATAACCAAAAATGTTTATAAACTTAGCATTAGTGGTGACAGCATTATCGAACCTCCGGAACCTACAAATATTGGTGATAATGTTGTTGGTTTCTTAAGTCAAATTGGGTGGACCGGAGATAAACCATTTACTATTCCCTATCCTAAAATCGAAATGGAAAAAATCTTTGTGGATGTAGACGCTAATGGTGGTAATGGGGGAGAAACTTTTATTTGGGAAATGATTTTAGAAGGCGTGCTTGACGATATTATATTGCACTCAAAAATTCCACATCGGGAAGATGTTATCAACAAAATAATTGAATATTTAGGTGAATAATTATGAAAAAATTTTGGAGTAGATATTGGCTTTCTTTTTTACTAAACATATTTTTGTTAGTCGGAATGATTTTATCGGCAATTTTTGGTGATGAATATTTACAGCCAGATGCATATTTTAAACTTACTTTTTATAGTTTGGTTGTGATGTTTTTTGTTCCTATCTATTCGCTGATATATGGATCTATGTCTTATGTTGTAAGTAAAAAAACATGGCTTCAGCAAATAATGTTGGCGATAACATTATTGTTAGAATATTTAATTTTTAAATTAATTCGCCCAAATTCAGTTGATACAATTATCGTTCTTTTGATTTATATTGTGTTTAATGTGTTTTTATCCGTAATTGCTTCAGGAATTACAGCGTTAACATATGAGTTTATCAATAAAAATAAAAACTAAGTTGTATGAACAAGTCCAGGAGGAGACAAAAACACAAGGGGACAGGTCACCTGTGTTAACAAAATAGTTTTCATTTAAAACTCATCCTTTTAAAAAGGGCGGTTGGCTTTTACGCCAACCGCTTTTAATTTTGTGCAGAATTATTTTTAAAGGTGACACTAAGTGTCACCTTTAAATTATATAATACCCATATAATAAAAAATACGAAAGGAAAAACAAAAATGCAAGCAGCAATTATTGTTATAAACTTAATTTTATCAGTCTTCATCTTGGTGTGTATATGTCACAATAGAAGCAACAAAGAAAAGAGCGCAACTTATTACGATGATGGAACACCGCCGAAGTTTTTTATTACAGGTGACAAGCATCGTAATTTTCAGAATATTAAGAATTTTTGCCGTGATATGAATACAAGAAGAAAAGACGTGATAATTATTCTTGGTGATTCCGGTTTTAACTATTACGAGGATGAACGCGATGACAAGTTAAAAGGTGAAATTGCTAATTTAAACATTACAATGTTTTGCATTCACGGAAACAAGGAAAACCGACCACAGAATGTAGGTACATACGGTATTAGAAGCTTTTGCGGCGGCAAAGTGTATTACGAACCGAAGTATCCCAATATCTATTTTGCAATCGAGGGTGAAATTTACAATTTCGAGGGCAAAAAATATATGGTAGTAGGCGGTGCACACAGCGTTGATAAAATGCGTTGTTTAGAAGAACACAAGCCATTTTGGGAAGACGAAATGCCCGATGATACTATCAAGGCAAAAGTGGAAGAAAAACTTTCTGCAGAGGGCAATAAAATTTATGGTATGATGACCCATACTTGTCCTATTGATTATCTTCCTACAGAGATGTTTATGTCGACACGGCAAAGTGCCGTAATTAAAAGAAAACCCAAAAAAGCAAAATCCAAAAAACTTTTCAAGCCGGATATTGACAGATCAACTGAAGAATGGCTTGGAAAACTTGAAAAAGAAATAGATTATGAGATTTGGTATTGTGGGCATTACCATATTGATAAACAAATCGACAAAATTAATATGATGTATCACGAAATCAGACCTCTACATATGCAGTTGTTCGGTGATGAATAATGGCAGTGCTGAGTAATCTATTATCACCATTGTCGGTAGCGTTCATTGTTATAATTTTGGGCTATTATATAGGGAAGATAAAATTTGCTAAGATATCGTTAGACTTATCCGGTGTTTTAATTGTTGCTGTATTAACAGGCTGGATGCTTTCGGCAGTTGCTTCATGTTCGTCCATGGTAAATGTGATAGAGTATGAAGCCAATATGAAATTCTTTTCCTCATTTGGTACTGCATTGTTTGTTTCTTCTATAGGAATAGCAACAGGAAGTACACTTGATTTTCAGAAGTGGAAAGATATAAAAGCAATATTTATTGGATCGTCAATGGTTGCTTCTACTTTTGTTATAATGAAAATTGTTTCTTTGATTGATGATAATATAAGCATTTCAAAATTGTTAGGTGCTTTGTGTGGCGCTTTAACCACAACACCGGGGTTAACGGCTGCGTGTGAATTAAAAAATATTATCCCTGAAGAAGTTGCTTTGGGTTACGGCTGTACATATCTGTTTGGTGTAGTAGCAACAGTTTTATTTGTTCAAATGGCAACAAGAAAAACTGATTATGGTAACAATGCCAATACGGAAAAATCCGTCGATCATGAAGAAGCAGCGGATTTAAATGGATTGATTCAAATTGGGTGTACCATCATAATGGGCCGATTATTGGGAAGTTTTAATATTTTTGGTTTTTCATTGGGTAATTCTGGCGGAATATTGTGTTGCGGAATTATTATCGGTTTGTTTTTGAAAAAAATTTCATTCCCTAAATTGTTAACTAATAAAAATCTATCTCTTTTTAAGAATTTAGGATTAGTGTTGTTTTTTGTTGGGAATGGTATTCCTGCGGGAATGCAAATTTGTGGAGAATTTGATATAAAAATAATTTTATATGGCGCTTTGATGACGTTGATTCCGATAATGGTTGGTGTAATTCTTCAAAAATTATTTTTTTATGAAGAATCACTTGCAACTATAATAGCCGGAGGGATGACAAGCACCCCTGCTATAGGAGTTCTTGCTCAAAAGCATCGCAATATTTCTTTAAGCGCGTATGCTACAGCTTATTTTGGAGCATTATTAACGGCGGTGCTGATGATTAGATATAGTGTTTGATTTATTCATACGCGTGGCTTTAATGGTAGTAAGGTGAACCATAATACCTCAATCAAAAATAGTACATTATACTTTATAATACAATATTTAAAAAAAGTCCTTGCAATTTTAAAAAATAAGTGTATAATAAACCATAGAACAAATGTTCTTTTTGAAAATTGAATAGGCGTCACGACGGAATGGTTGAGATGAAACAGGCTACATAATTCCATCTCCAGGTCAGATGCTTTGATTAACCGGTTAGGTTAAGCCAGACTTGCTTTATGCAGACATGAGAGGCCGCCGGCAAGATAGCACTCAGAAATGAGGGCTTTCTTGCTGGTGGCTTTTTTGTTTCTTTAAATTTTTTTAGGTTAAGGAGGTGAGCTTTTTTACAACTGAATAACCGTCCAAATGGGATATGATTTTGCCATGACCTTTCTATAAAAAACGAAGCGAGCGAAACAACTCCGCTGAAAAGCAGGGGTAGGAACAACATTCGGGTAGAACGGTAAATAAAAAATTATTAAGAAAGGAGTGAAAAAATATTCATAACAGACAGGCTCAAAGAGCCTTAACAGAAAGTGGCATCACTTCGTGATGGCATCGTCTTCGCAAGCATCGTGTTTTGATATACACCGCATATTGCTTGGCGTCGTCTTCGCAAGCATCGCGTTTTGATACCCACGGCATATTGCCGTTAAAAACACCTTGTTAGGGAGACCCTAATACCCCAAATAAAAATAGATAGAGGTTATTAAAATGTTAAAAAGAAATAAAAACACAGTAGTTATATTTCGGGTAAGTGAGTATGAAAAGAAACGAATGGAATACCGTGCGAAACAAAATAAACTCACATTATCCGAATACTTAAGAAAATTGGTAATAACCAATGATTTAAAAAAAGATAAGGAGAAAGAAAATGAATAATGAAATTATTAATTTGAAAATTAAAAATCTTAAAGAATTTAAAAACCATCCATATAAGGTGATTGATGATTGGGATATGGTTGCGCTTACTGAGAGTATCCGAAAAAGTGGTATTATCAATCCTGTCGTGGTGAGACCAATTGAGGGTACGGAAAATTATGAAATCATATCCGGTCACAGAAGAATATTCGCAGCTAAAAAGGCAGGACTTACCGATGTTCCCGCCGTAATTTATGCTCTAGACAAAGACACGGCAATAGTTGCAGTTGTGGATAGCAATTTCAACCGTGAACACATTTTGCCAAGCGAGAAAGCCTTCGCTTACAAAATGAGAAACGAAGCGCTCAAACGGCAGAATAAAGATTCGGTCCAAGTTGGACTTGGAGACCAAATTACAATGGTACGAGCCTCAGAAAGCGCCTCTCAAATTAAGAGATACGTCCGTCTGACTAAACTTAATAAAAAACTTTTAGATATGGTGGATGAGGGTAGAATTGCTTTTACCCCTGCTGTTGAGCTTTCGTACCTAAACGAAATTGAGCAAACCGATTTGTTAGAGGTTATCGAGGTTTTAGATGCAACACCTAATCTATCTCAAGCAATGCGACTAAAAGAAATTAGCCAAAAGGAAGGGCTTACACCCGAAACCATATCCGAGATTTTAAGCGAGCAAAAAGCAAATCAAAAAGAAAGGCTTCATATTCAAACAGAAAAGATTAGAAAGTACTTTCCAAAAAGCTACACGCTTCAACAAATGGAAGAAGAAATTATAAAGCTTTGCGAAAGAAATTACCATAATAAGCAAAGGGATGCGAGGTGATTAGAGTGAAAATTTTAAATTTATTAAAAACATTTTTTATTTATCTTATTACCAATAAAAGCGGTAATTATAAATTCAGCGTAAATGGTCGAGAGGTAATTGCAACCTTTACCGATAAACCAAACAAGGAAATTATGTCGCAGATTAAGGAAATTTTGCTCGGCAATATAAAAAACTCCGTTATTGACGTTGAGGATGATGCAAAACACAAAAAAGCAATTGCGAGAGATGCACGATGATTATGCGTATTAGATTCAGTGTCTCACACATTCGACAAACTAACACTTCAAATATTAAAATGAATAAAAATGTAAAGGAGGATATTTGAGATGTCAAAACGAGTATGTTGTTTATATCGTGTATCCACCGGAAAGCAAGTGGATTATGATAAAAATAATCAAGCCGATATACCAATGCAGCGGAAGGCTTGCCATAAATTTGCGTTGAAAATGGGGTGGGAAATAGTTCACGAAGAACAAGAGGATGGTGTTTCAGGTCATAAGATTAGAGCCGAAAATCGAGATAAGATTCAAATTATAAAGGATTTGGCGCGGAAGAAAAAATTTGATATTCTGCTTGTATTTATGTTTGACCGAATTGGTAGAATTGCGGACGAAACTCCCTTTGTGGTGGAGTGGTTTGTTAAAAACGGAATTGAGGTTTGGAGTACCCAAGAGGGCGAACAAAGATTTGATACACATACCGATAAATTGTTGAATTACATTCGATTTTGGCAGGCAGATGGCGAAAGTGAAAAAACATCTATTAGAACCAAAACAAGTCTTGGCCAGTTGGTTGAATCAGGTCATTATAAGGGCGGCGGCGCCGCCTTTGGTTATGACCTTGTTAAAAGCGGTAGGTTTAACAAGAGAAAACACGAACTTTACGATTTAAAAATCAATGAAGCCGAAGCCATTGTAGTAAAAATAATTTTCGACAAATATACTAAAGAAGGTTATGGGGCACATCGTATTACTACATGGCTTAATAATAACGGGTACCGTGCGAGAACGGGTAAAATGTGGCACGAAGCTACAATTAGAGGTATTCTTCGCAACTTGACCTATACGGGAGTACTTCGGAGTGGCGAATCCCGTTCAGATATTATCCCCGAATTGCAAATTATTTCCCCAAAACAATTTGAAAGGACCAAGGAAATTATGAAAGAACGTTCCGACAGAAAAAAGTCGACCCGAACAGTTCCTTTAAACACCAAAGGAAAATCTCTTGTTTCGGGAAAAGTGTATTGTGGACATTGTGGATCAAAATTAACATTAACAACAAGTGGAAGGTATCGAACACGAAAAGATGGAACAGTTGATAATACTAAACGAATTCGATATGCTTGCTATGGTAAAACCCGTAAACAAACCCAGTGCGATGGACAAACAGGATACACTCTGCATATTCTTGACACCGCGGTAGAGAAGATTGTAAAAGAAATTTTCGCTAAAGTCAAAGGAATTTCAAAAAACGAAGTTATCAACTTGAAATACGCAGATGAGTTAAAATTGCGGACAACACGCCTTAATGCGCTAAAATCTGATTACACTAAAGAATTCGACAATCTTAACTTACTTAAATCTGAAGTTATCAAGGCGATTAAAGGAGAAAGTGCTTTTTCTAATGAAATATTATCACAATTAATTGCTGAATCCGAAAGCAAATGTAAAAGATATTTAGAGTTGTGTTTAATTGCTGAAAAAGAAATAACCAATACTGAAGATTTACTTAAAAATTTATCTAATAGCTTTGACGAACTGATTTCTTGGGCCGAACTTTATGATGATGCAAGCTTTGAACAAAAGAAAATGATAGTAGGATACCTTATAAAACGAATTGAGGTTTTTAGGGATTATAAGCTTAAAATTGATTTTAATATAAATTTCGAGCAGTTTATTAAAGGTCTGGATTGTCAAGAAACCGCAGCATAAAAATGATGTACACTATAAATATGCAATTACCGGCCAATATGCTATCTTCTACCTCATATTATTTATTATGAATTGGATAAAGGGTCAAGCGAGTCTATTGTTATAATCATAATATTATCAATCTATCGCAAAATGAGACAGAAAATTTGCATAAACCATGATAAACTAAAAACACCCTATTGACTAAGCTGGATTTTTATGTTAAAATAAATTACCTAAATGGTAATTTATTTTGGAGGGCTTAGCTGCGTTAATGTTAATTAAATATGGGTCTACATCTGTCGAAAAACTTTGCACCACAGAAAAAGCGGCCAAAAAGTTCTTCAACCATATGCGTTATTTTGAGGATCTAAAAGGCGTTATTAACCTTATTGAACAATCCACCGTCTTATCAGATCTTATTGCTTTTCCTCAGTTGCATTTTCATCCAACTGACTTTTATATAAAGAATAGTTTCGGACTTGATATATCAGGAAGAAAAAGTATGTATCGGTTAATCGTTGTTCCACTCGATGATTCCGAAAATATTGTTGTTAAAGATGATAAATTCTTTAGCAAGTGTAAGCAAATACGAATTTTAAGAATAGAAGAGGTTAGCAAGCATTATGAATAATAAACATTATAAAGATTTATATGCTTTTCACCCGGGCTATTATGTGAATCAATTAATTGAAGAGTTGGAGATCACACAAGAAGACTTTGCTCTTCGTATGGGGGTATCTGCCAAAACAATTAGCTTGCTTGTACATGGAGAAACAGATTTGTCTGAAGATATGGCATTAAAACTTTCTAACATGTTTGGGATGAGTATTGATGTTTGGTTAAATTTACAAAAAGAATACCTCAAAAAAGTTTTGGAGATCGAAAGAGAACGGGAACTTGATCAACAAAAAGAAATCGCTTCACTTATCGATTATTCGTTCTTTATTAAATTGGGTATTTTCCCTCCGACATCAAATGTTATGGAAAAAATACAAAATCTGTGTTCATACTTCAAAGTATCTAATTTGTCAACTTTGAAGGAACCAGATCTGTTAGCTAATTTCAGAACTGGAATAAGAACAGTAGAAGAAAAGAACATCATAAACGCTAATGCTTGGTTACAAACTGCTGTAAACATTGGGCGCGAAATGGATTGTGGCGATTTTAATGAACGAAAACTAAAGGCGTATATACCCGAAATCAGATCGATGACGTTGCAATCGCCACGAGAATTCTATCCTAGATTGGTTGAAATATTTAAAGATTGTGGAATATGCTTTGTATTATTGCCACAATTAAAAAATTGCGGAATCAATGGAGCGGTTAAATGGATCAATAAGCAAAAAGTTGTACTTGCAATAAATGATCGAATGCATTACGCAGATGTGTTTTGGTTTTCATTGTTTCATGAAATTAAACATGTTCTACAAAAAAAGATTACTAAAACCATTATAAGCGGAATATATCAAACAGATATTGATGAAGCTTTAGAAGAAGAAGCCAATTTATTTTCAAGAAACACATTAATACCGATTGATAAGTTCGATAAGTACATACAAACAAATAAAATTACAACGACTAGTATTATTTCATTTGCAAAATCAATAGATATTCATCCAGGTATCGTAGTCGGACGATTAATAAATGAAAAAAAGATCCATCCATCATACTATCATAATTTGCGGAGTAAATACCAAATTGGACCTATTAGTAATTAGAATCAATCGGAAAGATTTGAAACTACCGAAAACAACTATTGAGTCGCTCTTGGTAGTATAAATAATAAAAAATCCGCATAGTTACGATATAACGGAACTATGCGGATTTGAGTGTTTTGGTGGAGCATAGGGGGATCAAACCCCTGACCTCTTGACTGCCAGTCAAGCGCTCATCCCAGCTGAGCTAATGCCCCAAATGTGTAGCACTAAGTGATTGATTTATTAAATTGTAGGTGAGGGTGCGTAAGTCGGTGTGGTGCGCTACCAACTGCGCTAAAACCCCAAGTGTGCCTATATGGTAACATAAATTTTAGAAAATTTCAACCCTAATTTTAAAAATCGGCTTGACAAAGTGAAAAAATCGGTTATAATAGTTTTGTTAATTAAATATTGGGGAATTGTGTAACGGTAGCACGACAGACTCTGACTCTGTTTGTTGGGGTTCGAATCCCTATTCCCCAGCCAGAAAAAACGACAAGTTTCGACTTGTCGTTTTTTCAATTAAATCCGCCTTCTGCGGAATAAATCCACCTGTGGTGGATGAAATCGCTTTGCGATGAAATCTGCCTTACGGCAGAAGATGGGCGGATTTGATTTCATCTGAAGCCGAAGGCTGAAGATTTCATCCGAGCTAAGCGAGGATTTCATCGTGCAATGCACGATTTCATTAACATTACTCGAGTTCAAAACCTTAATGCAAAACGCAAAAAATATCTTTTTCGTAGCCTTTATACAGCAAAAGCGACTTGTTTCAACAAGTCGCTTTTTCAATGAAATTCGCCTTACGGCGAGTGAAATAGCTTCGCTATGAAATACGTTACACGTATGAAATATTTGCTTCGCAAATGTTAAAAGGCGAACTTTATTTCACATTAAAAGCTGTAGGAGTTCAAACACATAGATTAAAATTTCAAAAGGTTTCGAATTCGTACTACCTTTCCAAAATGAAAATTGAATGATGAAACCTTTTCACTAATAAATAATAAAAATTAAGGAAAACACATTCGTTGCAAAACTTCTCGTTAGGAAGTCTTGCAACTTTATTTTACCACACATTTTCCTTAAAGCTTGAGCCGAATTCCGATGGGGTCATACCGACACGCTTTTTGAAAATACGCGCAAAATATGATGAATTTTGAAAACTAAGCTTGTCCGAAATTTGCGAAATTGTCATTTCACTTTCGGTAATAAGACGCTTTGCTTCATCAATTTTTAAATCAATAAAATAATTTATAATACCACCTGCGTGGGCCTTTTGAAAGGCTTTTTTAAGCATTGAAGCGCTACAGTTGAAATCATTTGAAATTTGTTCAATTGTCAAATTTTCACATATATGCTTTTCAAGATAGGCTTCAACATCAGCCACGAAGCGCTTATCACCCGCCTGCTTTGTGTAGGTGTCAAGCCTTTCGGGCGGGTTAGTGTTATCCTTTCTTAAAATGATAGACAAAAGCAATAATTCAAGCATATTTTTAACCGTTTGCGAATAAAAGCCAACCTCTTCACTGTCAAGCTGTAAGGTTATGCGCCCCGGTATTATTTTGGTTTGATATGCTTTTTGCGAATAACGATAAGCGTCATATAAATAATTGCGTTCCTGCGTGTTAAGAAAGAAAAAGCCGTGTTCCAATTCAGACATAGCAGGGCTTTGACAAACAAAAGCGACCACAAAATAATTTGCGGCAGTATTATCGTAAGCGCGCACGGCGTGAAATTCATTAGGTCTGTGAAAAGCAATTTCGCCTGATTTTAAAACGTAATTTTTATCATCAGCAGTAATCATTACTTTACCCTTATCTACATATATCATTTCCCAAAGGGGATGCTGTTCACCGATAACACTAAAATTACGTGGTGCCTTATGATAAAACAAGCTTACAATATTTGAAATATTCAGCACATCATTAAGGGGATAACCCGACAATTCAAACCTTGCCATTAAAAACTTTCCTTTCACACAAATATATATCAGGTTCTTATAATAACAATAGCACAAAAAGTTCAAAAAGCCAATAGTTTTATTTTTCCGTGTCCGATAGTGCGGTATTTATAGCCGATAATTTCTTAAAACGCACCGTATTTTTTGATATTCTATAATCACAGGATAACTTTTTAAAAATGGGTGATTTTATGAAAAAAGGCATAAGCATTTGGGCATTTACCGACCGTAACCCCAAGGTTTGTTTTTCTTTAGCAAAGAAATATGGCTTTGACGGTGTTGAAGTAGGTCTTGGCAAGGAAGGCCCCCTTCGTTATGATTCGACAGCAGAAGAAATTAAAGAATACAAAAAGGCTGCTGAAAGCTTCGGTCTTTCATTTTACAGTCTTGTTTGTGATGACTGCTGGCTTTATCCCTTAACCTCTGATTCAGCTGAAATTCGCCAAAAGGGTGCCGATATTGTTAAAAAGCAGCTTGAAACGGCAGCACTTTTAGGCTGTGACACCACACTTGTTTTACCGGGTATGGTGCAAGGGCTTTCGCCCGACAGCGAGGTTGTGCCCTATGACATTGCATACGACCGCGCCCTTACTGAAATGAGAAAGCTTGCCAAAGAGGCTGAGGGCTATAATGTAACCCTTGGTGTTGAAAATGTTTGGAACAAGTTTTTGCTGTCACCCTTAGAAATGCGCGATTTTATTGACCGTGTTGGCAGCCCCCGCGTCGGCGCTTACTTTGATGTTGGTAATGTTGTGATTAACGGCTTTCCTGAACAGTGGATAAAAATCCTTGGTAACCGCATTGCCAAGGTTCATTTTAAGGACTTTAAGCGCAGCATTGGCACAGCCGACGGTTTTGTAAATATTTTAGACGGTGACGTTGATTATAAGGCCGTTATGCAGGAGCTTAAAAATATAGGCTACAACGGTTGGGCAACTGCTGAAGTATTTTCTGAAAATACCGAAGAAATTTTAGCAGTAAACTCTGCTGCTATGGATAAAATTTTTAAAATGTAAGGAGAAGATAAATATGTTAAAGGTTGCAATAATTGGTTTTGGCGGCATTGCAAAGGCCGCACATCTTAACCCCTATTTACAGCTTCAGAATGACGGTATTGTAAAGCTTGTTGCCGTTTGCGATGTTTGCCCCGAGCAATTTACCGAAAAGGCCGAAATTAACATTGGCGAATCGGATTCGGGCCTCAGTGAAGAAGTTAACAAGTACACCGATTATAAGGAAATGCTACAAAAAGAAAGCGTTGATATGGTTGATATTTGTCTTCCCACCTTCCTTCACGCCGAGGCTACCATTTACGCTTTAAACGCAGGCTGTCACGTGCTTTGTGAAAAGCCGATGAGCTTAAGCTTTGACCTTTGCAATGCTATGGTTGAGGCCGCTGACAAAAACAGCAAAAAGCTTATGATTGGTCAATGCCTACGCTTTTTCAACATTTACAATTTCTTAAAGGATATTGTTAATAACAAAACCTTTGGTGATGTTAAGGGCGGTATATTTTTCCGTTCAAGCGCACCGCCAATTTGGGGCTGGGAAAACTGGTTTTTGGACTATACAAAATCGCAAGGTTGCATAACCGATATGCATGTTCACGATATTGATATGATTCGTTATTTGTTTGGCGAGCCGAAATCGGTTTCCTGTCACACACAGGATATCTATTCCAAAAAGGATGCCGCACATTCTACCCTTATTTATCCTGATTTTTCAATTCTTGCTATTGGCGACTGGGCCCAAGAAGGTACTGAATTTTCATTTGGTTACCGCATTTCCTTTGAAAAGGCAATTGTCGACTGCGCAGGCGGAAAGCTTACTGTATACCCCCGCGGTGCAGAGGCTTACTGCCCCGAAATGCCTGATGATGACTGCTACTTTAACGAAATTAAATTCTTTGTTGAAAGCATTGTGGACGGAAAAGAAAATATTGCTAACCCACCCGAAAGTGCAGCACTTACAATTAAGCTTGTAAATAAGCTTATTGAAAGCTCTGACAAAAACGGTGAAATTGTACTTCTTTAATTGATGGAGAAAAAATATGAAGCTTAGAGTGCCCGCAATACCACTTATTGCCATTGACCCATATTTTTCAGTCTGGGCAGGTAAATCACTTCAGACAAACACGATGCATTGGTCAAACAAACCAAACACCACCTGTGTTCAGGTAACAATTGACGGTAATACCCTTCACGCTTTGGGTCACAAGCCCGAAGGGTTAAAGGCCATGCCCGATATGCCTGTTGAAAGCATTGATATGGATGCTTTTTCCACCATAGTTACATATAAAACCGACGCTATACGCCTGACGCTTAAATTTACCTCTCCCCTTTTAGTTGAGGATTTATATTACGCTTCCCGCCCCGTTTCGTACTGCAAATGCAGTTATGAAGGTCTTGACGGTAAGGCGCATAAGGTTTCGGTTAGGTTTATTATGACCGAGGAGCTTGTTCTTGCCGCAAAGGGTGAGGGACGTGCCCTTGCCAATAAGGTAGAAATTCCCGAAATTACGGCAATTAAAATGGGCGGCGGCGATCAAAACATTTTAGGTCGCAGCGGTGACGACATTTGCATCGACTGGGGCTATTTATATCTTGCTATTAAGGGCGAAGGTGAAGTTGGCCACATATTTTTTGACGGTATGTATGCTATAAGCGGTGAAGCCACCCTTGAAAATGAAGCACTGTTTTTGTTTGCTTTTGATGACATTTACAGCATTCAGTATTTTAAGGAAAACCTTAAGGCTTATTGGAAAAAGGACGGCAAAACCATTGAAGAGGCTATTATAGAAGCCGCCAACGATTACGACACCCTTATTGAAAAATGTGAAAATTTTTCAAACCGAGTTATAAGCGAAGCCACCGCAAAGGGCGGCGAAAAATATGCCGAGCTGCTTACTTTAGCAATAAGGCAGGTAATGGCCGCACACAAGCTTGTTGTTGACAAAAACGGTAAAAATCTTTACATTTCAAAGGAATGCTGGTCGGACGGCTGTGCCGCTACCGTAGACGTTACCTATCCATCGGCGCCGATGTATTTAATTTATAACACCGAGCTGTTAAAGGGTATGCTCAGACCTGTTATGGATTATGCATATTCTGCTGAATGGACACCTGATTACGCACCACACGATTTAGGTTTTTATCCGCTTTTAAACGGTCAAGTATACGGTGTGGAGTACAAACCTGACGGCACGGTGAAAATTGACCACAATATGCAAATGCCGGTTGAGGAATGCGGTAATATGATTATTCTTTTTGCCGCAATCTGCGATGCCGATAACAACACCGATTTTGTTGCCGAGCATATTGATACGCTTCGCACCTGGTGTAAATACCTTATAAAATACGGTCTTGACCCCGAGCATCAGCTCTGTACCGATGACTTTGCAGGCCACATGGCGCATAACGTTAACCTTTCCATTAAGGCTATTATGGGTATTGCGGCCTATAGCCGTATACTTTCACGCCTTGGTATTAACGATGAGGCTGACGATATGATGAAAACCGCACGCGAGTATGCAAAATCGGTTGTAGAGCGTGCGAAAAATGAGGACGGAAGCTACCGTCTGGCTTATGACAAGCCTGACAGCTTTTCACTTAAATATAACGCCGTTTGGGATAAAATTTGGAAAACAAGCCTTTTCCCCGAAGAATTTTATAAGGGTGAAATTGAGCGCTATAAAAAAGAAACTCTGCCCTATGGTGTACCGCTTGACAGCCGTGAAAAATACACAAAGTCTGACTGGCTTTTGTGGGTTGCAACAATGGCCGAAAACAGTGATGATTTTAATGCCCTTGTTGAACCTATGTGGAGCGCCTTTAACACAATGAGGACCCGTGTGCCAATGCCCGACTGGTATTATTGTGACACGTCCGATTCGTGTATGTTCCAAAACCGCACGGTGCAGGCAGGTTTGTTTATTCGACTTATGTTAGATTAAAGGAGTTAATAAAATGAAGGTTGGTTGCGTAGTAGTATACGGCAATAAGGATATATTTGAAAGCTTTGCCGAGCTTAGAAAAAACGGCTTTGACAACTGCCAGCTTATTTGTTGGGATGCCGAAAAAGATTATACCGATGCCGAGGCCGAAAAAATAAACAAAGCTAAGGCTGAATACGGTATTGAAATAACAACCCTTTGGGCAGGCTGGTCGGGTCCTAAAACCTGGGATTTTTATGATGGACACGAAACACTTGGCCTTTTGCCGACAGCTTACCGAGCAAAGCGTGTAGAAGAGCTTATTAAGGGTGCCGAATTTGCCGTTAAAATTGGCGTTGACAGCATTACAACCCATGCGGGCTTTATACCCGAAAACCCGCACAGCAATGAATACCACGGGCTTATTGCGGCTCTTCGCGCCGTTGCGACAAAGGCAAAGGAATTAGGTATTCAGTTCCGTTTTGAAAGCGGACAGGAAACACCCATTACCCTGCTACGCGCCATTCAGGATATTGGCACCGATAATTTGGGTATAAACCTTGACCCCGCAAACCTTTTAGTTTACGGCAAGGCGAACCCCTGCGATGCTTTAATGACTATTGGCAAATATGTAAGAGGTGTACACGCTAAGGATGGAAAATACCCCACCGACGGCAAGCTTTTAGGTGAGGAAACCCCACTGGGTGAAGGTCTTGTTAACTTCCAAAGGCTTATTCCGCTTTTAAAGGAATGTGGGTATAACGGTCCGCTTACCATTGAGCGTGAAATTGAGGGCGAACAGCAAATTATTGACATACTTAAGGGCAAAAAGCTTTTAGAAGAAATTATTGCAGGATGTTAAGGTGATTATATGGAAAAATTAAGAGTTTGTATTGCCGGCTGCGGCAATATTTTTACAATGCATTCAACATCGGTTGCATCCTTTAAGGATGCTGAGCTTGTCGGTGTTTGCGACATTAAACCCGACCGCGCACAGCGCGCCGCTGAAAAATACGGCGCGACACCCTATACTGATTATAAGGTGATGCTTGCCGAACAAAAGCCCGACATTTTACACGTGTGCTTACCGCATTATTTACACCCAATTGTATCGAAATATGCTATCCAGCAGGGCATAAATGTGCTTTGTGAAAAACCGATAAGCATTAAAATGGAGGATGCACTTGAAAACGCTAAGCTTGCAAAGGAAAAAGGCGTGCTTTACGGTATTATTTTTCAGTGCAGGTACAACACCGCTTCACAAACGGTTAAAAAATGTATTGAGGATGGTACACTTGGCAGAGTATTAAGCGCCCGTTCGGTATTGACCTGGTGCAAACCCGACAGCTATTATTCCCTTTCCGACTGGAAGGGCACCTGGGACAAAGAAGGCGGCGGCGTGGTTATTGACCAAGCCATTCATTCAATGGACCTTGTAAACTGGTTTGTTGACAGCGAGCCTAAGTCAGTTTATGCCCACTACGACAACCGTGACCACGAAATTATGCAGGTTGATGACAGCGCCGAGGGTCTTATAAAATATAAAAACGGCGTAAATTACGGCTTTTGGGCGATGAACAACTATGGCGTTGACGAGCCAATTGAAATTCGACTTGTATGTGAAAACGGTAAGGCAGTGCTTTCCTACGATGATGTTACCATAACCCTTAACGACGGAACCGTAATTACCAATGCACAGGATATGACCGATTCACTTGAATATGAAAACGGCAAGGATTATTGGGGCTTCCAGCATGTAAAGCAAATAAGACAGTTTTATAACAGCGTAAAAGGCGAAGAAACGCTTGAAATTTCCGCCGAAGAGGCACTGAAAATTCAAAAAATTATATGCGCCGTTTACGAAAGCTCACGTCAAGGTAAACCCATTGAATTTTAAAAACATATCTAAAACAAAACCACGATACACTGTATCGTGGTTTTTGCTTTATTTAATTTTTTCAAAGCCCTTAAGCCATTCCCTTTTTATAAGCTCGTGTCCCATAGCGGTAGGGTGAACACCGTCGTACGCCCAATAAGTAGACGGTGCTTTTTGTGATGCCTTATCAAAAGCGGTCTGTAAATCAATATATGGCAAATTGAATTTTTCAGCCACTCGCCTTGCAGCATCGGCACGCTTGGCAACCTCACATTTAAAATAGTCAAATCGTTCTGGATTTTCTTCATTATTACAGGTTGCGGGACCTTCTACGACATATGGCAGCATTATCATTATTTTCACGTCGGGCACAGCTGCTTTAATTTCTTCAAGCATCATTTCATATATTTTTTCAAACTTTTCAGCAGCTACACCGTTTTTGTTGCCAAGCTCGTGCCAAACATCGTTAACACCAATAAGAATGCTTAAATAGTCAGGCTTAAGATTAATAATGTCGGCTTTAATGCGGGCATATACATCAACAATACGGTTGCCGTTTATACCACGGTTTAAAAAGGTGTATTCGTTTGGACATTCAAGGCCAAGCTGTGCTTCAACCATTCGTGCATAGCCAACACCCAAAAACATATCGTTTTCACGGTTGCGGGCGCAATCGGTTATGGAATCACCCTGAAAAAGAATTATTTTTTTCATTATATTCACCACAAATCCTAAAAATGTTTTATCTGTTCCAAATATTTACGGGGTGTAATGCCCGTATTCTTTTTAAATGCCGAAGAAAAATAATGTACACTTGAAAAGCCGGTCTTTTCAGCAATAACACTAAAGGTGTATTTTTGTTCGGCTATAAGCTGTTTGGCTTTCTCAATCCGCAAATCAGTAAGGTATGAAATAACCGAACAGCCCATTTGCTGTGTAAAAATGCGTTTTAAGGTTGATACGCTTATATAATTGTTGTTTGCAAGGGCTTTAAGGGTTATTTTTTCGTTCAAATGCTCATTCATATAAGCAATTATTCGGTAAACCGTGCTTGCACCTTCAAGCTGCTGTTCAGCAGTAATTATACGGCTTTCGGCAAGAATATTGCGGTCGCCGCGAAAAGCAAATATCATAAGCTCTTCCAAACGGTTGCAAATAATTTGCTCGCTTCCAAAAGGACTGTCCTTTACCTTTTCCATTGAAACATATGTCGGCGGTACAGCATAAAAATTTTTATAAGTGTTTTTGGCTTCGCGAACAATGCCTGCAACACATTGGCGTTCCTCACTGTTTAATACAATAATATTATTTTCAAAAACACCCATATCAACACCCGTAGCATCAAACGCAAGTGTTAACACCGAAGCATTTTCGCCCTGCCAAACCCAGCATTTATGAAAAACATTTGGCTTGCAAAAAATCATTTCGCCCGATTTTAACAAATACTTTTTATCCTCTTGCTGAACTACTATTTGACCTCGCTCTATATAGCTAAGCTCCCAAAAATCGTGCGCTTCACCTTCAAACGAAAAGTTTTCCGCAAAGCTGTAGTAAGCAACATTTATAAGCGATGCAACCCGAAAAACAGGTGTAATCTTATTTAAAGAATACTGCTCCACAACCTCACCACCACTCAAATGTTAATCAATTGTTATGTCGTTTTCATTAAAATGAAGCTCGCCCTGCCAAAGATGAACGGTTTTCCAAGAAAGTGGGTTTTCATCCTTATCCCAGGCATGAAAGAATACCGAATATTTACCATCTTCCTCAATAACCGAGCAATGCCCTGCACCTTTTACCGTTTCATTAACTGAGAAAATAGGCTGAGGACGCTTTTCCCAACAGTTTTTATCAAGCGGATTATCACCAACAAGCTTAAGTGCAGTAATACAGTAGTTTTCACACCACGAGCCTGCCGCCGAATATAAAACATAGGTGTCGCCGTTATTATAAACTGCAAAGGGGCCTTCGTTTATGTAAGGTGAACCGACAACTCCGCGTGAGCCTAATTTTTCCCAGTCATATTCGGGAGTTGATATTAAAACACGGTCAGAGCTTATTGTTACAGGGTCACTCATTTCGGCAATATAAATATTTTGACATATATTTTCATAGCCTTCCCAACCCGACCACACACAATACATTTTTTCATTATGATAAAGTATGGTGGCATCAATTGCCCAGCGGTCGCTTTTGTCGGTAATTTTACCAAGCATTTTATAGCAATTATCCATTGGGTCACTTGAATTATTGGAAAGCACATACATACGGTGTGTAGAATTGTGCCCTCCGTCACACGCAACATAAATATAGCATTTGCCATCTATTATGTGAAGCTCGGGTGCCCATACGTCACAAGAATATTCGCTATCCTTTTCAGGCAAAAACACAAGTATTGCTTTGGCGTCACGAAGTCCCTCGACTGTGTCGGCACAGGCCACACTAACCGATGCCGAATCCTCAGTAAAGCAGTGGTAGTACTTGCCGTTATGCTTTATAACAAAGGGGTCACGGCATTTTGAATTGTTATTATGCTGTATTATTTTTTTCACATTCATCACCCTTTTAACATTAAATCAATTTTTTCTATGCTTTCTTTATCGGCCGCAAATTCAAGACCGTAAAACCCGTTATAGCCTTTAAACTCAAGCCGGGCTATAAGCCCTTGAATATCAACACAGCCTTCAAAAACAGGCACTTCAAACATGTATTTGTTGTCAAGAGTTTTAAGCCCTTGGCCTGTGGCGTTGTTATCCTTTATTAAAACGTCTTTTATGTGAACGTGCTTAACCAGATGACCAAAGGCATTTATAAATTCCTCAGGTGTGTTGCCTGCTTGGTAAATGTTGCCGAAATCAGCCACTACACCAATATTTCGGTCAACCTCTTTTAAAAACCTAGCAAAGCCATTAACGCCATTGAAAATATACCCTTGCTCCTCATAAATGGTCTTAACACCTAAGCCTTCGGCGTAGTCATAAATTTTTCTGACAGCTTTTATTCCCTTTTGAAAATTTTCTTCACCGTTACAAAGCACCTCTTCAGGATTTGAAAAATTGCTTGCAATTGTATGATGAAGGTATGGGCATTCAAGTATAGCGCAAACCTCAGCAAACCCCTTAAGCCGTTCTATCATTTCAGGCGCATCATCACCTATAAGATTAACAAACACCGAAAAACAGGAAAAGCTGATGCCCTTTTCATCGGCATAGGCCTTAATCTTCTTTGCCGATTGCTTATCGGGTAATGTAAGCTCGAAACGGCAAAAGCCTTCTAAATGGGTAAGCCCGTGTGACACCGAATAATCAATCAAATCAAAATACGAGCTTATGCTTGGGTGCGGTACTGAATAAAAACAAATTTTGCTCATTACAGTTTTCCTTAAATTAAATGCGCACCTTAACTACAAGCTTTTTGGACTGCTTACCTTTTCCTACAAAGCAATTAGGCTTATGGGCATCTTCAGGCATAAACAATGCAAATTCCCCTGCCGATACCTCTAGCATTTCGGCAGCTTCGGTGTCGTTATAAAATGCAACATCATGGTCGGGATTATATTCAGTATTAACAGCAAGTGTGTCTTTGGGTGCGTATTGCATACCCTCACAGCCGCAGGTCACAATTTGAATATCGGCATAATTATTGTGTGTTTCAAGCTTAGCGGCTGTCGGCTCAACCAAATTTACTTCACAAAAAAATGCATACACATTACTGCCGTCAATTTCATATCTTTGCGGGGATAGCTTGTCAAAATCAAGCGTTTTTAAAAACCTTACTGCAGTTTTAAAATTATCGCCGTATTTTGATAATTCTTCAACATTTTTTAATGAACCCTTTAGCATAAAAATTCCACCCTATAACTCAAATTCGCAAAATGCAATTTTTCTTCGTTTATATGTGTAAACAATATAAATTTTACCGTCTTTTTCCACAACCGACGGGTAAGAAAATTCACCCTCGGTTGTTTCAAGGTCAAAAAGCCTTTCAAAGCTTTGACCGTTATCATAAGATATAAACACCGTAAGCGGTGAACGCGCGCCCCAATTTTTTGAAACTGGGTTACACACAAGCAGTAGCCTTCCATCAGTATAAACACAGTCAATTCCGCTGTTGTTGTTTGGCATATTTATGGGGTGGCAGGGCGACCAGCTTTCGCCGAAATCGGCCGAATCGCTTCGATAAATAAAACCATTGTTTGAGCGAAGCATTGCGTGAACAATGCCATTTTCGTCACACCAAAGGGTTGGCTGAATAACACCCGCGGCATCACTAGGCGGTATATCGCTTTTGTGCCAATTTTCCCCATCAAAAATATCAATAAAGCCACGCCAAGCACCGCGCTCGACTGAAGCCGGCGCTAAAATTTTACCGCTTACAGAAATTGGCTTGTTTTTTACAGGGCCGCGACCACCCGAAGCATCCCCCGCTATTAGTTCCATTGCTTGTGACCAGGTTTTGCCACTGTCAAAGGAATGCATTACATAAGTTTTCCAGTCGGGTATTTTGTGTCCCGCCTTATAGAAAAGCGTAAGGCTTTCTCCGTCCGGTGAAAACAACACAGGGTTCCAATGGGGTATTCCATCATTTTCGGTAAGCCTTTTAGGACTTTGCCACACACCGTCAACACGTCGGTTTAGCCAAATGCAAACATCCTCTTTGCCCTCGGCAGTACCCGCAAACCAAGCGGATATAACAGTTTTATCATTAAGCACAACTACAGTTGCAGCGTGACATTCCGCAACTGTAGCATTAGTTTCAAATACAAATTCTTGTTTTAATAATTTCATAAATTAGAGCCATTCCTTGCGCAAACGATTAGTAAGCGCAAAACGCTGTTCTATTTCGTAACGTTCGGCCTCGGAAACCAAGCCTTCGGGGCGGGCACGAGTGATACAAGCCTCAAAAGGAAGACCTTCGGTTTGCAAATATGCTTTTGCAGTTACGGGATAGTTGCCGTACGAAATACTTGAAAGCACACCTAAAATGTCCTGAAGCTCTTGCGCTTTTTCGTAATCACCATTATCAGCAAGCTCCATAAGGCGAACATATAAGTCGGGGTGATAGTTTGCCATAACGCCGCAAAGACCCGCAGCCCCGTCCTTAACACTATCAAGAAGTGTAGCAGAGTTTGCATTGAATATTTGAAATCTTGAGCCCTTAACGGCTTCAAGCTTGGGCTTAATATCGGTAACTGAACAGCTTGTATCCTTCATAAATACAAAGCGGTCAGTTTCAGCGCAGAAGCGAAGCAATTCAGGGGACGCAAACTTTTGGTAAGGCACGGGACATTCGTAAAGACCTAAATCTATATCAGGAATGGCCTTCATTACACTTTCCAAATTGCGAAGAATTACACTTTCATCATCGTTTTCTTCTGCTAAACGGCTTGTAATAAGCACTAAGGCCTTTGCGCCTGTGTCAGCCAAAGCCTTAAGCTCGTCAATGCCCTTAGCGGTTGGAAGCATTGTATGACCCGAAACCACAACATCGACACCCTTGGGCGCCGCTTCAACTGTAGTTTTTGAAATTAAAATTCTTTCCTCTAAGGAAAGGCCGAATATTTCACTTGAAAGGCAGGAAGCAAATATACCCTGACAGCCCTTTTCGGCATACCATTGTGTTAAAGCCTTAACCCCGCCAACATCCACCCTGTTGTCCTTAGTAAGTGGGGTAAGCATTGCGGGATAAATACCTCTGTTTACTGTGTTTTTCATAACAAAAATCTCCTTTTATTCACCGGTAAGACCCGAGCGTTCAATACCCTGTATAAACTGCTTTTGCAGTAATGAATATATAAGCAGTACGGGAAGCACAACAATAAATGTGCCCGCCATTAAAACTGCATTGTTGATGGTGTTTGTGTCGGTTACACCGTAATTGCTTTCCAAAACATCGGCCGAAAACAGCCTTAATGTGTCGGAAATGGCCTGCAAGCGCATTGAAAGCATTGCCATATCGCTTTTATTGATATACATACTGGGTTCAAAAAAGTCGCTCCAATGCCATACAAGCGCCAAAACCAGAACAACTATATATATTGAACGGGCAACGGGGAAAATAATGTAAATAAATGTGCGTATAAAACCGCAGCCGTCAACACGGGCGGCTTCCTCAAGCTCACGGGGCTGGCTTAAAAAGAACTGGCGGAAAATGTAAATAAACAAAGCGCCCTTAAGACCAAAGCCGAAGAATGAGGGGATTATAAGAGGTAAATAAGAATTCAGCCAACCCATATTGGCGTATAAAAGATATTGCGGAACGATTATTGTTTGGGGCGGTACAAGCATTGCCAGAATCATAAAGAAAAACGCAAACTTGTGACCAAAGCTTTTATAGCGCGCCAACGAATACCCTGCCATTGAGCAGGAAATAAGCTGACCAAGTGTTGAAACTGCTGTAACAATAACCGTATTTTTAAGGTTATTCCAATAATCCATTATGGTGGCCGCAAGCGAATAATTACTTATATGTATGCTTCGGGGTATCCACATAACAAGAGGGTTATTTAAATCGGCATTGCTTTTAACCGAGGTTATAACCATATACAAAAACGGATATAAGAAGATATATGCCAAGCCAAGCATTATAGCATATAACAGCAGCTTTGGTAAAAGCTTTGCAAGCTTAAGCCACAGGCTGTGCCCTGATATGCCGGACTTTTGTAGTTTATTTATATTCACTGCGGCTTACCTCCCATATCCTTGATTGCGGCGAACATATTGACCGATTATTAAAATTACCAAGCCAATAAGCACCAATACAAAGGCAAAATAAACCCAACCCATTGCCGAAGCAAAGCCGTGCATACCGTATTTTATGGTCTGCTCGGAAATATATTCAAGCACCTTATTTGAGCTGTCGGTAAAGGATGCAATAATTGTGTAAACCAAATTGAGCAATAAGATGGGCGAAACCATTGGTAGAGTAATTTTCCAAAAAATTTCGTAAGCATTTGCGCCGTCGATTTTTGCCGATTCATACAAAGCGGGTGAAATGCCAAGTATTGCCGACAAAAACAAAATTATTTGCACACTGCTTTGCCATAAAAGGCGAATTATTGAACTGAAAAGCATATCCAAAAGCTCAACAATACTGCTACCCAAATAAAGTAACCACTCACGAGGTATTATGCTGCTGTTGGCAAGTGAAATTATTTGCTCGTCAACGCCCTGTGTTAAAAGCTGTGACATAACCTCGCCTGTGCCAAGCACAAAGGGTAAAATGAATGCCACGCGGAAAAAGCCCTTGCCCTTATCAATTTTACTGAGCATTACTGCCAAAATAAGCGAAAAAATTACTATTAAGGGCGAATTTATAAGGGTCGATTTTATAACCTCTAACAGCCTTGGAACAAAAACAACATCCTCAAAAAATGCCTTTTTATAATTCTTAAAGCCCTCAAGCAAAATTGAAAAGCCGGTTTTTGAAGGGTCTAAATCACCAAAGCTTAAAAGTAACGACGATATAACAGGAAACAGGAAGAAAACACAAATACCTATCAAAAAGGGTGCCAGGTAAAACAAGCCTATAAGCTTATCCTTTGTTTGCCTTGTAATTTTAATTTGTTTCATAAAAGAAAGCTTTTCTCCTTTCCCGAAGGGCTATGCCGCTAAAACAATATAATCTTTAGCGGGCACAGTCTTACCGTTAATTTCAGTATCGGTTTGGCCGTAATTTATTAAAACACGGCAACCGTTTTCATAGGTTATTTCAACAAGCTCGGCGCTGATGCGGTTGTGCTTCACCATTGCGTTGCCTGTAACATTTTCAAGACGAGAGCTCATATCCTTGTAAATTTCAAGCGCCTTTGCACCCCATTTTTCAAACTGACTTGAAAACAGCTTGTTATAGCTTGTATCAGTAAGCATTGTGGGGCTTTGCTCGGTCAATTCAAAGTAAGGCATTGCGCCGTATTCTATCCACTGAAGGCACAAAAGTTCTAAATCGCCCGACTGGTTACCTGCTGTGGTGGTAAATGGAATACTGCCACTTACTATCATTGAATACCAGGGTATTGCCTCGTCGGTCATTTGCTGCATAGAACAACTCATTGGAATATCATAAATATGCTTTACGGTTGAAAGCATATACAAGTTACCGCCCTGAACAGCCGTAACCTTTTTGTTTTCGCCCATTTTTTGCCACAAGGCAACCGTATCGGTACGGGTAACCTTACGGGATTTACTGTAATCGGGATAAATGCGACTTCCGACAGAGGCTAATGCAATTTCAATTGAATCGTACTTCTTTAATGACTTTAAACCGCTATCAAGCTTGCTTTTGGAAATTTTAGGTGATAAAAGATAATTGTCCTCAAGCTCGTTAGTAATTGGCATGGTTGATTCCTTTACCGCAACATAACGGTTTTTAACCGATTCAAGCAATTCAACCTCAAGGCTGACGTTAAATGCAGAATTGCTTTTTGCCAAATTTGAAAGCTTTTTAAGACCGTTTTTACCACCCAGCTGAGAGGCCGGCTTAAAGGATTTTGCCGCAGCGGCATAACCGCCCTTGCCCCAGCCGCGAAGTCTTACCTGAAGATTTTGTACGCCATCCCTTAAAAGACCTTTGCTAATGCTTTCAACATAATCAAAGTCGGTCATTGTAACAAAGGGGTTTATAAGGGCATTTTCTTTTTCCATGCCCATAAACATATTAAGGTACAACCCCATTGTTGAGCTGTTTTTTGTTAAAATTTTATTTTCAATAAGATATTCGCGGTAAGCATTTGCCATACCGCTGTAATTTGCCTTATCATCACGCAAAAGGAAGAAGGTAACCTCGCGGTCGAGAGGTAAAATTTGCTCATCAACCTTTACGCCCTGAGTTTCATCACCGCTGACAGTACCTGTAATGCTTGACAAAAAGATTTTATATTCATTACGGTAAACCATTTCAAAGCCTGCGTGATGAACAGGAATTTCCGAATTGGAAACCGCTGTGCTTACATTAATTCGGGCGCTTTCGCTACCCTCGGTAATTGCGGCCATTACACCTAAATTATTATTCTTAATACCGTAAATAGGAAGCATTGCCGTTGCAGGCTTATCCTCCTCAAGTGTGGTTTCAAGACTTAAGGTGTCATAAATATCAAGCGAAATTGCCTGTGTATAGGCATGCTTATTATCAGCCTTATCAAAATAACTGATAGCGCCGTTACCGTCGGGATAAACAATATATCCATCGGGATTTTTAGCCTTAGCCACCGCACTGAAAAAGGGCAAAACATCTACCGATTTTATAACAAAATCGCCGTTTTCCTTAATATCCTTAGAGGGCACGCGAACAATAATGCGTTCGCCCTCCAAGCAAATTTCAACCGCCATAGTAACCGAAATTACCTTAAAGTCAACTTCAAAACGGATACCGTTTTCAAAAGAAAACATTTTTATAGTGTTAAAGCCTTCAGCCGAATAGCTTTTCATATTATTTGCTCGGGTTGCATCCTTTGCGATATAGTTAACCGCCAAAACCGACTGCATATACGACTTCCAAAGGTTTGAAACCTCCTCCATATTGCCGTAATTTTCCTCGGTCATACCCGAAAACCATAAATGCTCGCCCGTGTTTGCATCAGCAATACAAAATATCTTGGTTACAGGGTGAAGCAATAATGAATAATAAGAATTGCGGCATATTTCGACATAATCCTCTCCCGTTTCAGCAATTGGGGTATAGGATACGCTTTCAGTAGGTGCCTTAGACTTACCGTTTGATACAATTGCCTGAATTGGTATAACCGATACCAACAAAAGAACTGCCAAACCTATAGCAACATAACGAATGTGGCGTTTAAACATTCCTTAAAACCATCCTTTCTGAAAAAATGCCGTATCTAAATTATAAACTGCGCTTCCACAATAATATCCTGCACAAGCTGAACAAGGCATACAATAAGCGAATATGCAAACAAGCAAACAAACCAAATTAACACAACGGCCACTAAAGTAACAAGACAAACCGCCAGTGTGTGACCGATTGTATAGTCGTTAAGGTGCCTTACCGCTTTATAAAGCAGCCAAACCATCCAAAGTGTTACACCGTTTACCAAAACCGCATAGAAGCCGGTTTCGTTCCAGCACATAATTTGCGAAAGCAAATCGGCCAAAAGGGTAACCAAAATGTAAGGTATTAAGGTAAAGCCGCCTGCAATAAAGTTTTGCTTTAAGGTAGATTCGCCGTCAAACTGTGCAGAAATCAGGAAGACCGCACCAATCCAAGTAAGAACAGGAAGCAAAAGCTTTATAAATTCCAAGAATAAATTCATTTCATCGGGGTCAATATCCTGCATGGGATAATGCACCGTAAAAATAAAGAAAAGTCGTACTGCAAAGGCAACCACAAAAAGCACTGCAGGTACTGCAACACTTATACGACCTCTGTTATATTTTATGGCTTCAAGCGTTCTAACAGGATGATTTAAAATGTTCATACCAAAAAGTAAGCTATCCTTAAAGCCAAGGGTATGTCTGCGGCCAAGCTCAAAATCAACCAAAACTGTTTTTGACGAGCGCATAACAACCCTTAACAAAACAACTAACGCTACTGCAAAAGCAACAACAATAAGAGCTATAAGCCAAAAATTTTGTTTAATAATTTCATAGCGCATTTCAGCAAAGGCCTTTGAATATTCAGCACGGTCCTCGGAATACTTAAAATGCTCCATAGCACTCTTCCAGTCGCCCGCCTTCATTGCGGTAAGACCTGCACCGAAGTGTGTCATTGGGTAGGTTTCATCAATATCAAGCACAGCCTTCCACAAAGCGTCGGCCTCATCATATTTACCCTCGTTATAAGCAACCGTTGCCTCTTGCACGGTGGTAATAAATTTTGAAGGCTCAAGCACGGTAATATTGCCGTAGCTTTGGTCTAAAACATACAAGCGGCCCTCGTTATCAACAACCATAGATGACGGAAGATAAAATTCACCCTGGTTCGAGCCCTTACCACCGAATACAGCAAGTAAATTACCCTGCGCATCGTACTGATAAATTTTGCAGGTATTTGCTTCAATAACGGTTACTATACCGTTTTTATCAACACAAATGTCAGCAAAAATGGCGGGCATACCCTCTTCGGTAATTTCGCCGTAGGTAAAGCTTTTTGACTGAATGTTACCGCTGAAAAAGCCGCTTACCAATTGTTTTATTACCTGCCAGTCGTTAGCGAGTGTACCAACCTTTTTATAAATGTTATTGCCGACGGTATTTAAAACCTTAATCTGACCTTCTTGCGTGTCACGGCTAACGGCGTAAATCATACCGCGGCTGTCAAGACAAAAGTTTGTATATGGGTCGGCGTTACGCTTTTCAATGCTTTTCTTTTGCTCATCCGAAGCCACTATTCTTAAAAGCCAGTCGGTAAAATCAAAGCCGATATCCGACTGACCGATAAAGCCGCGGAAGGTGTTCTGACTGTCCAAAAGCATAATATTTTCGCCCATAAGCACATACACGGCGCCCGTTGCCGACATACCTATTTTTGTTGGCGAATAGGTTTGAACATCCGAAAGCATTGGTGATTCGGGCATACCGTAGCTGCTAACGGTTTCTCCCTTAGCATTAAATTGCACTATGCGGGAGTTACCCGTGTCACTTATGTAAACATCGCCCGTATCCGACACAAATACACCCTGCGGCTCGTTAAAGGAAATGCCGTTAAATTCGGTAATTTCCTGCACAAAGGTGCCATCCGTTGTCATTTTTACAACACGGTTATTTTTTGTATCCGCAACATATAAATAGCCCTGACCGTCCAAAAACAAGTCGGTCGGTTGGTTAAAGTGTGAAATTTCACCGCTATTATGTGTGACAGTGTTAATGCTGTACGAATAGTCATACACTTCCGGTATTGCTATAATTTCGCCGTTATTTATTGTATAATTCTTTTCCTGCGCAAAAACAGTGGTTGAAAGCAGTAAAGAAAATATTAAAAGCGAAATTGCAATTAAGCCAATTCTTTTTTTCATACCGAAATTCCTTTCTGTTGCATTTGTATTAGTGGCATATTAACCCTTAATACCCGAATGCACCATAGTTTGCATAACTCTTTTTTGCGAAATCATAAATAATATAACCGTTGGTAAGGTCATAAGCAGGGTTGCGGCCGCTACCGCACCTGCACGACCAATAGTTGCCGAGCCACCTGAAATTGTATTAAGCGCGAGAGGAAGTGTTTTTAATGCTTGGTCATTTAAATAAATAAGGGGTGAAAAATAATCGTTCCACGAATTTACAAAGCTGAAAACCATAAGGGTAGACCAGGCAGGTGTAAGCAAGGGCATTATAATTTGCCCATAAATGCGCATTTCACCACAGCCGTCAATTCGTGCCGCTTCAATAAGTGTGTTGGGAATTTGTTCCACAAACTGCTTTACAAGGAAGAAATTATAAGCAGTTGCAATTGAAGGAATTATAAGCGCCCAGTAGCTGTTTATAAGACCAACCGAATTTATTATAAGATAGCGTGGAATTTGTGTAACATAGGGGGAAATCATAAGTGCGGCCAAAATAATTTGAAACCATAGCTTGCTGCCTGGTGGGTTGTGCTTAACCATACCGTAAGCACCAAGCGTACTGACAAAAATAGTGCCTACAACCGTTGCCGCAGTAACCAGCGCGCTGTTAAAAACATAGCGCGAAAACGGTACTGCTGAGCTTGACATTGAAAGTAACAAATCGCTAAAGTTTTTTAGGGTTGGGTTTCGCACAAAGAATTGCGGCGGAAACACAAATAATTCGCTGAGTGGCTTAAAGGCTGTGCTTACCAAATATACCAAGGGAAGCATAGTAAAGCAAACCACTAATGTCATAAGAATATAAACCGCGGCCCACGCGCCTTTTGAACGCAAGCGCGCTGCGGAAAGTGGGCGTTTTCTTTTAAATGTTGCCATTTCTTTTACCGTCTTTCCATCATTATTCACTTTCGCTCAAGACACGAGTAACTACACGACCTACAATAAAGGTCACAAGGAATAATACCGTTGCTACCGCCGAAGCGTAACCCATTTGGAAACGAATAAATGCATAGTCGTAAAGGTGGGCTACTATTGTGTGACCGGCATAGCTGGGGCTTGGCAGTCCCGCAACCGAAACCGCCACATCAAATGCGCCAAAGGCGTTTGTAACCGCAGTAATTGCACCAAAAAGCAGCTGCGGCTTCATTTGTGGCAGGGTAAGATATTTAAGCTCTTGAAAACGGTTTTTAACACCATCAATTGCACCCGCCTCGTAAAGAGTTTTGTCCACATTTTGAAGACCTGCCAAAAATACGAGAAAGCCCGTACCCATACTCATCCAAACCGAAATTATAATAATTACAGGCAGTATAGTTTTTGGGTTTTGTGTCCACAAAATAGGGTCGTCAATAAAGCCAACGCTTATAAGAAGGTTGTTTATTAAGCCGTATTGGTCGGATGAGAAGAAATAAAGCCAAACCGAGCTCATAGCAACACCGCTGGTAATTGAAGGCGCATAAAATGCCAACGCAAAAGCATTACGCATTTTAAGCTGATTTAAAACCCAAGCGACAAAAAAGCTCATTAAATAACCGACAGGGCCAACAATAACCGCAAAAATAAGTGTATTTTTAACGGCCGTCCAAAAAACCGCATCGTCTACAAGCATAAGCTCGTAATTTTTTAGGCCCACAAAATTTGCGGGCTGGAACATATTATAATCAGTAAAGCTTAAGCCAATGGCAATAACCGCAGGCGCAAGCACAAATACAGTAAACAAAATTGCAAAAGGAAGCTGCATTGCATAGCCTATCCAGTTTTTACGGATAAACCGTACTGCACCGGCGCCAAAATTTTCTTTTGTTTTCATTTTGTATGCAACCTCCTTTTATTTTTTATTTGCTTTAACATTATATTCATCCTGCTTGTTGCGAAGCTCGCGGTTAATTTCCTTAACAGCGTTTTCCAGAGCATCACGAGGAGATAAAACACCCGCAACAACAACGTCGGTAAAGGCGTTGGTAACATAACGGCCTGTGTAATAACCGCCAAGCACAACAGGGGTTTCCTGCGCCCATTTCCATTGTTCTTGAATTACTTCAAGGTCGCCCCTGTTCCAATCAAGCGACATAAAGGCATTAACGTTTGCAGTATTCCAACGGGCTTCTACACCGACAAGGGCTTCCATTTCCCTTGCGTAATCCTTTTGGGTGTTTTCCTGACTCCACCACTTAAGGAATTCCCAACCGGCCTTATATTTGGGGTCGCGGTCGTTTTTAAGAATCATATCGCATTCGCCCGCAATACCACCGCAGGAACGGTTAATGGTGCCGTCCTCCTGCTTAATACCGGGAAGCGGTGCAATTGCCCACTTACCGATAAGCTCGGGCGCGGAGGTTGAAAGCTGAATGTAGAGTGAATAGTTGCCCACACCAATAGGCATTTCACCCGTGCGGAAGCGGTTAAAGAAGTTTGCGCTTACGGGCGAGCTATAGTGTGTGAACATTTCGGTATATTCACGGAAGGCAAGATATGCCTGCGGACTGTCTAGTGCCGAGGTGTAACCATCCTCACTGTAATAAGCGCCGCCGTATTGATATAAAAATTGTGTGAAATCGGCATTTTGATAATATGAAAGACCGTTTTCAAACAACTGCGGAAGTGTATAATCGTACAATTCCTGTCTTGTATTAGGTAAAGTAATGCCATACTTTTCAATAACGTCCGAACGGTAGAAAAGACAGCTGAAGTTCATGGTTTCAGGCATTGCGTAAACCCCACCCTCGTAAGTAAAGGGTGTGATGATTTGCGGAACAAAGCGTGAAGCAACTTCCTTATAATCGGTAAACTGTGTAAGGTCTACAGCCGCATCACGAATTGCAAATTCAACAGGCGAGCCCGAAGCCACACCCATTGCAACATCAGGCGCTGTACCCGATGTCATAGAAAGCATAAGCACATTGGCGCTACCTGCGTTAAGCTGAGAAGCCGGAACAACGTTTACATTAACAAGAATGCCTGTTTTTGGTGTAAAGCTTTCATCGGCCATTTCCTTAATAATTTCAGCCCATTCATTACCGCGGGCAATCCAAACATCAATTGTTTCGGTAATTACGGTTTCATCGTCTAACATGCCGCCAACATTGTTATAATCCTTAATAAAGGAAATAAGGAAATTTTTAATTGTACTGCGAAGCTTTTGGAGAAAGTTAGATTTTCTTATAGGTATTTTAACATCACTTGTGGCAACTGAAAATTCATCAATAAGTAAGGGCTGTGACTGCAGTTCAAGATACCACGAGCCAAGATTTGTTTGTGCCTGTGTAAGCTGGGAATATTTTTTTGCAATTGAAAAGGGATTATCCCGCATTCTTTTCAACTGCTGTATAATAGATATCAAATTACTGCCCATACTTGTTGATTTGCCCGAAATAGCATAAATGCGGTCATACTGCTGCTGCAAATCATCTATAAGGCGGTTCATATCGCCTTCCAAATTGGGAATGAATTTGAAAAATTGATAGTCGTAGTTGGGGTCGGGCTTGTTGCCTGTTAATTTTGTAATATCAAGCAGCATTTCCGACAAAATGGTCATATCATCGTAAAGTGTATGTAATATATCGGTAAGCTCACCCATAGTGACCGTCATAGTCATTGTGTGGGTGCCTTCCTCAAGGTAGAAAAGATAATCACCCTTTTCATCCCCCAAGGTAACGGTTTGCCATTCGGTGCTGTAATCAAAGCAAATTGATTCAAGCTCGGCAAAGGGAATTTTACCGTCAATTTCAACGGTGCGATAAGACGGAAGACCGTCATTCCAGGACTGTTTTACACGAAATGCAATTCGGTACAGGCCCGATTTTTTAACCTTAAATTCATAGGTAACCGCTTGGTTGCCTTGGCGCCAACGGTAGCCGCCAACAGTGTTAAATACACGGTAACCATAGGCTATGGGCTTGGTTTCGGGGTCGCCGTCACTTTCAAGGCGTATTGTTGCATCGTTGCGGTTTTTCATTGCTTCTTCCGCCTGAAAGGTAAGAAGCTGTTCGTTTGTGTTAGATTTCGGATATGTAGCCGAAATCTCATCATAAGTGCCGACAGGCTTGTACGGTTCGACCGTTAGCTTAGAAATTGCCACGTCCTGCGAGGCGTAGCTTAAGGTAAGTGTGTGTGTTCCCGCTTTTAATGGGAAAATAAGCGGTGTGGTATAATAACCGCCGCTGTCACGAAGGTACTGTGACTGCCAGCATTCTATAACCTGAACAGAGGGGCGCACCTCATCGCCAATGCTGTTTACGCGCACCTCTCCGTTATCTTCAAACAAATGATAAAAAGGAATAGTATCCGCTTCGAAGCAGGGCACCTTGCCATCAATAAGCAGTGAACGCACCGCCTTGCTGCCCGAAGCTTCTAAAATTGTGTAGTCGGCCTTGATTATATACCAGCCGTCAGTATTAAGGGTGAATTTCCACTGTATATCACCTGTTTTGGCATCCGACACAATGGCTTTTTCAGTATTGCCGTTAATATCAGCCCTAAGGGTGATGCCATCAGCTGCGGTGGCATCCGCAGCTGATAAAACAACAGTATCCTTACCCAAAACATAAGGGTTTTCTTTTAAAACCTCTGAAAGAAAGGGCGCACGGGTGCCATCACCACTTAACGATTCCGCACCGCTAACGCCATTTGCCGCATTGGAGCCATCCGCCGAGGCGGAAATCACCACAGTAGATATTAGCATTACAGCCGCACAGCATACTGCGGTCAGGCGTCTTATTATAGAACACCTTTCCCAACTTGCGAACATAAAATTTCACCCTTTCAGACAATATCGCTTAATTTAACACGAGTTAACTCCATTACTTCCTTTTGCTTGGAGTAGAAAATATACATATAATCATCTTGAATTAAAACTTCAGGATAAGCGTAATAGCCATCCTTAGCCCAACCGCTTTGCTGAAGCTCATACTTTTCATCGCGAAGTATGTATTCACGGTCCCAGTTATAGCCGTCATCGGAAATTTGAAGCACTAACGGATAGCGGTTAGAGCCAAAACGTGAAGTACCTACAAAATAGAAACGACCGTCAGGCAAGCGACCGAAATTAGCCATTGTAGCTTCGGTAGCAAAGTTTGTCGGGTAAACATCGGTAAAGGTTTCACCGTTGTCATAGCTTTCGGTCATCCAAATTCTATTAGTATTACTGCGTATCATAACATGGATAACGTAATCATCGGTCTGATACCAAGAAGCCTCCTGTAAAATGTTGGCGCCACGATCAAATCCGGACTGTTCCTGTGCAGAAGTAAGGCCGCCCCATTTCCAATTAACAGCACCAATATCATCAGACCTTATAACCCCTGTACCTGCACCCGCAAAATATCTTCCTGTAAGGGACATTTTAGGTGATTCGTTAGCTGCAATCGAAATAACTGATGGGGTAGTCCATGTTTTACCATCAGTAGTAGAGGTAACCTTGGATACATATTTATAGTACTTGATTATTTGCGGAATCCACGTACCGTCAGAGCGGAAATTATCAGGTCCAAAATGACATTCACGGTAATAGTAGTAAAGCTTATTAGGGGTGGAAACGAAAAATCCGCCCTGATTTGCCGTCATACCAAATCCGCCGTCAATAGAAGGACCAACAACCACGGGCTTGCTCCAATTTTTAAAATCAGACGAGCTGGAAACTACAATGCTTTGACCGGGGGAATCCTCATCCTTAGCGGCCTGACCCCAAGCAGCATAAAACTTACCCTTAAAGTAAGCAAAACCCGGCTGATGCTTAAAGCCGTTTTCAGGTTCAAAATCAGAAACTACTACCTTTTCGGAAGCAATTTTTTTACTGTTTTTAAGTGCCTTAGAGTTATCAACCTTTGCGGCTGACTGCTGTATAGAAAGTGCAGGTGTAACGGGGAAGGTGTCCTTCCATTTTTCAGGGTCGTAGGTCACGGTTGAGCCTGAAGGTGTATCCGACGGATCATCACCGTTTGAGCCTGAAGAGGTGCCGCCACAGCCTGCAAGAGTAGCAACTGCCAAAAGTAAAGCGGCAATTCTTACAGCGGTGCGTTTAAAGTCGCTTCGCTTCATTATTTTCACCCTTCTTTTTAGCCGATACAGCGCGCTTGCGCCGTATCGGCATTAAATTTAAGAATTACATTCCTTAAGTAAATCTTCCACGCCAAGCTTTTTCATTTCGGCTAAGAAGCTGTCAAATTCGGTAAGACTGCGTGTGCCCTTAACGAACTTAATAACCTGCTGCTTAGCATAGGTGTTTATAGTATCGTAACGGCTGATTTTTTCAGTACCGATATCAGGCTTGGTGTCACGCTTAGCGGTAAAGTTACCTGCTTCAAGGTCCTTATCGTAAATGTTAGCGTATTTCTTATCTAACTCGTCAACCTCATAATCTTCCCAAACAACACCCATATTGTCATAGAAGGGTGCGAAGCAAAGCTGACCGAGACCTAAGTCAGACATCCACTGATAGTTGGGCTGTGCAGCCTTTTCGTACTTCTTCCAAACTGTTTTGGGAACATAGGGATTGCCGTCCTTATCAAGCTTGTAGGTTTCATCAAGCTTACCGTAGGTGTTGATAAGCATAGCTTCTTCAGAATAGCACCAGTCCATAAATTCTAAAAGTCTGTCAGGATATTTTGCCTTTGCGCTGAGGCAGTACTGGGTAGCATAGTTAGTAAGCTGTGTCCAAGCAAGACCTTCCTTTTTACCAAACGAGTTGGTCATAAGCGGTAAGGAGTTGATGGTTGCATAGGGGTTAGTTTTTCTTAACTGTTCGGTTTGCATGCTTGCAAGCACGCCGTTGTCCATCCAGAAGAATACGTTACCTGCCTGTACCTTCTTTTCAAAGCTGCTGGAATCTGACATATCAAACTTAGGATCAAGAATACCTTCGTTATAGGTTCTTATCATAAACTGTAATACGGTACGGAATTCTTCCTCCATAACACCGCAAACATACTTTTTAGAATCCTCATCATAATGGATAAGGTAATTCATACCTAAAGCCTGTGTCCAGTATTCAAGCAAAAAGCTACCTGAACGGGTTGCAAAGGGTGTGCTGTTAGGATAAAGCTTCTTAAGCTTTTTCATTGTTTCAAACCATTCATCCCAGGTTTTAGGTGCCTTAAGGTTATGGTTATCAAGTGTATCATAACGAATAGCAAGCTGTACGGGAGTATCGGGATAATCAATATGGTGTAAACCAAAGCCTAAGTATTTTCCGTCAACCTTTGTGGATTCAAGACCTTCAATATCCTTTGTAAGCTTCCAATAGTTAGGGGTTTTCTTTTCCATAACATTAGTAAGGTCCATAAACAAAGCGCTGTTAAAGGTTTGAAGCTCGGCATGGGTAAGCATTGTAATGTCATACATTTGACCCGATGCGTTTGCCGCTGCAAGCTTGGTTTGCGCTTCGGTACCTACGCCGATATCAACATCAAGTGTAACACCTGTTTTTTCGGTAATAAGGTTCCACTTCATAGCGTCGGTTTTAATGGGTTGATATACGTGTTCCTTTAAGAACAGGGTGTAGGTTACGGGCTTGTCGGTATAAGCCGCAGTGCTTCCGCCGTTACCCGAACCGCCGCCGCAGCCTGCAAAAACACAAGCTACCAAGCACATAACTAAAGCCAATGAAAGTATTCGTTTCATATTAAAGCTCCTATCATTTATTTTTTATAATTTTGGAAAAGCAAGGCTTTACCCTGCTTTTCCTTATTATTTTTAAAGGTTATTGCTTTTAAGAACGCTTTTTCTTAAAGATAATTACGCCCGCTACTGCGCCGCCTGCTATAACCAAAACAGCCGCAACTACAATAATTGCAATAACTATGCCGGACAATTTGCCTTTTTCCTTACCGTCAGCAGCATCATTCTTTTCAGCCTCATCATCGTTGCCTTCGGTAAGCTTAACATAATCCTCAATATCCTTTTCGCTCTTGAAAGCGCCAGCCCATTTAACATAAACGGTGTCACCCTCCTGCGCGGTTGCTTCAGAAATAAAGTCAAGCTTTAAAGCACTCCAATTGCCGTCGAAGAAGAATGCGGCGGTGGGGTCAGCAGTACAGTCAATAATAATTGTTTGCCATTCGCTTGTGGGGTTATAGCCAAGAAGCTTAACCTGACAGTCGGCGGCATCAATATCCTCAGCAAGATATTTTTCAATTGAATAGGTTGTGCGGTAATGTGCCCAACCGCCTGTAAGGCTATCCTTTGAAAGCTTAACTCGCAAAGCGATAAAGGGATAATCGGTAGCCTTAAGCTCGGCATTAACGGGTATCTTATCACCCAAAACAATACGACCCGGTGTGGCGGTAACTGCGCCGTCACCGTTAGTGTCGGTAACGGTTACCTTCATAGCGTTAGCGGCAAAGTCATATTCAAACTTGGTATCACCCGCAGCTGAAACATGGTTATTGATTACTTCACCCTTTGTAAGATCCCAGAAGAACTTTGTGGGAGCCTTGCCGTCAGGGTCGGACGAGGTGTTTTTCTTGGGATTTTCAATACCTGCATAAGCGTAAGCTTCATCAGCAGTTGCAAATACGCCTGCCCACTGAATGTAGAATACATCATCCTTAGTAGGAACGGTATTAATATCCATAAGCTTGGTAATTAAACCAAACCAAGTGCCTGTGTAAGCATCATCATAAGCTTCATAGCCTGTGGCATCAATTACCATATACTGCCATTCATCAGTAGCGTTGTACTGTTCAATTGGAAGCTGTACACGGAATTTTGTAGGATACTTAGAATTTGTACCCGCCCAAACCGAATTAAGAACAGAAGAAACATTCTTGGTCTTAATCTTCATAGCAAATACAGGATAATCAGCAACATTAATTGCTTCACCTCGTGCATACATTGCAACAACGCCTGCATTTTTATCCTTGTAATTCTTAGGCTCTACCTTTAACGCCTTTTCGCCTTTATCGTAAGAAACCTTTGTGTTAGAGTTTCCGTCAGCCGATACGTCACCGTTTTCAATCCATCCGGTTGTATTGAAAGCTTCGGTAAAGTTGTAGAAGAAGGGCGAGGGGTTGGGGTCAACATATTCGGGAGGTACTTCCATACCTGCATAAGCGTAAGCATCCTTAGCGGTTTTAAATGCGCCTGCCCATTTAATAAAGCAGTAATCCTTCGCAGTAGGAATTGCATTTTCACCTAAAAGTCGTAGCAAGAAGCCGTCCCAATTGCCTGTGTAATACTTATTATCAAACTTAGTGCCGTCAAATACCAAAAGCTGCCATTCGTTGTTGTGCTTATAAGTTTTAAGCACATTTGAAATCATAAACTTGCTTCCGCCATCGGGACGGTCAGTACCCGGCAATAAACCGCCAAGTGCACGGTCAGGGTTGTTAAGCTTAACCATAACCGCCATAACGGGATATTCCTTTACCGATGCTGTACCGTTTGCAAGGATTGAAACACGGCCTGCTTTTTTATTCTTTGTGTCTGCCGTACCAAGCTTTAAAGCCTTTTCGGTTTCGTCATAAGAAAGGGTTGTATTACTGCCGCCTTCGGCAAATATTATTTTATTGCCAAGCCACGCATTTGTATCAATCTTATTTGTAAAATCGTAAAAGAATACGGGCTTATCATTACCATCATCCGCAGGCTTTTGCATATCGGCATAAGCATAAACATCATCAATCGTCTTAAATGCGCCTGCCCATTGTACCCAACAAGCATCGGTCTTAGCCGCTAATTCAGCATCACTAAGCAAGCGGAAAAGTGCCGACTTCCACTGTCCCTTAAAGCCTTTATTGCCTGTATTATCAAGAATAATAAGCTGCCAATCACCTGTTGTTGCGTGAGTGGTTCGATTCAAAAGGTCGGGTCCGTCATATGTTCTGTTAGCACCGTTATTTTGTGTACCCGCCCAAATACCTGCAAAGCCTTGATTTGCGGTATTAACCTTAATTTTAAGTGCATATATCGGATAATCCGCTGTGTTAGTTGTCTTGTTGTCGGCTTCAAAAGCAAATCGTCCGGCTGTACCTTTTGTAAAGTCCTGAGGAGATACCTTAAGCGCACGCTTTAAGGGGTCGTAGGAGAACACTGTATTAGCGCCGCCGCCATTATGTAAAAGGTGTACACCGCCTGTACCTTTAATAAGGCTTACGGTTTCGCTAAGGTCACTGAAGTTATAGAAAAACTCCGACGGGTCTTCCTTGCCGCTACCGTCACCTATTTCAGATGTTTCGGCACCGTCAAGACCGAAGGACTTAATATAATACTGTTCGGCTTCGGCAGTTGTCTTAAATGCGCCTGCCCATTCTACCCAACAAACATCGTTTTCGGTGGGAGTAAGGTTATTTGACATAAGGCGAACAATCATACCATACCATTGACCCGAATAATATTGGTCGGTAGTTTTGCTTCCATCATAAAGCAACAATTCCCAGTCACCTGTACGGCTATAGGTCTGGCAAACATCCTTTGCCTTGTATTTACTTGTCGAACCGTTGTTATAAGTACCCGGCCAAATGCCGCCAAATGGACGGGTTGTATTTTTAGTTTTAATTTTAATTGCAATTACGGGGTATTCCTTAACCTCAATACCTGCATTGTTTGAACGAATTTCAAATCGTGCGGCATCAACAGCAGTTAAGTCTTTAGGAGAAATTTTAATTGCACCTTCGGTTGCATCATAAGCAACTGCGGTATTTTTGCAGTCGCCTGCACCGATTTTACCGTTTTTAATGTAGGCTGCGGCATCATCAGCATCGCTGAAATTATAAAGGAAGGGGGATTCGGTTTCACCGTAAGCGCAGGCCTCCTCAACTGTTTGGAAAACACCTGCCCATTGTATCCACATACAGTCTTTAGTAGTGGGTGTCGTGCCATTGGGCGCTAAAGCGCCAAGTAAGGTATTCCAGGTGCCACCGTATTTTGCATTATTTATACTTGAGCCATCAAATACAATCAATTGCCAGTCGCCCGTTTCGGTAATATCCGAAGCAACATAGCCGCTTCCGTAAATGCTACCGCCTAAGCCGTGGTCACAGCCCGCAGCAATACCGCCAAAGTTAAGGCTTGGATTAGAAAATTTAACCTTCATAGCGATTACAGGGTATTTTGCAACTGTAGCTTCCTTGTTACCGCCTGTGGGAATTCTGAAACGGTTAGCGTTTGTACCTGTTGAGGTTATTTTAGCTGCACCTTCGGTTGCGTCGTAAGCAATGGTTGTGCCGGCATCGTTGACAAGTCTGCCATCAGCCATAAGCTTTTCGGCATCGGTCTTATCGCTAAAATCATAGAAAAAGGGTGACGGTGCCATTGAGGTGTCATAAGCGTAAACCTCATCAACAGACTTAAATACGCCTGCCCATTGTATCCAGGTATAATCGGTATCATTCGGGACATCGGCATCAGCCATTAAGCGAACAATAATACTGTCCCATTGACCCTTGTATCCTGCTCTGTCAGAATTTGTACCGTCATATATAATTAATTCCCAAGTACCTGTACGGTTGTAGGATGTGCAAACGTCACCGCTGGAATAAATACTTGACTGACCGCTGTTTTTGGTTCCTGGCCAAATACCGCAGGTATTACGGTTGCGGTTGTTTGCCTTAACCTTAAATGCGATTACAGGGTAATCAGCCACGTTTGTAGTTTTGTTAGCCATACCCATTGTAAACTGACAAGCCTTATTTTTTGTAAGGTCTTTAGGTGAAACCTTAAGAGCTTGCTGTTCGGCGTCATACTCGAATTTGGTGTTACCGTTAAATTCAAGTATTCTAAGGCCAACCCATTTGTCAGTTTCGGCTTTAGTGGTAAAATTATAAAGCGCGGGGGAAGTTGTAGCAGTTTCATTTGCAAGTGCCGTGAAGGAAACTGCACAGCAGGTAGCAACCAATGCTACCGTACACAAAATTGCCAATAATTTTTTCATATTCGCTCCTCCTATTTTAATTTATATGTAATTTGAAATATCGTGCTTGTTTTGTCGCATAAAGGCCACAACGTCCGACATTGTGGGAAGACTTGGTTGTGCGCCCATACGCGAAACGGTAATACCTGCTGTATGGTTAGCAAACAAAAGTGCCTGTTCTACCGTGTCGCCAAGGCAAACAGCGGTACAAAAAGCGCCGACAAAGCTGTCACCCGCGGCTGTGGGGTCAACCGTTACGCCAAAATCAACACAAGGACTTGACCAAAAGCCATCTTCATTTGCAAAAACTGCGCCCTGCTTACCCATTGTAATAAGCACGTTCTTAACACCCTTTGAAAGTAAAACCTCTGTTGCCGCCTTTGCCGAGGAAATATCCTTAACGGCAATCCCCGTCATATCCGAAGCTTCATGCTCGTTAGGGGATATATATGTGATACAATTAAGTAATTCGTCAGGAAGGGGTGCCGACGGTGCTGAATTAAGCATTACGGGAACACCGTTTTCATAAGCAAGCTTTGCTACAGCGACATTTATTTCCATAGGAATTTCAAGCTGTAAAATAACCATATCATATTTGGAAATTATTTTACTTAAAAATTCAATCTCCTCTACCGATATATCCATATTCGCACCGGGAATTACCATGATTCGATTAGCAGTGCCGTTTTCAGTAACCTCAAGCTGAATGTTGCCCACCGCTGTAGAGCAGGTGTCGGAAAACAACACATTGCTTGTGTCAACAAAGGAATCCTCCAATGAGCGCAAAATTTGGCGACCAAAATCATCACGGCCCAATTTACCCACCATTGACACCTTTGCGCCAAGACGTGCTGCCTGTACGGCCTGATTTGCGCCCTTTCCGCCCGGTGCGGTGGAAAAGTTCGTACCGAATACCGTTTCGCCGCTGTTTGGGAAGCGCTTTGCAGAACAAATCAAATCCATTACAAAGCTGCCCACAACCAATATTTTAGGAGGTTTTTTCATTTTAAAGCCACTCCTCTCATTCTATTTTATTCAAATATACCATATTTTTTTAAATTTGTCTCGCCATTATGCAACTATTGATGGACATTTTTTGTTTTTTATGTTATACTGCGTTTGAGGTGATTATTTTGACAATTCAAGAAATCCGACAATACCAGAATAATTTTGAGGTGTGGCATTCGGCATATAAAAATATGACCTTTTTGGCACACCAGCATACCGAGGTAGAGCTTATAAGAGTGCGGTCCGGCACCTCTAATATTACTGTGAACAATCAGGAATTTTCGCTAAATGAAGGTGACCTTCTCTTGTGTCAAAGCGGAAGCATTCATTTCAGTGATTCGCTTGGGGCAAAAAACGTTTTAGAATTTATGCTTTTTAACCCTGCCCTAGTTCAAAGCCGCGCGGCGCCATTACAGCTTACAACACAGCATTATACCGCCGAAAAGCTTGCGAAATGCGGTATGTTATATGCCACCGAAAAGCTTTTTTCGGAAATTTCACTTGAGCTTAACCAAAAGGATTCCTTTTATGAAAAGGTAGTGCAAAACACACTTAAAACCTATTTATATAAACTTCAGCGCCATTTTCCCGTCGCTTTATCAGATGCAGTTCTTTCGGTTAAAAATTCTCCCTTTATTTCTGAAGCCTTAAGCTATATGGAAGCACACCTTTCAGAAGAGCTTACACTTGAAGAGGTGTCGGCAAGCGTCAATATTGAATCGGGTTATTTTTCCCGCGTATTTAAAAAATACGTCGGTTTAAATTTTGTAAAATACCGCAATTTGCTGCGTATTGACACCGCGATAAAAATGCTTCAGGAAACCGATAAATCCATAAGCGACATCGCATTTGACTGTGGCTTTCAAAATATTCGCACATTTAATAGAGTGTTTGCTCAATACACCCAAAGAAGCCCGATGGAATTTCGTAACGACCCCGAGCTTATTTGCCCGGTTAATCTTCACCCACACAAAAAAAGCTCGGTTTCGATTGAGGTTGTCGGCGATTCACCTGTTGTAAAGCTTGATAATTAAGCATAAAAGCCAAGACAAAAAATGTCTTGGCTTGATTTTTTAAAAGGCCATTAAAAATTTTCACACACTTAAAATTACCAGTTTAATTTGCCCAGGTTTATTTTAGTGTCATTCACAATATCGCCAACGCCGTTTAAAATATACTTTGGGCGGTAGGGATAAAGGTCAATATCCTGAATGGCGGTAACGCCGGAAAGCACCAAAACGGTATCAACGTTAGATTCAATACCCGCAATAATATCGGTATCCATTCTATCACCGACAAAGGCGATGTCCTGACTGTGACAGTCAAGCTTTTTAAGACCGTGGCGAAGCATTAGTGGGTTTGGCTTACCAACAAAATAAGCCTTTTTGCCTGTCGCAATTTCAATTGGGGAAATAAGCGAACCTGTTGCAGGCATAATGCCCTTTTCGGTAGGGCCGGTAATGTCGGGGTTGGTCCCGATAAGCTTTGCGCCCTTAAGCACCAAATTTACAGCCTTTTCAATTTTTTCAAAGCTGTAGGTGCGGGTTTCACCCACAATAACATAGTCGGGGTTAACATCATTCATATAAATACCTTTATCATATAAAGCCTTTGTTAAAGCGGCTTCACCTATAACATAAGCGGTGGCATCAGGCTTTTGACCTGCCAAAAACGCTGCCGTTGCCATAGCGCTGGTGTAAAAATGGTCAGCCGAAACCGAAAGTCCCATTCTTTCCAATTTCATACTAAGCTCGTGTGGTGTTCTTTCGGGACTGTTGGTTAAAAAAACAAACTTTTTATTGTTTGCCTGAAGCCAGTTTATAAATTCAGGTACACCGTCTAAAATACGGTTACCGTGGTAGATAACGCCGTCCATATCACAAATAAAACCAATTTTATTTCTAATTGCTTCCATAATTTTTCTCCTTTTAATAATTATTAAATCACAATATTTTTTAATAGCAATATAAAAAAGTTATTTTAATTTTACCTTTAAATCGGTTGCGCCTGATTCGCAGTCATAATATAATTTGCCATTATAATGGCGGTTATGGCCATTAATGCTTTATCAATTAAGTATAAAATTACAATAATTCCAAAAACTAAGAATATGCCTATAATATCCTCCTTAATAACCCTTACGCTCATTATAACACACATTTTTTAAAAAATCTATAACATATGCAAATTGGGGTTTATCGAGCTAACGCCCAAAAGAAAAAAGAATAAAGAAAAAATAATAAATAATAAAAAATGTGTGCCTACGGCACAATATATAAATCCGTCGGCAAAGCCGACACCGATTTTATTCTTTATTCTTTCTTATTT